>NZ_JBMDKO010000004.1:0-273313 GCF_057809755.1 Pseudomonas sp. FG13
ACGGCAGCAGTCCAGATGCGCCGGCCTTGACCCAAAGCGGCACCTTCACCGTGACCGCGCTGGATGGCGTGCAGACCTTGAGCGTCGGCGGCATCACTGTCGTCAGCGGCGGGGTGGCGGCAGGTTTTCCACAGTCCATCACCACGGCGCTGGGCAACACCCTGACCATCACCGGCTTCAACGCGGCCACCGGAGTGGTCAGCTACAGCTACACCCTGCTGGACAACGAAGCCCACCCGAACGCCAACGGCGCCAACAGCCTCAGCGAGCAATTCACCGTCGTCGCCACGGATGACAACGGCACTACGGCAACCGGTAATCTCGATGTGAACATCGTCGACGACCTGCCCACCGCCCACGCCGATTCCGCCTCGGTGAATGAAGGCGGGACGGTCAGCGGCAATGTCCTGGACAACGACGTGGGCGGTGCCGATGGGCCTGCTGCCAGTGGCGCGGTGATCGGCGTACGCGCCGGTGATGACACCTCGACCCCGGCGATTGGCGGCCTCAACACACAGATCAACGGTACCTACGGTTACCTGACCCTGGATGCCAATGGCAATGCGGTCTACCACAGCAATCCGGACACCGTCAGCGCACCCGGCGCCACGGACGTGTTCACCTATACCGTGCGTGATTCCGATGGCGATGAAAGTACGACCACCATCACCATCGACGTGCACGACGTCTGCCTGGTCGCCACACCTGATCAGGACATCAGCGTCCACGAAAAAGCCCTCGACCTGAATCAGGACGGCCAGGACCTGGCCCCTGGCACCGTCACTGGCAGTGACCCGAGCGCCACCGGCGAAACCGCCACTGGCAGTCTCGTGGGGGCGGTGATCGGTGCCGTAGGCGCAGTGACCTTCGCTCTGGTAAGCGACGCCACTGGTGCCCACGGGCAGTTGTTGCTCAACCCGGACGGTTCCTACACCTACACGCTGACTTCGCCCGCCACGACAGCGCCCAATGCCAACGACGGTCCGAACGTGACGAGTGAAAGTTTCACCTATCAGGCCACGGACTCCCTGGGCAACACTGTCACCAGCACCATCGTCATCAACATCGTCGACGATGTGCCCAAGGCTTATTGCGACACCGCCGCAGTAGTGGAGGGCGGGACGGTCAGCGGCAACGTGCTGGACAATGACGTGCTCGGCGCCGACGGCGGTACTGTCATCGGTGTACGGGGTGGCAGCGACACATCCACGCCGGCGGTTGGCGGTCTCAACACCCAGATCAACGGCACCTACGGCTACCTGACTCTGGATGCCAATGGCAACGCGGTCTACCACAGCAACCCGGACAGCGTCGGCGCAGCGGGCGCCACGGACGTGTTTACCTACACCGTGCGCGATGGTGATGGTGATGAGAGCACCACCACCATCACCATCGATGTGCACAACAGCTGCCTTGTCGCCGAAACCGACCACGACGTGACCGTCTACGAAAAAGCCCTCGACCTGAACCAGGATGGCCAGGACCTGGCCCCCGGCGCTGTTACCGGCAGCGACCCGAGCGGCACCGGCGAAACGGCCAGCGGCAGCCTTGTCGGTTCGGTGTCGGGTGCCACTGGCGCGGTGACCTTCACCTTGGTGGGCAACGCCACGGGGGCTTATGGTCAACTGCTGCTCCATCCTGACGGCTCCTACACCTACACGCTGACCTCGCCCGCCACGACGACACCCCACGCCAATGACGGCCCGAACATCTTGAGCGAAAGCTTCACCTACCAGGCCACGGACTCTTTGGGCAACACCGTTGCCGGTAGCCTGGTGGTGAGCATCGTCGACGATGTGCCCACCGCTGTTGCATCCGAACGTTCGGTGACGGCGGTGGAGATCGATTCGAACCTGCTGATCGTGCTCGATGTGTCCGGCAGCATGGCCGATGACTCCGGCGTACCGGGGCTGTCGCGGCTGGACCTGGCGAAGCAGGCCATCAGCGCCTTGCTCGATAAATACGATGACCTGGGAGACGTGAAGGTCCAGCTGGTGACCTTCAGTAGCAATGCCACCGACCAGACTTCAGTGTGGGTCGATGTGGCCACCGCCAAGACACTGCTCACCAGCCTGACGGCTGGCGGAGGGACCAACTACGATGCGGCAGTGGCGGCGGCCAAGACCGCGTTCGTCACCTCCGGACAACTGACCGGGGCGCAGAACATCGGTTATTTCTTTTCCGACGGCAAGCCGACGTCGGGGCAGGAAACCGGTGCGGCCGATGAAGCCGCCTGGAAGGCCTTCCTCGACGCCAACGGCATCAAGAACTACGCCATCGGTCTGGGCAGCGGCGTCAGCAATGCCAACCTCGACCCGCTGGCCTACGACGGCAGCACCCATACCAACACCGACGCCGTGGTGGTGACCGATCTCAACCAGCTCAATTCGGTCCTTTCCGGCACTGTGCAAGGTGTGCCGGTCACCGGCAGCCTGTTGGGCGAGGGCGGTACATTCGGTGCCGACGGCGGGTATGTCAAAAGCCTGGTGGTCGACGGCACCACGTACAGCTATGACCCGGCCGCCAACGGTGGCCAGGGTGCATTGACGGCCAGTGGCGGGGCCGACCATGGCACGTTCAACAGCCTGAACAACACCGTGAGCATCGCCACTGCCCACAACGGTACGCTGGTGATCAACCTCGACAGCGGCGAGTACAGCTACACCTCCCAGACCACCACCAGCACGGTGATCAGCGAAAACATCGTCTACACCGTCAGCGACAATGATGGTGACCTGGCAAGCTCCAGCCTGGTGATCAACGTAGTGCCCAACAGTCCACCCGTGGCGATGGACGACAACGTCATCACCAACGTGCTGTCGGGCAATATCGTGGTACCGGGGGAACTGTTGCTGGGCAATGACAGCGACGCCAATGGCGATCCGCTGACCGCGTCACCCACCAGCTTCAACACCGGTTGGGTCGGCAAAGGCGCGGACTTCACCGGCAGCACCGGCACGGTCAGCTTCACCGGCAACAACGTGCAGTCGATCAACCTCGACCGCAGTACCTTTGTCGCCAACGCTGCCGCCATGACCGCGGTGCTGGTGGTCAGCGGTGCACTGGGGATGGTGTCCAACAACAATACCAACGATGAGGACCGCCTCAACATCAGTCTCAAACAGGGCGAAACCCTGACGCTGGACCATAATCTGTCGGCCGGCCATATCGCCATGGAATACTCCCTCAATGGCGGACCGTTCATCGCGATCAACGATGGGGCTTCGTTCACCGCAGCGGCGGACGGCAACTACCAGATCCACGTCACCAATATCCCCAACCCTGGTGGCGGCAACGCCAACGCCGCGGAAAACTACCAACTGACCCTGACCGTCAACTATGCCGGCGCCCAGGACAGCACGCCGGATTACCACGGCAGCTACACCGCCAGCGATAACCACGGCGGCAGCGACAGTGCGGCAGTGAGCATCAGCTACCAGTCCGGCCATACCCTGACCGGCACTACGGGAGACGACGTGTTGTTGGCCGGCAATGGCGACAACCTCCTCAACGGCGGAGACGGCAACGACATCCTCAGTGCCGGCTCGGGTAACAACACCTTGCACGGCGGAGCGGGCAATGACTTGCTCTACAGCGGCGCCGGCAATGACCTGCTCGATGGCGGCACCGGCAACGACACCGCCAGCTACGCCCATGCCGCCGCCGGTGTCACGGTGAACCTGGGCCTGCTCGCCGCGCAAAACACGCTAGGCGCCGGTACCGACACCCTGGGCGGTATCGAAAACCTCGTCGGTTCGAACTTCAACGACACCCTCACCGGCGACGGGGCCAACAACCGCATCGACGGCGGACTGGGTCATGACGTGCTCAATGGCGGTGGCGGCGATGACATCCTGATCGGCGGCTTGGGCAACAACACCCTCACTGGCGGCAGCGGCGCCGATACCTTCCAGTGGATGGCAGGTAATAGCGGCCATGACGTGATCACCGACTTCACCCCCGGCCTCGACAAACTTGACCTGTCACAACTGCTGCTGGGAGAGAACGGCACCAGCGCCTCCCTGGACGACTATCTGCACTTCACCGTCACCGGCAGCGGCGCATCGGTCATCACCAGCATCGACGTCAGCGCCACCGCCGGGGCGACGCCGAACCAGACCATCGACCTGGCCGGCGTCGATCTCGCCAACCACTACGGCGTGACACCGGGCGCAGGGGGGATGATTGCGGGCGGGGCGGACACGGCGACCATCATCAATGGGATGTTGAATGATCATTCGTTGAAGGTGGATATGGTATGAGCTGAGTTGAAACGGCAAACCCCGTCGTTTCCGGGTTTCGATCGTTCCCACGCTCCGCGTGGGAATGCAGCCTGGGACGCTCTGCGTCTCCAAGAGCCGAACGCAGAGCGTCCGTTGATCGTTCCCACGCAGAGCGTGGGAACGATCAAGGGCGGAGTGGCTAGCGATGTTCGACGTTGTCCAGTGCCCGGTTCGCGAGCAATGCGCCCAGTTCAATCAATTGCTGGATACCCAACGCCACATGCCGCCGGGAACCGTTCAGCTCGAAGGCCAGATCACTGACCATGGCATTGGCCGAGGCCAGGGTTTCGCTGAGGTTGGCGAGCAGGACTTCAGTCTCGATACCATTGACGATGGTAAAAAGCTGATCGGGAGGCGGATCGATCTCGGACCCGCTCGGTTTTGGTTTCAGGTAAAAGTCGAGGGCGCGGTCAGCGGCTTTGTCGTAAGAGGATGTGGGGTCGGTATCCGGGGTGTTGGGCATAAGGTTGAGCTCCATGCATGACCACCATTGAACAGATGCCAAGAAAGCCATCGTCAAGGTGATGCTATATGTCATGTGGCATACGGGCTACCAAACCCGATCACTGATTTGTCAGCGATGGACAAACGATAGAGCCTGTCCTCCTGGCACACAAGCCGGCGGATTCTGGCGTAGTTGTGGGCAATGGCGCAAGGCGGTGTAGCCCGCTCCAGCAGCGTCCCACAGCTCAATAAACACAGTTGATTGATCGTTCCCACGCTCTGCGTGGGAATGCAGCCTGGGACGCTCTGCGTCTCCAAGAGCCGAACGCAGAGCGTCCGTTGAGGCATTCCCACGCAGAGCGTGTGAACGATCAAGGGCGGAGTGGCTAGCGCTGTTCGACGTTATCCAGTGCCCGACCCGCTGCCTTCAGGGCTTGCGCAGTGTTTTCTGCCTGAGGATATAAACCGTCACCAACACCGCACTCGTCAACATGAACCCCCGTGCCCACGGCAAGGGCACCAGGTAGCACGACAGCAGAATGCTCGCCCACATCAACCCGATGGCGTAGACCTTGCCCTTGAGCGGGATGCCGTTGCCGCTGAGGTAATCCTTGATCCACGGCCCGAGTCGTGGGTGCTCCACCAGCCATTGGTAGAAACGCGGCGAGCTGCGGGCGAAGCAGGCCGCCGCCAGCAGCAGGAAGGGGGTGGTGGGCAGTACCGGCAGGAAAATTCCGATCACCCCCAATGCAACGCTCAGCCAGCCGATGGCCAGCAGCACGTAGCGCAACATCAGGGGGCGGTTGCCTATGGGGTTGTCCATAGGCCGCGTCTTAGTGGTGACGAGGCTTGAGGATCGCCGGCTTCTCGTCCGGAGCGTTGCACAGCAGGTACAACGCGGTGAGGGCTTCCGGGATCTGTACGATCATGTCGTCCATCAGGTTGGCATCGGCGGCGATGTCGGAGAACTCCGGTTGTTCGTCGAACAGGCCGGAACCGACCATGATCGGCAGCAGCATTTCGCTGACTTCCTCTTCGGCGGTTTCGAACCAGGCCGCTTCGCGCAGGAACACCCCTTCCATGAAACCGATGCACCAGCCGCGCAGTTCCGAGTCGTCCGGGTCATCGCCCAGGTCCAGCTCGCAGGGCAGCTCGAATTCTTCGTCGGAGGCCAGCTGACGGGCAATGTGCGCCTTGAGCCCGACCAGCGTGGCTTCGATTTCGATGCGTTGGGCTTCGTCGGTGTAATGCGGCTCTTCGGCGAAGAGGGCGTCGATCCACTCGCGGTCCGGCACCTGCTCGGAGCAGATCGACAGGGCGGTCAGGTAGCCGTGAGCGGCCACGTAGTCCAGTGCTTCGTCGTGCAGCTCATCGGCGTCGAGGAAGACTTGCAGGCGGGTCAGTTGCTCAGCGAAGGACATTACGGGCTACCTTGGGGGAATAAACAATGCGGGAATTCTAGGCCTTCTTGAGCGCCCAGGCCAGCCGCTTGGCTGATTTGCCTGTGGCGAGGGGATTTATCCCCGCTGGGCTGCGAAGCGGCCCCAGAACATGCAACTCAATCTACCTGACACACCGGAGCGTATGGCTTCAGGGCCGCTTCGCAGCCCAGCGGGGATAAATCCCCTCGCCACAGAGTGCAATGTCAGGCCTTACAGATCTTGAACACCTCCTGTCAGCAACACCCTCTGCACAGAAGGCCTCGGGTATACTGCGGCGCTTTGTGATGCCCTGCGGTGTCCCACCGGTTCGAAATGCGCACTTACGATTTGCCGGTGCAGCATGTTCGGTTCTGAACCAGCCTTGCAGGGATGTTTCGGTGATTTTTGGAGTTTCTATGCTCGAACAGGCTCAACGCGTCCTCAAGGACATCTTCGGCTACGACAGTTTTCGTGGCCGTCAGGGTGCCATTATTGAGCGCGTGGCCAGCGGTGGCGATGCCCTGGTATTGATGCCCACCGGCGGCGGCAAGTCCTTGTGCTTCCAGGTCCCGGCGTTGTTGCGCAACGGTCTGGCGGTGGTGGTTTCGCCGCTGATCGCCTTGATGGACGATCAGGTCGCGACGCTCGAGGAACTGGGCGTCGCCGCGGCTTCGCTGAACTCCACCCTGAGTGCCGAGCAGCAGCGGGACTTGGCGGCGCGGATCCGGCGCGGTGAGCTGAAAATGCTCTACCTCGCCCCGGAGCGCCTGGTACAGCCGCGCATGCTGGCTTTCCTGCAGAGCCTGGAAATCGCCCTGTTTGCCATTGACGAAGCTCACTGTGTGTCCCAGTGGGGTCACGATTTCCGTCGCGAATACCTGCAACTGGGGCAACTGGCGGAGCTGTTCCCCGATGTACCGCGCATCGCCCTGACCGCCACCGCCGACAAACGGACCCGGGAAGAAATCGTCGAGCGCCTGCATTTGCAAGACGCCGAGCGGTTCCTTTCCAGCTTTGACCGCCCCAACATCTTCTACCGCATCGTGCCCAAGGAGCAGCCACGCAAGCAGTTGCTGGCGTTCCTCGCCGAACGGCGCAGCGATGCGGGCATCGTCTATTGCCTGTCACGGAAAAAAGTCGACGAAGTCTCGGCGTTTCTCTGTGAACAGGGGTTTCCGGCGTTGCCCTATCACGCAGGGCTGCCCAACGAACTGCGGGCCTATCACCAGAAGCGCTTTCTCAACGAGGAAGGCTTGATCATGGTGGCCACCGTGGCGTTCGGCATGGGCATCGACAAGCCCAACGTGCGTTTCGTGGCGCACCTGGACCTGCCTAAGTCCCTTGAGGCCTATTACCAGGAAACCGGTCGTGCCGGCCGGGATGGCTTGCCGGCCGACGCCTGGATGGCCTACGGCCTGCAAGACGTGGTGATGCTCAAGCAGATGTTGCAGAACTCCGAAGGTGACGAACGCCACAAGCGCCTGGAGCAGCACAAGCTCGATGCCATGCTCTCGCTGTGCGAAGAAACCCGCTGCCGCCGGCAGACCTTGCTGGCCTATTTCGACGAAGACATGCCCCAGCCGTGCGGGCACTGCGACAACTGTGTCGACGGCGTCGAGACTTGGGACGCCACCGAACCGGCGCGCCAGGCGTTGTCGACCATTTTTCGAACCGGCCAGCGCTATGGCGTGGGGCATCTGGTGGATGTCTTGCTGGGCAAGGACAACGAGAAGGTCCGCAGTTTCGGCCATCAGCACCTATCGGTTTACGGTGTCGGCAAGGCCCGCTCCGAAAGTGAATGGCGTTCCCTGTTCCGGCAGCTCGTGGCCCGTGGCCTGGTGGACATCGACCTGGAGGGCTACGGCGGCCTGCGGCTGAGCGAAACCTGCCGGCCGTTGCTCAAAGGCGAGGTGAGTCTCGAACTGCGCCGTGATCTCAAGCCGGCGACTGCGGTCAAGAGCAGCAAGAGCCAGGCCAGCCAACTGGTCCGTGGCGAAGAGCGCGATCAGTGGGAAGCCTTGCGTGCCTTGCGGCGCAAGCTGGCCGAGGAACATGCCGTACCGCCGTACGTTATCTTTCCCGACTCGACGCTACTGGAAATGCTGCGCAGCCAACCCACCTCCCTGGCGGAGATGGCCCGGGTCAGCGGCGTCGGCGCGCGTAAGCTGGAGCGCTATGGCGAGGCCTTCCTCCAGGTGCTGGGTGGCGAGGCCGAGGCGCCGAAGGCGGTGGCCGATGTACGCCATGAGCTCATCACCCTGGCCCGGGCCGGCATGACACCGTTGCAGATCGCCGCACAGCTCCAGTGCTCGGAAAAAAACGTCTACACGATGCTTGCCGAAGCCATTGGCCAGCAGCAATTGTCGCTGGAACAGGCCTTGGATCTGCCCGAGGACCTGATGGGCGAGGTCCAGGATGCGTTTCTGGATGGCGAAGGCGAGTTGCCAGCGGTGGCGGAAGTGGCAGCGCTGTTCGCCGGTCGGGTGCCGGAAGGTGTCTTGTATTGCGTCAGGGCTGCGTTGCAGTCGGAATTTGAAGTCTGATCAGTAAGTTGCATGCCTTTAACGATTCAGTACGGGGCGGACCTTGCTTGAATCCAAAGTGCATGCTTAGCTGACTAATAATTAGTATTTCTCCTATTTCAGATCTGATGAGTTTTTTATGTCGTTAACCGATCAACACCGTTTTGGCATGCAACTGGCGCAGATGTCCCGGGGCTGGCGTGCCGAACTGGACCGGCGCCTGGCCGGGCTGGGCCTGTCCCAGGCGCGCTGGCTGGTGCTGTTGCACCTGGCCCGCTTCGAACACGCACCGACCCAGCGTGAACTGGCCCAGAGCGTTGCCGTCGAAGGGCCGACCCTGGCCCGTTTACTCGACAGCCTGGAAACCCAGGGGCTGGTGCAGCGCCAAGCCGTGGCCGAGGACCGCAGGGCCAAGAAAATCGTGCTTTGCGCACCGGCCCGGCCGTTGATCGAACAAATTGAAACCATTGCCACGCAGCTGCGCCGGGAGCTGTTCGAAGGCATCGACGAAGAGGACATGCGGGTGTGCATGCGGGTCCACGGCAGGATCCTGGCCAATCTGGAAAAATCCTGAGGTATATGGGCGATACCCCGACTTTTGAGATTCGGCGATTAGCGAACTATAACCAGTACTAGGTGATCGTATTGGAAGCGCTCGAATCGAAAGGGATACCCATGCTTGAAAGTTTGCAGTCCACGTTGCGCAGTTGGGTCAACGTGTCAGTTGTCTTGGGTGCATTGGGGTATCCGGTTTTGGCGTCTGCGCTGGGACTGGGAGAGATCACGCTTCATTCCGCCCTGAACCAGCCGTTGCGCGCCGATATCGCCCTGGTCGATGCGGCCGGGCTCAGCGAGGGTGACCTGTCGGCCAGCCTGGCAAGCCCGGACGACTTCAATCGTGCCGGCGTGGAGCGGGTGTTCTTCCTCACTAACCTGCGCTTTACCCCGGTGATGCGCGGCGAGCGCAGTTTCATTCGGGTCACGTCCAGCAAACCGGTGGAAGAACCCTTTCTCAATTTCCTGGTGCAACTCAATCAGCCCAACGGGCGTCTCTTGCACGAATACACCGTGCTGATCGATCCGCCGGGTACACCGGGTGTCGTGCCCGCTTCCGACGAGCCTGCCGCCGTTTCCCGGTCTTCGATGGCGCCCCCCTCTGCGCCGGCCATCAAGCCACCCCCGGCGACCCAGGGCAAGCGCTACACCGTTGTGCAGGGAGACAACCCCTGGGTTATCGCCAAACGCCTGCACGATGCCGGCAGTGGCGCGTCGATCCATGAGCTCATGCAAGGGATCCAGGCGCTGAACCCAGGCAGTGACCGACTCTCTATCGGCCAGCGCCTGCTGCTGCCCGATTCGGCCGTGTTGCCATCCCCGGCGGAAACCGCCGCCACACCAGCCGCCGTTGCCGGCGACGAGCAACTGGCCGCCAGCGTGCTGCAAAACCAGCAGCAACAGAAAACCATCGACGAGTTGCAGGCCCGGCTTCAGGCCCAGGACGAAGAAATCGCCGGTCAGCGTAAGCAGATCAGTGAATTGCAGGCGCAACTGGCTGAGGTCGCGCCAGCCCCGGTTACGTCGGCGGTGCCGCCATCGCCGCCACCGATGGCTGAGCCACAGCCAGTGACGCCGCCACAACCGGCGGCAGATCAGCCGGAGCCCGAAGGCATCAATTGGCTGTGGGTGGCGGGGCTGGTGGGGCTGTTGGGATTGCTTGCGTTGCTGCTGTTCATCCGTCGTCGGCAGGAGCAGGCCGGCGCACAGCCGATTCCGGAACGCCCTGAACCGATGCCCGAAGACAGCGCTGAAACCTATGTATCGACCACCAATACGGAGCAGCCCGAGGTCGCTTCGTCGTTCAATAACGGTGATGCGCCGTTGGGAGACGTGCTGGAAGGGGTTGGGATCTACCTGACCTATGGCCGCTTCACCGAAGCGGCGGGGTTGTTGCGCGCGGCATTGCTGGCGGAGCCGGAGCGCACCGACCTGGGCCTCAAGTTGCTGGAGGTGCTGGGCAAGCAGGGCGACACCATCGGTTTTCAGGCCCAGGAACATCATTTAGCGGCGCAGGGTATCGACGCCGGGACGCTGGAGGACATCCGCGGGCGCTATCCGAAGATCGCGATGGTGACCGCGCCCGCAGTGGCGCCGCCAGAGCCTCAAGCCCTCGAAGTCCCTGTTCCGGTGCCTGCGCCTGTACAGGTGCCCGGCGACGAATTCGAGCTGGATCTGGATGCCCTGTCCATGGAGAGCAACTGGGACCTGGCCGATGTACAGGACAGTGCCGAGGGGAAAGCCGCCGTTGCGACGCCTGTCGTTGAAGTCTCCGAGGCGTTGTCTCTCTCGGGCTTCGACGAGCCGGAGTTGCAGTGGAGCGCGCCACAGGAAACCGAATCGTTGGACGATGCCTTTCTTGACGGTTTCGCCGATGAAGAGCAGTCGCTGGAACTGGAGGCGCTGCCGCCCCTCGAGCCTGAATCTGGTTCACTGTCCCTGGACGCCATATCCTTTGAGCCCGAAACACCGGAGCACGCCGAAAAACTGGAACAGGCGCAGAACTGCATCGATGATGGCGACTTGAAGACGGCGATCACCCTGCTTGAAGAATTGCTCCAGGAAGGCGACGAACCCCTCAAACAGACCGCCCGAGTGCTACTGGCCGGGATTCGCTGAAGGCACGGCTTCCCGTGTGGGAGCGAGCCTGCTCGCGATGGCGGCAGCACATTCGACACCAATGCCAGCAGACCCACCGCCATCGCGAGCAGGCTCGCTCCCACAGGTATTGAGCATCGTCTATCTCGGAGGCGAAGGGTCAAAGGCGAGTATCATGGCGGCGCCTTCGAAGCCACGAGTCGACCTGCTATGACCGAGCAAAAACCGGAAGTCATCATTACCTATTGCACCCAGTGCCAATGGTTGCTGCGTGCTGCCTGGCTGGCCCAGGAACTGCTCAGTACCTTTGGTGACGATTTGGGCAAGGTGTCCCTGGTGCCGGGCACCGGCGGGGTGTTCCACATCAGTTGCGACGGTGAGCAAATCTGGGAGCGCAAGGCTGACGGCGGTTTCCCCGAGGCCAAGGTGCTCAAGCAACGGGTCCGCGACCGGATCGACCCGGAGCGGGACCTGGGCCACAACGACCGGGTTCAGTGAGAGGGGGCTTCGCTGCCTGTCACCGGTTTCTTCGCGCCGCTTAGCTGGCTCGACACGACGATGGCGGCGATGATCAGCACGCCTCCCAGCAGCATGCGCAGGGTCGGGGTCTCGCCGAACAGCAGCCAGGCCACGCTGATGCCGTAGACCGGCTCCATGGCGAACACCACCGCCGCTGTGCGGGCCTTGATCACGCTCAGGCTGGCGACGAAGAGGCTATGGGCCAGGCCGGTGCAGAACACCCCGAGCAGGCCGATCCACAGCCAGTCGAGCGGGCGTACCGCGCTCAGTTGTGGCGCGGCGATCGGCAACAGGCATGCCCCGACGACCAGGTTCTGACACAGCGCCGCCTGCACGGGGGGTACAGCGCCTGCGCCGGCGCGGTTGGTCAGCGACAGCAGGGAAAACAGCAACCCCGACGCCACAGCCCACAGCAGGCCGGTGGTGGCGCCGCTGGCCAGGTCGAAGTCCGGGGTGACCAGCACCAGGCCAATGCTTACCAACACCACCAGCAGGATTTCATTGGCCCGAATCCGCTCGCGAAACATCAGCCCTTCGAGTAGCACCGTGAAGGCCGGAAAACTGGCAAACCCCAGTGTGGCGATCGCCACTCCGGCGATTTTTACCGCGATGAAAAAGCTCACCCAGTGGCCGGCCAGTAGCAGCCCGCTGAGCAGCAGTCGCCAGCCGTCCCGTATCTGGAGTTTCTGCCATGGGGTGCTGCTGGCGAAGCGGGCGAAGGCCGCCAGGGCCAGCACGGCAAACAGGGCGCGGCCAAATACGATGATCGCCGGCGAGGCGGCGGCGAGTTTGCCGAACACACCGGTCAGGCCAAACATCAGTGCGCCAATGTGCAGGGCGCCCAGGGCGGTACGGGGAGTCATTGCAGTCCTTAGATCAGCCATCACTATTCCCTGTGGGAGCGAGCCTGCTCGCGAAAGCGGCCGATCAGTCAGCATTTCTATCAACTGACACACCGCATTCGCCAGCAGGCTCGCTCCCACAGGGATCAATATTTAAACCCTTTGGATGAGTGGGTGTCTGTCGCGATCCTGGCGTTTTTTAGCGTCAGGCTAGCGCTGGCGTCGCAGTTTGCCTGGCGACGTGCCGAATTCGCGCAGTATCGCCGCGGCGAAGGCGCTCTGGGAGCTGTAGCCGACCCGGTGGGCGATTTCACCGATGGGCAGGTCCGAGTCGCGCAGCAGCGCTACGGCCTTGTGCAAGCGGCGGCTGCGGATGTAATCCATAGGGGTTTGCCCGCATTCGGCGACGAAACGTGCATGCAGGCGAGCACCGGAAAGTCCCGCGATCCGAGCCAGGTCCGCCACTTGCAGCGGGTAGGCGGCGTATTGGTCGATGTGTGCGTCAAGGGCGGCGTAAGGCAAGCGCCGGCGGCCGGTGGTTTCCTGGCGGGCGCCGTTGAGGCTGGCCAGGAGCAGTACCGCACCTTGCTGGGCGATCAGCGGGTCATTCACCGGACTGCCTGCGAGCCAGTTGACCAATTGGCTTTGTCCCGCATCCAGGGGCAGGCGGGCGGTGTTGTCCAGCAAGCGACGGCTGGCGTCGGCGTGATCCCCGAGGCATTGGCCGACCCACTCATCGCCCGGGACGTCCAGCACCAGGCAATGGCTGCCGAGAGGGCTGCCGCAAGCATGATGGGCACCGGCCGGCACCACCACGAAACTCTGTTGCACCACCTGACTGCCACGTCCCTCCACCTCGAAGTCCAGCGTGCCGGACAGTCCGAAGACCAACTGGGCGTGGTTATGGCTGTGGACGATCAGGTCGTGGCTGTAGTGGCGCAGCGTGAGGATCGGTCTCATCGCGGTCTCCCGGGGCAGGCCATCAGCATACACCGAAGGCGTGTCGCGTTGCCTTGTCACGTAATGGACATATGTTTGTCATGGGCCATTAACCGCCGGTGTGCACAGTGGTGAAAACGATCAGAGGGTTGCTTATGACCAGCGCCGAGCTCGCCAGACCCAGCCGCAAGCAGCGTGTCCGCACCCTGTGGATATCCGATGTGCACCTCGGTACCCGGGATTGCCAGGCCGAGCATTTGTCGCAGTTCCTCAAGAGCTATCACGCCGACAAGATTTATCTGGTCGGCGACATCATCGATGGCTGGAAACTGCGCGGTGGCATGTATTGGCCCCAAGCCCACACCAACGTCATCCGCCGTTTGCTGACCATGAGCAAGCGCGGCACCGAGGTGATCTACGTCACCGGCAATCACGACGAATTCCTGCGCCGCTATTCGAAGCTGATCCTGGGCAATATCCAACTGGTGGACGAGGCGGTGCACGTCACCGCCGACGGCCGGCACCTGCTGGTGATTCACGGCGACCAGTTCGATGTCATCACCCGTTACCACCGTTGGCTGGCGTTTCTCGGGGATTCAGCCTACGAGTTCACCCTCACGCTGAACCGCTGGCTCAACCACTGGCGGGCCCGCTATGGCTACGGCTACTGGTCGTTGTCGGCGTACCTCAAGCACAAGGTCAAGACCGCCGTCAGCTTCATCAGCGACTTCGAAGAAGCCATCGCCCATGAATGCGTGAAGCGCGAATTGCATGGTGTGGTGTGTGGCCACATCCACCACGCCGAGATGCGCAAGGTGGGTGAGGTCGAATACCTCAACTGCGGCGACTGGGTCGAATCCTGTACGGCGCTGATCGAACACTGGGACGGCTCGATCGAGTTGTACCGGTTGGCGGATGCCCAGGCGCGCGAAGCCCAGTTGAAGGCCCTCAAACTCGCCGAACCGGCCTGAGCCTGTGGCGAGGGGATGGCTCTTTCCTAAAACGGAACCTTTCCCCGCAGCATGTCGCGGTACATGACGAAATCGCCAAGCAGGCTGTAGAGCGGGTGTTTGAAGGTGGCCGGTCGGTTCTTTTCGAAGAAGAAGTGCCCGACCCAGGCAAAGCCGTAGCCGGCCACCGGCAAGGCAATCAACCACCACCAGGCGGTTGCGACAAGCGCCAGGGTGAGAATCAGAATGACCAGCGAGGTGCCGATGAAGTGCAGTCGTCGGCAGGTGCTATTGCTGTGTTCTCCCAGGTAGTACGGGTAGAAGTCAGCAAAGCTCTTGAATTGTCGGGTGTTTTCCAAGACTGCAGGCTCTTTGGTGATTGTCCTGTCTTCAAGTCTAGAGCGATCATCCGCAACGGCCAGTGACAATGAGCGCCACTTTAGTATCCTTCGCAAATCCGGCCGTACTCTGCGGCTTGTCATGCAAGTGATACCTCATGGGTGAACGAACGACTTCTTCAAGCTGGGCGTTGGGGATTGTCAAGGCGCTGGAAATGGACGGCCTGGATTGTCGTGCGCTGTTCCAGCAATTGGGATTGGATTTTTCGGCACTGGACGATCCGGACGCCCGCTTCCCCCAGGATTCGATGACGCGCCTTTGGCAACTGGCGGTGGAGCTGTCCGGGAACCCGGCCATTGGTCTGAACATGGGCAAGGTGGTGCGCCCGGCGTCGTTCCATGTAGTCGGCTACGCCCTGATGTCCAGCCGGACGTTGATCGAAGGTTTCCAGCGGCTGGTGCGTTACCAGCGGATCATTGCCGAAAGTGCCGATGTGAGCATCCGCCAGCTGGAAGGCAACTACGCCCTGGTTCTGACGGTGCATGGCGATCATCTCCCAACCACCCGGCAAAGTACCGAGGCGTCCCTGGCCTGTGCGCTGAGCCTGTGCAACTGGCTGACCGGACGCACCCTGCATCCGGTCAAAGTGCTATTCCAGGGGGCCGAACCGGTGGATCGTGGACCTTACCAACAGGCATTCTGCGCGCCGCTGGTGTTCGGTGCACCCTATGACGCGCTGGTCTTCAAGCGGGCCGACATGGAGGCTCCGCTGCCCACGGCCAACGAGGCCATGGCACAGCTCCACGACCGGTTTGCCGGTGAGTACCTGGCGCGTTTTTCGGAAAGCCGGGTGACCCACAAGGCGCGCCAGGTGCTGTGTCGGTTGTTGCCCCAGGGCGAACCCAAGCGTGATGTGGTGGCGCAGGCGCTGCATCTGTCCCAGCGCACCTTGCAACGGCGCCTTCAGGAAGAGGGCACCAGTTTCCAGGCCTTGCTCGACGATACCCGTCGCGAGCTGGCCGAGCAGTACCTGGCGCAGCCGGCCACGACCTTGCTGCAGATCGCCTATCTGCTGGGGTTTGCCGACCCGAGCAATTTTTTTCGCGCCTTTCGCCGCTGGTTCGATGTCACGCCCGGCGAATACCGGGCAGCGAGGCTGGCCAAACCGGTCAGTGACGCCAGAACGCCGGGATGCACAACACGAACACCGTGATGATCTCCAATCGGCCCAACAGCATGCCGCCGGACAGAATCCACTTGGCTGCATCCGGCAGCGGCGCGAAGTTGCCGGCCGGGCCAATGGTCTCCCCCAGCCCCGGGCCGACGCCGGACACCGTGCTGGCCGCGCCGGTCAGCGCCGTCATCCATTCCACTCCCAGCAGCGACAGCAACAGGGCGATCACGCAGATGGTGATGGCGAAAAAGAACGAGAACGTCAGGATCGAACGCACGATTTCTTCATCGAGGCGGTGACCGTTGTATTTCTGCTTGATCACCGCCCGCGGGTGAATCAGTTGCATGAGGTTGGCCCGGAGCAGGATGTAGGCGACCTGGAAGCGAAAGATCTTGATCCCACCGGCCGTCGACCCCGAGCAGCCGCCGACGAACCCCAGATAGAAGAACAGCATCAGCGAGAAGTTGCCCCACAGGCTGTAGTCCCCCAAGGCAAAACCGGTGGTGGTGACGATCGAGGTCACGTTCAGGGCCACGTGCCGCAGCGCGTCCAGCCAATGCAGGTCGGTGGTCGCCCAGTACCAGGTACCGAGCACCAGCCAGGTCACCAGCAGCACGCCGATCAGGCCCTGGACCTGCTGGTCCTTGATCAGCGCCCGGCGATTGCCGCGCAGCATCGAGACGTACAAGGCGAACGGCAGGCTGCCGAGAATCATGATGACGATGGCGACCCAGTGCACCGCCGGCTCGGTCCATTTGGCCAGGGACAGGTCCGAGGTGGAGAAGCCGCCGGTGGAGATCGCCGACATCGAATGGTTGACGGCATCGAACGGGCTCATCCCGGCCCACCAGAGCGCCAGGGTGCCGAGAATGGTGATGCCGACGTAGGACGCCACGATCAGTCGCGCAACCATGTGGGAGCGGGGCATGACCTTTTCCGAGCGGTCCGAGGATTCGGTCTGGAACAGGCGCATGCCACCAATGCGCAATAACGGCAGGATCGCCACCGCCATGCCGATGAAGCCAATCCCGCCGAGCCAGTGCAGCAGCGAGCGCCACATCAGGATACCCGGGGACATGGTGTCGAGGCCGCTCAGGACCGTGGCGCCGGTGGCCGTGATTCCCGACATGCTTTCAAAGAACGAGTCGGTGTAGCTGATGTGCTGGGTCAGCAGGAACGGCAACGCGGCAAAGACGCACACCACCAGCCAACTGCTGACCGTCAGCAGGTACATGTCTCGCGGGCGCAGGTGTACGTGCTCGGGGCGCCCGGGAAGCACCAGGGCCAGGCCGGCGACGAAGGTGATCATGCTCGACCAGAGGAACGAAGGCATGTCCCCGGTGCGCTCGAAGATCAGCAGGGTGGCCATGGGCACGACCATGAAGATCGCCAGGGTGATCAGGAAGATGCCGATGATGAAGCCAATGATCCGCAGGGTCGGCAACGCCATGAAGTCCGCTCGGGCTGGAAGGGAAGGGCGCCATTCTACCGACGGCTCGCGGCATGTAAACCGCGCCCGGTGCGACTGGCGTGTGCATCGGCGGCCAATTTGCGCTAACTAACTCGCCGTACAGGACACTAGAATAGCCAGACATTTTTTCAGGGAGGTGGCCCGATGCAGGCTCTCGATGCTTTGCTCAACCGTGTTTCCGTTCCACGCCTGGTGGAACCGGCGCCCACGCCTGAACAACGGGAGGTCATGTTCGCCGCGGCGATGCGCGCTCCTGACCACGGCCAATTGCGGCCATGGCGTTTTCTGACGGTCGAAGGGCAGGCGCGTTATCGCATGGGCGAACTGCTGGCGGACGCGGCGCGATTCAATGATCCACTGGTGTCCGAGGCGGTTGTGGAAAAGGCCCTCAATGGCCCGCTGCGTGCGCCATTGGTCGTGGTGGTGATCGCTCGTTTACAGGACCATTTCAAAGTCCCGAAAGCCGAGCAATTGCTGGCCGCCGGCTGCGCCGCCCACGGGATCCTGCTCGCGGCGTATGCCCAGGGCGTTGGTGGCGTGTGGCGCACGGGTGAACTGGCGTACTCGCCGCACGTGGCCAAGGGGCTGGGTCTTGACGTGGGGGAGGAGGTGATCGGGTTCCTGTACCTGGGCACACCGCAGAAAGAAGCGCGGACGGCACCGAAGGAAGACATTGCTGAATTCGTTCGCGAGTGGACTGGGTTGCAGTGATGGAATGACGAGCTTTTGTGGCGAGGGGATTTATCCCCGCTGGGCTGCACAGCAGCCCCCAAACTGCCTACATCAGAAGTAATCTGACACACCGCAGTGACTGATTTTGAGGCTGCTTCGCAGCCCAACGGGGATAAATCCCCTCGCCACAGATAAAGCCTTCCCCACAGGGTTATGCAGGTACAGCAGTTATTTGCAAACGTCCGCAATCGCCTCGGCCAGCCGGTCCAGGCGTGTCGCATCGATGCCAGCCACGTTGGCCCGCCCCGTGCCGACCATGTATACGCTGTGCCGCTCACGCAATTGCTTGACCTGCTCGGGCGCCAGGCCGGTGTAGGAGAACATGCCGCGTTGCACCCCGATATGGGCGAAGCGCTCCCGCAGGCCGTGGGGTTCGAGGGCGTCCAGCAGGCCACTGCGTAGCTGGGCGATGCGCAGGCGCATGGCTTCCACTTCGTCGGCCCACAGACGCTTGAGTTCCGGAGTGCCCAGGATCGTCGCCACCACCGCTGCGCCATGATCCGGCGGTGTCGACCACAGGTTGCGGGCGATGTTGGCCAGTTGGCTGCGGATGTCCACCAGCTTGTCGGCGTCGCGGGCGCAGACGATCAACGCACCGGTGCGATCGCAGTACAAGCCGAAGTTCTTCGAGCAGGAACTGGTGATCAACACCTCGGGCAATGCCTGGGCGAACAACCGGACTGCCCAGGCATCCTGTTCCAGGCCTTCGCCGAAGCCCTGGTAGGCGAAGTCGATCAGCGGCAACAGCTCACGACTGCGCACCACCTCCAGTACCTGGCGCCATTGATCCTGGGACAGATCGAAACCGGTAGGGTTGTGACAGCACGCGTGCAGCAGGACCACATCACCCTTCGGTGCCTGGTTGAGGGTTGCCAGCATCGCCTCGAAATCCAGGCGATTGTCGCTGCCCACGTAGGGGTAGTGGCTGGCCTTGACGCCCGCGGTGGCGAAAATGGTTTCGTGGATCGGCCAGGTCGGGTTGCTCAGCCATACGCCACGGCCTGGCAGACACTGTGCAATGAAGTCGGCACTCAGGCGCAGGGCGCCGGTGCCGCCCGGGGTCTGGGTGGCACCGGCGCGTTGTTCGGCGATCTGCCGGGCGTCGGCACCCAAGACGAGCGCAGTGATCAACCGCCCGAAAGCGGCGTCGCCATGACCGCCGATGTAGGTCTTGGTGGTCTGATGATCCACCAGCCGTCGCTCGGCCTGTTTCACCGATTCGAGAATCGGCGTCAGGCCCTGGGCGTCTTTATAGACGCCCACGCCCAGGTCGAACTTGTTCGGATTGCTGTCCGCGCCGTAGGCCTCCATCAGGCCGAGGATCGGGTCGCCGGGCACCCGGCCGATGGCGTCGAAATGCATTACTTGCGGCCCTCGGCGGTCTTGGCCACGTCATCGGTGCGGGCGGCCATGATGAAGTCGTTGCGGTGCAGGCCCTTGATGGAGTGGCTCCACCAGGTCACGGTGACTTTGCCCCACTCAGTGAGCAGGCCTGGGTGATGGCCTTCGGCCTCGGAGATTTCAGCGACGGCGTTGGTGAATGCCAGGGCGTGCTTGAAATTCTTGAACAGGAAAACCTTTTCCAACTGCATCACGCCGTCGCGCACTTCGATGTTCCAGTCCGGGATCTGCTTGATCAGTACTGGCAGTTCTTCGTCGCTGACCTGTGGGGCGTCGGCACGGCAGGCTTCGCAATGGGCTTGGTTCAGAGTGTTCATGGTGTGTTCCTGGATCGAATAGGGGTAGAACGTCGATGCACTCACGCTAAAGCAAAGTCGCGCGGTGCAACAGACTCACTTGGGATCAAAAAACGCCATTCAGGCGGCTTTCGGCGGAAATTTCGGTGCGTGCAGGCCCAGTTCCCGACCGCGCTTGACCATGCCCATGATGTCCTCATGGGCCAGGTCGAACAGACGCTTGAGCTCTGGCAGGACGAAATACACCGGTTGCAGGATGTCGATGCGATAAGGCGTGCGCATGGCTTCCAGCGGATCGAAGGCCTGGTGCTCCGGCTCGTCCGACAGGCAGTACACGGTTTCCTTGGGCGAAGACAGGATGCCGCCACCGTAGATGCGTCGGCCCTGCGGTGTTTCCACCAGTCCGAACTCGATGGTCATCCAGTACAGGCGCGCCAGGTAGACACGCTCTTCCTTGGACGCCTGCAGGCCGAGCTTGCCATAGGTGTGGGTGAATTCGGCGAACCAGGGGTTGGTCAGCAGCGGGCAATGGCCGAAGATCTCGTGGAAAATGTCCGGCTCTTGCAAGTAGTCCAGTTCTTCCCGGGTGCGAATGAAGGTCGCCACCGGAAACTGTTTGCTGGCGAGCAATTCGAAGAAGGTCTGGAAGGGGATCAGCGCCGGTACCCGGGCCACTTGCCAGCCCGTGGTCGCGCCCAGCACTTTGTTGATTTCGCCCAACTGCGGGATGCGGTCGTGGG
This sequence comes from Pseudomonas sp. FG13, assembly GCF_057809755.1. Taxonomy (NCBI): domain Bacteria; kingdom Pseudomonadati; phylum Pseudomonadota; class Gammaproteobacteria; order Pseudomonadales; family Pseudomonadaceae; genus Pseudomonas; species Pseudomonas sp. FG13. Next base: position 20,726 of record NZ_JBMDKO010000004.1, read on the forward strand.
GCAGGCCAAGCTTGTCGATACCGTCCAGGTATTCCTGGCACGCACGGCCTTCAATGACTTTCAGCTGGCGGGTGATCAGCGTGTTCCACACCGCATGTTCTTCGGCGGGGTAGTGGATAAAACCTTGCGCATCGGGCTCGCGAGCCACGTACTGCGTCTGCTTCATGCTGCTCTCCTGCTGATTCCCTCAAGGGGAAGACTGTTTGTTGTTATGTCCAGCGATGCGTTAGAGATAGCGCGAAGCAGGTGAATGTGCAGCGGGGGCAGCGGCGAGATGTTCGAGTTGCATGGGCAGATTTCGTAAAGTTTTCGTTACGTATGGAGCGGCGATCCGGCGCTGGTTGGATTCTAAGCTAGGAAATGGCCTACAACTGTCACATAATCTTGACGGTTATTTGCACTCAGCCTCAGAAAAAACTCCTTACAACGAGCTCCCAGGCCTCCATATGCGCATCAAAGTCCATTGCCAGAACCGCATCGGCATCCTGCGGGACATTCTCAACCTGCTGGTGGAGTACGGCATCAACGTCGCCCGGGGCGAAGTCGGCGGTGAGCATGGCAATGCGATCTACCTGCACTGCCCGAACCTGATCAACATTCAATTCCAGGCGTTGCGTCCGAAATTCGAAGGCATTGCCGGTGTGTTCGGCGTCAAGCGGGTAGGGCTGATGCCCAGCGAGCGTCGACACATGGAGCTCAATGCGTTGCTCGGCGCCCTGGAGTTTCCGGTGTTGTCCATCGACATGGGCGGCTCCATCGTCGCGGCGAACCGGGCGGCGGCGCAGTTGCTCGGGGTGCGGGTGGACGAGGTGCCGGGGATTCCGCTATCTCGCTACGCCGAGGATTTCGACCTGCCGGAGCTGGTGCGTGCCAACCAGTCGCGCATCAATGGGCTGCGGGTCAAGGTCAAGGGCGATGTGTTCCTGGCGGATATTGCCCCGCTGCAATCGGAGCATGACGACAGCGAGGCCATGGCCGGTGCGGTATTGACGCTGCATCGGGCCGACCGGGTTGGTGAGCGTATCTATAACGTGCGCAAGCAGGAACTGCGTGGCTTCGACAGCATCTTCCAGAGCTCGAAAGTGATGGCCGCGGTGGTCCGCGAAGCCCGGCGCATGGCCCCGCTGGACGCGCCGCTATTGATCGAAGGCGAAACCGGCACGGGCAAGGAGTTGCTGGCCCGGGCCTGTCACCTGGCGAGCCCGCGCGGGCAGTCGCCGCTGATGGCGCTCAACTGTGCCGGGCTGCCGGAGTCCATGGCCGAGACGGAACTGTTCGGCTACGGTCCTGGCGCCTTCGAAGGCGCCCGTGCCGAAGGCAAGCTGGGTCTGCTGGAGTTGACGGCTGGCGGCACCTTGTTTCTCGACGGGGTGGGGGAAATGAGCCCGCGCCTGCAGGTGAAACTGCTGCGTTTTTTGCAGGACGGTTGCTTCCGTCGGGTGGGCAGCGATGAAGAGGTGTACCTGGATGTCCGGGTGATCTGCGCGACCCAGGTGGATTTGTCTGAGCTCTGTGCTCGAGGGGAATTTCGCCAGGACCTGTATCACCGCTTGAATGTCCTGTCCCTGCACATCCCGCCGTTGCGTGAATGCCTCGATGGCCTGGCGCCGCTGGTGGAGCACTTTCTCGACCAGGCCAGTCGCCAGATCGGCTGTGCGCTGCCGAAGCTGGCCCCGGCGGCGATGGATCGCCTCAGTCATTACCATTGGCCCGGCAATGTCCGGCAACTGGAAAACGTGCTGTTCCAGGCCGTCTCCCTGTGCGATGGGGGGACGGTGAAGGCCGAGCATATTCGCCTGCCGGACTACGGCGTGCGCCAGCCCCTGGGCGACTTCTCCCTGGATGGCGGGTTGGACGAGATTGTCGGGCGATTCGAGAAGGCGGTACTGGAACGGCTCTACTCCGAACATCCCAGCAGCCGGCAACTGGGCAAACGACTGGGGGTTTCCCATACCACCATTGCCAATAAGTTGCGCGAGTATGAGGTGGGTAAAGAGCCTGGAATGTAATCCGTTACTTGTGGCGAGGGGATTTATCCCCGCTGGGCTGCGCAGCAGCCCTAAATCAGGCGACTCGGTTTACTAGTCTTATCGAGTCGACAGGTCTGGTCTGGGGGCGCTTCGCACCCCAGCGGGGATAAATCCCCTCGCCACAAGGGTTAGTGAGTCTGTCCATCCCGGTAATCCTTTGCCTTTCAGCGGCATGATACCGCCGGTTTTTCGTCTCCGGGACATTCCCTCTTTCCCCACAAACCCCCGCAAGTCCTTTGTTTGCCGGGCCGCGAGCCGCCAGAAAAAAGTTGGTCTGCAAATTGCTTATGGCTGAGCAGTACAGCAGTGGGCGGCAAACGTCCGGCACGCAGAGGAACGAGAGTGGACAAGTACCTTTATGTGGCAATGACCGGCGCCAGCCAGAACGCGCTGGCCCAACGGGCCCATGCCAACAACCTGGCGAACATCTCCACCAATGGTTTTCAGAAAGACCTGGAGCAGGCGCGTTCGATGCCGGTATTCGGCGACAGCTTTCCGGCGCGGGCATTTGCCATGTCCGAGCGGCCAGCCACTGACTTCACCCCGGGTGCGTTGGTTGAAACCGGCCGCGACCTCGATGTGGCGGTGAGCGGGCCGGGCTGGATGGCCGTGCAGAACCCCGATGGCGGTGAAAGCTACGTGCGCACCGGCAGCCTCAACGTCGACGCCCTGGGCGTGCTGCGGGCCGGCAACGGCATGCCGGTGATGGGCAACGGCGGTCCTATCGCCGTGCCACCGGAGCAGAAAATCGAAATCGGCCAGGACGGCACCATCAGTATCCGCGCCATGGGCGAAGGCCCGCGCGTGATGGCGGAAGTGGACCGCATCAAGCTGGTCAACCCGGACCTCAAGAACATGACCAAGGGCCTGGACGGTTCCATCCGTACCAAGGACGGCCAGCCGGCACCGGTCGACGCCAACGTGCAACTGGTGTCGGGGTTCCAGGAAGCGAGCAACGTCAATGCTGTGGACGAGATGACTTCGGTGCTGGCCCTGGCCAAGCAATTCGAGCTTCACGTGAAGATGATGAACACCGCCAAAGAAGGCGACGAGGCCATGGCTCGGGTCTTGCAGATCTAACCATTAATTAAAGCGTCGCGCCGAAAATCAGGCGTACGAGGAGAATCGAATGCTTCCGGCTCTATGGGTTGCCAAAACAGGTCTGTCCGCCCAGGACACCAACCTGACCACCATTTCCAACAACCTGGCGAACGTCTCGACCACGGGCTTCAAACGTGACCGTGCCGAATTCCAGGACCTGCTGTACCAGGTCAAGCGTCAGCCAGGTGCCCAGTCGACCCAGGACAGCGAACTGCCGTCGGGTCTGCAAGTCGGTACCGGTGTGCGCATTGTCGGCACGCAGAAAAACTTCACCGCCGGCAGCCTGCAAACCACCGAGCAGCCGCTGGACATGGCCATCGACGGTCGCGGTTTCTTTCAGATTCTGCAGCCGGACGGCACCACGTCCTACACCCGCGACGGTACGTTCCACCTCGACTCCAATGGCCAGATCGTCAATGCCAGCGGTTTTGCCCTGGAGCCCGCCATTGTCGTGCCGAACAATGCCCAGACCTTCACCGTGGGTCGCGACGGCACCGTGTCCATCACCGTGGCGGGCAACCCGGCCGCGCAAGTGATCGGCAACCTGCAGACCGCCGACTTCATCAACCCGGCCGGCCTGCAAGCGGTAGGCAACAACCTGTTCCTGGAAACCGCTGCCAGTGGTGCGCCGCAAATCGGCACCCCGGGTTTGAATGGTTTCGGTACCACGCTGCAGAACACCCTGGAAACGTCCAACGTGAGCACCGTTGAGGAGATGGTCAACATGATCACCACCCAGCGTGCCTACGAAATGAACTCCAAGGTGATCTCCACCGCCGACCAGATGCTTTCGTTCGTCACGCAGAATCTGTAATCACTTCTATAGGGCGGCCTCAAGGTCGCCTGTAACACCGAGAGGTAGGGTCATGAAACGCTTTGTATCTGTACTGGCACTGAGTGGGATCACCGCGCTCGCGGGGTGTGTCGCGCCAACGCCCAGGCCCAATGACCCGTACTACGCTCCGGTGTTGCCGCGCACGCCGTTGCCGGCCGCTGCCAACAATGGCTCGATCTACCAGGCCGGTTTCGAACAGAACCTGTACAGCGACCGCAAGGCATTCCGGGTGGGTGACATCATCACCATCACCCTGAACGAGCGGACCCAGGCGAGCAAGAACGCCAACTCCCAGGTGGACAAGACCAGCAACACCAGTGTCGGCCTCACCTCGTTGTTCGGCTCCAGCCTGACCACCAACAACCCGATCGGCGGTAACGACCTGAGCCTCAACGCCGGTTACGGCTCCGACCGGGCCACCAAGGGCGACAGCAAGTCCGGCCAGAGCAACAGCCTCACCGGTTCCATCACCGTGACCGTCGCCGATGTGTTGCCCAACGGCATCATCGTCGTGCGCGGCGAGAAGTGGCTGACGCTCAATACGGGTGACGAACTGGTGCGCATCGCCGGCATGGTTCGCGCCGACGACATCGCCACCGATAACACCGTTTCCTCCACCCGTGTGGCGGATGCGCGCATCACGTATTCGGGTACCGGTGCCTTTGCCGATGCGAGTCAGCCGGGCTGGTTCGACCGTTTCTTCCTCAGCCCGAAGTTCCCTTTCTAGGTGGCCCAGTTGAATCTTAAGCGGTTGAACCTCAAACAGCTGTTGATGGGTGCGTTGGTGATGTCGGCAGCCTTCACTGCTCATGCCGAGCGCCTGAAGGACATCGCCAGCATTTCCGGCGTGCGTTCGAACCAGTTGATCGGTTACGGCCTGGTTGTAGGTCTCAATGGTACCGGTGACCAGACCACCCAGACCCCGTTCACCCTGCAGACCTTCAACAACATGTTGTCTCAGTTCGGCATCAAGGTGCCGCCAGGCTCGGGCAACGTCCAGTTGAAAAACGTCGCGGCGGTATCGATCAGTGCCGATCTTCCGGCGTTCGCCAAGCCCGGTCAGCAGGTGGATATCACCGTGTCGTCCATCGGTAACTCCAAGAGCCTGCGAGGCGGCACCTTGCTGCTGACGCCGCTCAAGGGTATCGACGGCAACGTCTACGCCGTCGCTCAGGGCAACCTGGTGGTGGGCGGTTTCGACGCCGAAGGGCGCGATGGCTCGAAGATCACCGTCAACGTTCCGTCGGCCGGTCGCATCCCTGGCGGTGCGTCGGTGGAGCGTGCGGTGCCGAGCGGTTTCAACCAGGGCAACAGCCTGACGCTGAACCTCAATCGGTCCGACTTCACCACCGCCAAACGCATCGTCGACAAGATCAACGACATGCTCGGCCCAGGCGTGGCCCAGGCCATCGACGGCGGCTCGATCCGTGTCACCGCGCCCCTGGATCCGAGCCAGCGGGTCGACTATCTGTCGATCCTGGAAAACCTCGAGGTCGATCCGGGCCAGGCCGTGGCGAAAGTCATCATCAACTCGCGCACCGGCACCATCGTGATTGGCCAGAACGTCAAGGTTTCGCCGGCGGCCGTGACCCATGGCAGCCTGACCGTGACCATCACCGAAGATCCGATCGTGAGCCAGCCGGGCCCGTTGTCCAATGGGCAGACTGCCGTCGTGCCCCGTTCGCGGGTCAATGCCGAACAGGAAGCCAAGCCGATGTTCAAGTTCGGCCCGGGCACTACCCTGGATGAAATCGTCCGGGCGGTGAACCAGGTCGGCGCGGCACCGGGCGACCTGATGGCGATTCTCGAAGCCTTGAAGCAGGCCGGCGCGTTGCAAGCCGACCTGATCGTGATTTGAGGAACGGGCCATGGATATGCGCAAGGGCGCTTTGATCAGTGGAGATTCGGGTTCCTACTCGGACCTGAATCGCTTGAACCAGCTCAAGGTTGGCGACAAGAACAGCGACGGCAACCTGCGCAAAGTGGCCCAGGAATTCGAGTCGCTGTTCCTTGGCGAAATGCTCAAGTCCATGCGCTCTGCCACCGAGGCATTGGGCAAGGACAACCCCATGAATACGCCTGAGGCCAAGCAGTATCAGGAAATGTACGACCAGCAGTTGGCCGTTTCCATGTCTCGCGAGGGTGGCGGTATCGGCCTGGCCGATGTCCTGCTGCGCCAGATGTCCAAGAACAAACCGCTGGCGCCGGGCGAAGCGGCCGCTGCGTCGGCTGCCAAGCAGCAAGAGGCGCTGGACAAGGTCAAGGCAGTGCCCACCCCGGTGGCTGCCGGAACATTGCCCACCAATGGACCTTTGTCGCGCCAGAGCGGCCAGCGTCCGCTCTGGGCTTCGCGGGCCGTCAACGCACCGCAAGGGGCGGGCGAGGGTGGTCATCGTAACGACATGGAACTGCTCAACCAGCGTCGCCTGGCCTTGCCGCCGAAACTGGCCGACCGTCTGCTGGCCGGGCTGGTGCCTTCGGCATCGACCAATGCCAATACCGATGCACCGGCGCAGAATATCCGCTCGGATCGCGCCGTCACCGCCACCAGGTCCGCCTCCGGCGAAATGGCTAATGGCGACTGGCTGGCCGCGCTCAAGGCCTCCGAGTCGAGCGGGGACATGCAGGTCTATGGTCGCGCCGTGGCACAGCCACCGCTGGCGCCGGCCCGCAAAGCGTTCCGCGACGCCGACGAATTCGTCAACGCTATGCTGCCCATGGCCAAGGAAGCGGCGGCCCGCATCGGTGTCGACCCGCGTTACCTGGTGGCCCAGGCCGCCCTGGAAACCGGCTGGGGCAAATCGGTCATGCGCCAACCCGATGGCAGCAGCAGCCACAACCTGTTCGGTATCAAGGCCAGCCAGAACTGGAAGGGCGATTCGGCGCGGGCAATCACCAGTGAGTTCCGCAATGGCGAGATGGTCAAGGAGACGGCCGAGTTCCGTTCCTACGCCTCGTACCGCGACAGTTTCCATGACCTGGTCAATCTGCTGCAAAGCAACAGTCGCTATCAAGCTGTGCTGAAGTCGGCCGATAACCCGGAACAGTTTGTACGCGAGTTGCAAAAGGCCGGTTACGCCACCGACCCGCACTACGCCAGCAAGATTTCGCATATAGCCCGGCAGATGACCAGTTCCCAGAACTACGCATCCGCAGGCGCCACCACGACTTTATAAGGTCTGAACCATGAGTTTGCTCAATATAGGGATGTCGGGTCTGTCAGCCAGCCAGACCGCGTTGGTGACCACGGGTAACAACATTGCCAACGTCGATACCGCCGGATATTCGCGTCAGCAGACCGTGCAGACCACCAAGGCCTCCAATCAATACGGCAACGTGTTCATCGGCTCCGGCACGACCCTGGCCGATGTTCGTCGGGTCTACAACTCCTACCTTGAAGCACAGCTGAAGACCACCACCTCGCTCAACAGCGATGCGGCGGCTTATCAGGGGCAGATCACGCCTCTGGATTCGCTGCTCTCGGACAGCGGCACCGGCCTCAACGGCGCGCTGACCAAGTTTTTCGCGTCGGTGCAGAACGTCAACGCCAAGCCCGGTGACGATGCGTCCCGCCAGTTGCTGCTCAGCGATGCCCAGGCCCTGAGCAATCGGTTCAACTCTATTTCCAGTCAGTTGACGGAGCAGAGTTCGAACATCAATAACAACTTGTCGAACATGGTCAGCCAGGTCAACGACCTGGCTACCACCATTGCCCAACTGAACAAGAAAATCGCCGAAGTCTCCAACACCGGCGGCGCGCCCAATGATCTGCTGGATTCCCGTGGCGAAGCCATTCGCCAGCTGTCGACGTTCACCGGCACCCAAGTCGTGGAGAACGGCAGCAGCCTGGACATCTACCTGGGTTCCGGCCAGCCGCTGGTGATGGGCACTATCGTCAATACCCTGCAAGCGGTGCCGGACAAGAACGATCCGGGGCGCATGGGTATCCAGCTCAACAGCGGTTCCAGCTCCATGGACCTCACCTCGGTGCTCACCGGTGGTGAGATCGGTGGCCTGATGCGCTACCGCAGCACCGTGCTCGACCCGGCCATGAACGAACTGGGCCGCGTCGCCCTGGTGGTCGCCGACCAGATGAACACCGTGCAGGCGTCGGGCATCGACATGAACGGTGCCTTTGGTTCCAACCTGTTCAACGACATCAACAGTGCCGCGCAGATCAGTCAGCGCAGCGTTGCCGCGCTGGGCAACAGTGCAGGTTCCGGCAATTTCAACGTGGCCATCACAGACGCCGGCCAGTTGACCACCAACGACTACAAGGTGACCTTCACCAGCGGGACCAACTACACCGTCCAGCGCCTGCCCGATGGCTCGTCGATGGGCGCGTTCAGCACCGCGACCACGCCACCACCGGTGATCGACGGCTTCTCGATGACCTTCGCCAACGGCACCGCGGCGGCTGGTGACTCGTTCAAGATCACGCCGACCCGCAATGCGGCGGGCAACATCAAGACCGAGATGACCGACTCCAAGCGGCTGGCGATTGCCGCGCCACTGGGCGCAGCCATCGCGGCGGGCGGCAGTGGCACGTTGACCATTCCGGCCAGTGGCCAGCCGACACTGACGACCAGTCTGGACATCTACGACGCGGCCACGACGACCGTCATCCAGAACGGCATCAAGACCTCCATGCCGGTCAAGGTGTTGTTCGGGGCGACCTCCGCCGACGGCACCAGCCAGGCGTACCAACTGCTCGATGCCCAGGGTAACGAACTCAGTAATGGCACGATCACTCCTGGTCAAAGCAACACGTTGAACCTGAGCGTTCCGCTGAAGGACGCCAGTGGCAACCCGATCATGGATTCGTCGGCGCCACCGGTGCAGCGCACTGTCAGCTTCGCCATGTCCATCGCTGGAGCACCGTCCAACGGTGCCGCCATCAACGTCAGCGTCAGCAAGGCGGGTAGCCTGGACAACCGTAACGGCACCATCCTGGCCGGTCTGCAGACCGCCAAGAGCGTCGACACCGGTTCCTCCAGCGGCGGTATTTCCCTGAGTGATGCCTACGGCAAACTGGTGGAAGGCGTGGGCTCCAAGGCGGCCCAGGGCAAGCTCGACAGCGCTGCCACCGGCGCGATCCTGAACAACGCCAAGAACGCCCGTGACTCGCTGTCAGGCGTGGACCTGGACGAAGAAACCGGCAACCTGGTCAAGTTCCAGCAGTACTACACCGCGTCTTCGCAGATCATCAAGGCGGCGCAGCAAATCTTCAGCACATTGATCAACAGTCTTTAAGGAGCCGTAGCCCATGCGTATCTCTACTTCCCAGTTCTACGAAAGCACGGCTGCGAACTACCAGAAGAACTTCGCCAATGTGGTCAAGACCAGCGAAGAAGCCAGTAGTCTGGTACGTATCAACACCGCCGCCGACGATCCGGTCGGTGCGTCGCGTCTGCTGCAACTGGGCAACCAGGCTTCCATGCTGTCCCAGTACGAAACCAACGTCAGCACGATCAAGGCGACCCTGGGCACGACTGAAGCGGTGATGACCAGCATCAATAACGTGCTGCAGCGCGCCAAGGAACTGGCTGTAAGCGCCGGTAACGCCGGTTATACCGACTCAGACCGTAAATCCGTCGCTTCGGAGCTGGGGTCGATCGAAGACCAGTTGCTGAGCCTGATGAACACCAAGGATGAAAACGGCAAGTACATTTTCGCCGGCTCCAAGGGCGATGTCGTGCCGTTCACCCGCAACGGCGATGGTAGCTACAGCTACAACGGCGATCAGATGACCCTGGACCTTCCAGTGGGCGACACCATGTCGATGGCCACCAACAGCACCGGCTGGGAAGTGTTCCAGCAGGCCATCAACACCAGCCGCACCCAGGTCACCATGACCGCTCCGGCGGTGGACGATGGCCGTGTGGTACTGACCAACGGCCAGGTATCTTCCGCCGTTACCTACAACAGCCAGTTCCGCAGCGGTGAGCCGTATACCGTAGAGTTCGCCAGCGGCACCCAGTTGAAAATCACTGATTCAAGCGGTAACGACGTGACCGCCGAAGCCAGCCAGGGCGGCGTCATCACGCCCAATACCCAGGCCGGGCAGAACGTGAGCTTTCGCGGCGTCGACCTGACCCTGAACGTCAACCTGAAATCCGGCGACGTCGCCGGCACCGTATTGCCCGGTCACACATTCACCCTGGCTGCCAAACCCGACACATTCGCCGTGGCGCGTAGCCCGGGCAACTCCACTGCGACGCAGATCACCGGCAGTCAAATCACCGATCCGGTTGCCTACCACGCCAGTTTCCCGACGGGTTCGGCGGTGCTGAAGTTCACCAGTGCCACGGACTTCGAACTGTACGCCGCGCCGCTGACCAGCAGTAGCCAGGTGATTTCCAGCGGAACCCTGGCGGGCAACGTCGCCACCGCTTCAGGGGTGAGTTTTACGCTCAATGGCGCACCGGCCGCCAACGATCAATTCAGCATTGCGGTCAATACCCACGAAACCCAGAACATCCTGGATACCGTGAACCAGCTGAAGGCTGCGTTGAGCACACCGATCGAGGGCGACGCGATTGCCGGTCAGAAAATGCTCGCGGCACTGGCTTCCGGCATCGGCAACCTGGCCAGCGGTACAGATCAGTTGACCAGTGGGTTGAGTTCGGTCGGTGGTCGTGGCCAAGCGCTCGATAACCAGTCCGACACCAATCAGAGCTTTGTCCTGGCCAACTCCCAGACCCAGTCGGCGATCCGCGATTCCGACCCGGCCGAGGTGATGACGCGCCTGACGTTGCAACAGACCATGCTGCAGGCATCGCAACTGGCGTTCAGCAAGATCACGCAACTGGGGTTGTTCAACAAGATCTGATGAGCAGGTAACGCCGCTCGTTTGAAGTATTGACTGTACCTGTGGCGAGGGGATTCATCCCCGTGGGGCTGCGTAGCAGCTCCACGACACGTGGTGCAGGATTGAGGGCCGCTTTGCAGCCCAACGGGGATGAATCCCCTCGCCACAAGGGTCGGAACACCGGCCGGCCGAGAGTCTTTCGCGTGAAACCAACACCTCTTGTCAGCATCGTCATCCCCGCATTCAACCCTCGCTTTTTTCGCGAGTCACTCAAGAGCGCTCTGGACCAGGACTACGAAAACCTCGAAATCATCGTGTGCGATGATTGCCCCGGTGACGACATCCGCCAGATCGTCGACGCTTTGCAGGACGCTTCCAGCGTCGCGGTGCGTTATCTGCGCAATCCCCAGCGGCTGGGTTTCCAGCAGAATCTGTTGCGGTGCCTGGAAGAGGCGAGCGGGGAGTACATCAAGTTTCTCTGCGATGACGATCAGTTGCTCGGAGCCTGCGTGCGTCAACAGGCGCAGGCCCTGGACGAGCATGCCGATGCCCGGTTGGTCATCAGTAAGCGCCACTTCATCGATGCGGAAGGCTACGTCTTGCCGATTCGCCTGGAGAACGTCGGCATCGCCCTCTTCGAAGGGTTGTACAAGGGCGACGACCTGTTGGCCTACATCGAGTCCACGCCACGCAATATCTTCGGTGGCTTCTCCGGCGCCATGATGCGCCGGGTCGATATCGAGTCCTTATTGCCAGCATTGGCCCAGGCCGGTCAGGGTTTTGTCGCATTGCTCGACCTGGCGCTGTTCATCTGCCTGCTCCGACGCGGCAACCTGGTGGAGCGGTGCAGTCTCGACAGTCTCGAACGGTTGTATCCGCAACGGCTGTCCCGCCGTCCTGACATGGTTGATGCCGCACCCGTCGAATGGACTTGGCTGGCCCAGATGTTGGCTGAACGCAGTGGTGAGTCCGCGCCAGCGTCGGGCTGGATCCGCTATCAGACCCTCGATCAGGTCAAGCCAGGCCAGCCTCACGACTGGGAAGAGTTGAACCTGAATTCGTTGATGGCCAGTCGACAAGCCGTCGTCGGTTATCAGGTCGGCACCGACACTGAGAGTTACGATGAGCTTTATGCCCAGTGGCTGGACTGTCGGCGGTTTGACGCGGCGCGCCAACGGGTGGTTCTCCATCAGGTTGAACTCTGGCCCCGGCGCCCGGGTATCGTGCCGGTGGTGTTCGATTTCGAGGAAGACGCCGAGGCGGTGGCGCTGACCCTCGAGAGCATCGCCGGGCAACATTATGCCAGCGAGCCGGTGCTGCTGTTTTCCAACGGTCGCGGCGCGATCGAAGGCAATGTGCTGCGCATGGCGCTGCCCACCGACTGGGTGCGTGGCCTCAATGACATGCTGCCGCGACTGGACGGCGCCGACTGGTTCTATCTGCTGCACGCCGGTGACCGACTGCGGGAATCGGCCTTGCTGGTGCTGGCCGAGCGGATCAATGCCATGCCCGGTATCGCTTGTGTCTACAGCGACGAAGGCGCGCTGGAGGACGGCAAGTCTTCGGAGCCGGTCTTCAAGCCGGATTTCAATCTCGACCTGATGCGAGCCTACCCCTATGTGGGCAGGGCCTTGGCCTTCGCTCGTGAGCGGGTACAGTTGCTGGGTGGCTTCGATGCGGATCTGGGTGAATTGGCGCCCCATGACCTGGTCTGGCGCCTGGTGGAAACCCAGGGGCCGCAGACCATCGAACACCTGGCGGAAGTCCAGGTGGAGTCGACGCTGGCCTTCGCCCAATGGCTTTCGCAGCCGCAGGTGATCGAGCAGAGCCCCAGGCTGGTGGCGGCGCATCTGCAACGCCTGGGCGTCGAACATCGTTTGCATCCAGGGCCGATGCCGTTGATCCCGAGGATCGAATACCTGCACCCCGAACGCCCGCTGGTGTCGATCATTATCAGCGTCAAGGATCAACTGGCGGCGCTGGAAAATTGCATCAGTAATCTGCTGACCGCTACTGCCTACGAGCATTACGAAGTCATCGTCGTCGACAACGGCAGCGAAACCGCCGAGATGCGCAACTGGCTGACGGCCATGGCAGAGCTGGGCAGCGACAAGTTGCGGATTCTTACCCCGGACGAATTGGGCAACGAAGCGCAGGTGCGCAATTTTGCCGTCGCGCAAGCGCGCGGCGATTACCTGCTGTTGCTCAGTCCGTTCTGTGTGACCCATGACGCGGCCTGGCTGGACGAACTGCTGAACCATGCCCAGCGCCCGGAAGTCGGAATCGTCGGCCCACGGACCCTGAATCTACAGGGGCAGGTTATTGACTCGGGCCTGGTGTTGGGCCTCGATGGCTTGGCCGGCCGGCCGTTTGCGAACGAGCCGGTCACCGCCGGCGGTTACATGCAACGTTTGCAGGTGGTGCAGAACTGGAGTGCCGTGAGCGGTCATTGCCTGTTGGTGCGCAGGGCGGTATTCGATACCGTCGGGGGGCTGTCGCCTGCCATTGAAACGCCAGGCATCAACTTCCTCGAGTTATGCCTGGAGGTCGGCAAGCAAGGTTACCTAGTGGTGACCACGCCTTATGCCAACGTGGTCCTGACACCCTCTGCCGGGAGCGCGCGTGAAGCGTCCTGGAAGCAACGCGTGGAACAAGAGCAGGAGTCGTTCTATCAGCGCTGGTTGCCCTGGATCGCCAACGATCCGGCCTACAACCGTAACCTGAGCCTGGCCGGCAACAGTTTTGGCCTGGCACCGGGCCAACGCACCGGCTGGAATCCTTTATACAGCCGTCCGCTGCCTTCGGTCCTGGGTCTGGCCCTCAACAGTTCCGCCATCGGCCATTACCGCGTGAGCCAGCCGCTGATCGAACTGCGGGCAACCGGACGGATCGTCGGGCGTGTGTCCTATGAAATGCCTTCGATCATCGAGATCGAGCGCCAGTCACCGGATGTAATCGTGCTCCAGGGCCGCTACAACAGTGGCAAGTTCAACGACATCATCCAGGTGAAAACCTATTCCAACGCCATGCGCATCTACGAACTCGATGACTATGTGGCGAACATTCCTGAAAAGAACGATCACACCCGCAACATGCCCGACGACATCGTCAACCTGCTGGAGCGCGGCATTGCCCTGTGTGATCGGGTGGTGGTGTCGACGTTCGCCCTGGCGGATGCACTGTCCGGCCTTCATCACGATATCCGCGTGGTGCCGAACATGCTGGCGCCGCATTTGTGGCATGGGATTTCCAGCCGGCGTCGTACGTCGATCAAGCCCCGGGTGGGTTGGGGCGGCGGTACCAGCCACCGGGGTGACCTGGAGATCATTGCCGAGGTGGTACGCGAGCTGGCCGATGAAGTCGAATGGGTCTTTTTTGGCATGTGTCCGGATTCCCTCAGGCCTTATGTGCATGAATACCATGGCGGGGTCCCGCTGTTGGAGTATCCGGCCAAACTGGCGAGCCTGAACCTGGATCTGGCCCTGGCCCCGCTGGAACAGCACATTTTCAACGACTGCAAGAGCAACCTCCGGCTGCTGGAGTATGGGGTTTGTGGGTACCCGGTCATCTGTACCGACACCGAAGCCTATCGAGGTCATCTACCCTGTACCAGGGTAAAGACCAACAGCACGCAGGAATGGCTGGATGCGATCCGCATGCACCTGTCCGACCCGCAGGCCAGTTATCGGATGGGGGACCAGCTGCGCGAAGTGGTACTGCGTGATTTCATGTTGCGCGGCGACAACCTGCGCTATTGGGCCGATGGCTGGTTGCCGGATTGACGATCCGGCAAGTGCCGCAACGTGTCACGAACATAATGCCGCCGATTGGGCGACTCGCTCGTTAAGGAATTCATATGCAACGCAGTATTGCCAATGATTCATCCGCTCTGTTGAACGAGCGTTTTACCCTGGTCCTGTTATCACACGAGCAACCGCAGGCGTTGCGCCGGGCGTTGCGTTACTACGCTGATTACCCCTGTTCCCAACTCGTCCTCGATTCGTCCGCCGAGCCGGATGCCGACAGCGTCGCGGCATTTTCCGGTGTGCGTTATATGCATCGAGCCGACGCCGGTCACTTCGCCAACAAGCTGCGGCAAGGGCTCGAACATGTGCAGACGCCCTACCTGGCGATGATTGACGTGGACGCTTTCCTGCTGCCGGAGGCCCTCGACCAGTCACTGGAATTCCTGGCCGGTCATGACGATTATTCGGCGTGCCAGGGTTATGCCCTGACATTCGAAGCCCATGCTTCCCATGTCGACTATTACCGCAGGGATCGCAAGGGCGTCGAGGACTTCGCCGACCCGTCCGCCCAGGAGCGCCTGGCCGCGTATGCCGGGCATTGCCCTTCATTGATCAATGCCGTCACCCGGACCGAGGTGATTCAACGCTGGTATGCCGCATTGCCGGCGGATTTCGATCCGGCCTGGCAGGAACTTGGTCATGGCTGTGCGCTGATGGCAGCGGCCAAGGTCCGTGTTCTGCCGATCCCTTATGGGGTGCACGCTCTGGAAAGTCCTTCGACGCTGGAAGCCAGTCAGTTGGCCGCTGTGCTGAGCTATCGTGATGGGGCCACCGTAGCGTTACGTGAACGCTTGGTGACGGTCCTGGATTCGACGTTCGGGTTGGGTCAGGGGGCGCCGTCGCAAGCGGTGGAAAGCCTGGAGGAAATTGGCAACTACCTGAGTCAGCGTGCAGCTTTTGCCCTGGCCAAGCTCTTCGAGGCGGCTTGGCACTCGCAGTTGCAAGGGCCCATCTGCCGTTTCGAGCCGACGCAGTTCGTCGAGCTGCCGTTCTACAACCAGCCGTTTTTCGAATCCCTGTCCAAGCTTGAATTCCTGATGCACGCGATACCTGCCGGGCGCGTGCAGTTGAAGGAGCTGGAAGCGGTCCTGCTCAAGCAGAAAGGGCTGGCACGGCCGCAGCGCAACACCAGTGCCGAGCCACTCAACGAACGGCTGCTCAAAGCGTTCATGCTCAATGCCTTCAATTGCGATGTCGTGAACCAGTTGGCTGTCCTGCTCGAGGAAGGTGGTGCTCAGGTCGAGGCCGAGCGGTTGAGCGAGTGGGCGCAGCGCCTGGAGAACGTGATGCTGCAGGACCACTTCAGTCTTTTCGAAACCATGCGGTCCGGCCGTTTGTTGCGCTGGCTCGATGGGCGTGAGCCGAGCACCGGACAGGTCCAGCAGATCAGCCAGTACCTGGCGCGCCACAAGGGCGGGCCGACTTTCGGCATCCTGCTCCTGGACCTGGAGGCGGATTTCTCCCGGTTGCAGGCCACCTTCGACAGCGTGATCAACGGTGCCTGCCGGGCATTCAAAATCGTTGTGTTCACCACCGGCGACCTGCCGGCCGAAACCACCGTTCAGAACACCCTGCATTTCGTCAAAGTCACCGGAAGCAACTACGTCGACAAGATCAATCAGGTCGTTGGCCAGATCGATTGCGACTGGGTGGTCCTGGCCGAAGCGGGGGATGAGCTGACGTCGTCCGGTCTGCTGCATGCGAGTCTGGAGCTGCTCGACGCACCACAATGCCGGGCGGTGGCGATGGATGAATGCCAACGCCAACCCGACGAAACCCTGGTCGATGTGTTCCGCCCCGGCTTCAACCTCGATCTGTTGTTGAGCGTGCCGTCATTGATGGCGCGGCATTGGCTGGTTCGCCGTGAAGTGCTGGTGCAGGCCGGTGGCTACTCGCGCGATTTCAAGGAGGCGCTGGAGTTCGAACTGCTCCTGCGCTTGATCGAGCAGGGCGGCATGGGGGGATTGGCGCATCTGGACGAAGCGCTCTTGGTTTGCCAGGCAGTACCGGAGGGCGACAATGCCGACGAGCGCAAGGCCTTGCTGCGCCACCTTGCTGCGCGAGGCTATAAGGCTGATGTCGGTTCCGTGGTGCCGGGTATCTACAAGATCGACTATCGCTTTATCGAGCGCCCGCTGGTATCGATCATTCTCCATGGCGAGGGCGAACTGGTGACGCTGCAACGTTGCATCGTCAATGTTCTTCAACGTACTCGCTACCAACGTTTCGAGTTGCTGGTGGCCGAGCATCCGGTCCATGGCGCGGCGCTGAAAGACTGGCTCCGCAGCCAGGGGCACCAGGCCAGTCGCGTACGCTTCATCGAGGTGGAGCCTGGGCTTGCCACGGCGACGCTGATCAACCAGGTCAGCCAGCAGGCCAAGGGCGATTACCTGCTCACCCTGGCGGTGGACAGCGAAGTCGTGAACGTCAACTGGATCGAGCTGTTGCTCAATCATGCCCAGCGTCCGGAGGTCGGTGTGGTCGGTGCCAGGCTGATCGACCGGCAGGGGCAAATTACGCAGGCAGGCCTGGTCCTGGGCCTCAACGGTGTGGTGGGTTCGGCTTTCGTCGGCGAACCTGCGGATGCCCGGGGCTATATGAACCGCCTGGTGGCGGAACAGAACTGCTCGGCAGTGTCCTTCACCTGCCTGATGATTTCCACGCAGCTGTTCCAGGCACTCGACGGTGTAGACGATACAGTGTTCGCCGAGGGGCTGGGGGATGTGGATCTTTGCCTGCGAGCCGCGCAAGCCGGTTACCTCACGGTGTGGACGCCTTACGTCCAGGTCGTCAACCCGGGCAGCTTGTCGTCCTCGCCCGAGGCTTGCCAGGCACTGCGCGGCAAGTGGCAGGAAGCCTTGGCGCATGACCCCAACTACAACGGCAACCTGGACTTGACCGGTTCCGGCTACACCCTCGGTCCGGTGACCCAGGTGCCGTGGTCGGCGCTCATCGGACAGGCCGGCGCGTAAGGCATCGGTTCTACGGCCGGCTGAATCACCGCCATCGCGAGCAGGCTCGCTCCCACAGGGTTCTACTGTGCCCCTGTGGGAGCGAGCCTGCTCGTGAAAGCAGTCAATCTTCTTTTTTTCTTCCCTCCCTGAATTCCCTTTCTTGCCTCAAGGCCCCGTAATATTGGGCCTCCAGCCAGTGGCACCATAATTGCTTTCTCAGTTATCAGCGCCTGTATTACCGGCAGGGACGCCGAATAATTGGCGTCTCTTGTGAGTAGTGGAGCGTCTTTGACGCTGATGAGAGAGAGACATATGAAGGCAGTAATTCTGGCTGGAGGACTGGGCACTCGCATCAGCGAGGAGTCGCATCTCAAGCCCAAGCCGATGATTGAGATTGGTGGCAAGCCAATCATCTGGCACATCATGAAAATCTACTCTCACTACGGCATCAACGACTTCGTGGTCTGCCTGGGCTACAAGGGTTACGTCATCAAGGAGTATTTCGCCAACTACTTCCTGCACATGTCGGACGTGACGTTCGACATGGCCAAGAACAGCATGCACATCCATCAGGGCAAGGCTGAACCCTGGCGTGTCACCCTGGTGGATACCGGCGAGGTTACGGGTACTGGCGGCCGTCTCAAGCGCGTGCGCGACTATCTGGGCGACGAGACGTTCTGCTTCACTTATGGCGACGGCGTTTCCGACGTCAACATCCGCGAGCTGATCGAGTTCCACCAACAGCACGGCAAACTGGCTACGGTCACCACCGTCCAGCCACCGGGCCGCTTTGGCGCGATGGAGCTCGAAGGTGCATGCGTCAGGGGATTCCAGGAAAAGCCCCAAGGCGATGGTGGCTGGATCAATGGCGGCTTTTTCGTGCTGGAGCCTGCTGCGCTCGATGGCATTGAAGACGACACCACCACCTGGGAATACGAGCCGATGCGCAACCTCGCGCGACAGGGGCAGTTGATGAGTCATCTGCACCGTGGTTTCTGGCAGCCGATGGACACGTTGCGCGACCGCGTCTTCCTTGAGGAACGCTGGAACAGCGGCCAGGCCGAATGGAAACTCTGGACTTGAACGCATTCTGGATGGGTAAAAAGGTCTTCCTGACCGGCCATACGGGCTTCAAGGGGGGCTGGCTGGCACTGTGGCTGCGCCAGTTGGGGGCTGAGGTCCGCGGCTATGCGTTGCCCGCTGAAACCACACCTGCCTTATGGTCCGTCGCAGGCGTGGATGCGGTGATCCCCGGTGATCTGGCCGACATCTGCGACGGCGCCGCGCTGTCCTCGGCACTTGGGGCATTCCAGCCGGACGTGGTCATGCATCTCGCTGCGCAACCCCTGGTTCGCGAGGCCTATCGCAATCCCGTCCAGACCTATGCCACCAACGTCATGGGCACAGTCAATCTGCTTGAAGCCGTTCGTCATTGCCCAAGTGTACGGGCGGTGGTCGTGGTCACCACTGATAAATGCTACGAAAACCGCGAGTGGGTCTTGCCCTATCGCGAATACGACGCCTTGGGCGGCTTCGACCCCTACAGCAACAGCAAGGCGTGCGTTGAATTGCTATGTGCCTCTTATCGCAATTCGTTCCTGCAGGATGCCGGCATCGCGCTGGCGACGGCTCGGGCCGGCAATGTCATCGGCGGTGGTGACTGGTCGCCGGAGCGGCTGGTGCCGGATATTTTTCGCGCCTGGCAGAACGATGAGGAAGTGGTGCTGCGTTATCCACAGGCAACTCGTCCCTGGCAACACGCCCTCGAGCCGCTGATGGGTTACCTGATGCTGGCCAGGGCGCTGGTGGAGGACGCTGAGCGTCACGTCGGCGCCTGGAACTTCGGTCCGCAGAGCGACAACGTCGCGACAGTCGAAACCATCGTCGGCCTGCTCGCCGGGCAATGGCCGACGCCGGTGCGCTGGACAGTCGATCCATTGGCACAACCCCACGAGGCCGGCTTGCTGGCTCTCGATTCCAGCAAGGCACGCGAAGAGCTCGGCTGGATGCCGCGCTGGTCCCTGGCGACCAGTCTCGAGCGCACGCTGGCCTGGCACTTGGCCTGGCAGAACGGCCAGGACATGCACTCCTTTACCCGCAAGCAGATCGCGGACTACCAAGGCGATACCCATGAGTGAAAGTACTACGCAGTTGCGCCAACAAATTGTCGAGCTGGTGGGGCGCTATGCGCAGTCGGCGCTCGCCCCGCAGGTGTTCGTGGCTGGGCAGAGCAGCGTGCCGCCGGCCGGCAAGGTCATTGGTGCCGCGGAATTGCAGTCGATGACCGAGGCGGTGCTGGACGGTTGGTTGACCACCGGCCGGTTCAACGAGGCCTTCGAAAAACGCCTGGCCCAATACCTGGGACGTCGTTGCGTGCTGACCACCAATTCGGGCTCATCGGCCAATCTGCTGGCCTTTTCCGCCTTGACCTCCCCACGCCTGGGAGACCGCGCGATCAAGCCCGGCGATGAAGTGATTGGTGTTGCTGCCGGCTTTCCGACCACCGTCAACCCGATCCTGCAGTTTGGCGCGGTACCGGTGTTCGTCGATGTCGAACTGGGTACGTACAATATCGACCCGGCCAAGATCGAAGCGGCCATCGGACCGAAGACCAAGGCCATCATGCTGGCCCATACGTTGGGCAACCCCTATGACCTGGGTGTGGTGCGGGCGCTTTGCGACAAATACAAACTGTGGCTGATCGAAGATTGCTGCGATGCCCTGGGTTCGACCTACAAGGGGCGGATGGTCGGTACCTTCGGCGACATCGGTACCTTGAGCTTTTACCCGGCGCACCATATCACCATGGGCGAGGGCGGCGCGGTGTTCACCGACAGCCCGCTGCTCAAGCGCATCATGGAATCGTTTCGCGACTGGGGCCGCGACTGCTATTGCGAGCCCGGCCAGGACAACACCTGCAAGCAGCGCTTCTGCAAGCAGATGGGCGAGCTGCCGGAAGGCTATGACCACAAGTACACCTATTCGCACCTGGGCTATAACCTGAAGATCACCGATATGCAGGCCGCCTGTGCCCTGGCACAGATGGACCGTGTGGAGGATTTCACGGCCGCGCGCAAGCGTAATTTCCGCTGGCTCAGCGAGCGGCTGGCCAATTGCAGCGATTTCCTCATCCTGCCCGAGGCAACTCCGGACAGCGACCCTTCGTGGTTTGGCTTTCCCGTGACCCTGCGCGACGGCTGCGGCATCAAGCGCGTCGAGCTGTTGCGCTATCTGGACAGCCAGAACGTCGGCACGCGGTTGTTGTTCGCCGGCAACCTGGTGCGCCAGCCTTACATGCTGGGCCGTAACTTCCGTATCAGCGGAGAGTTGACGGTGACCGACAAAATCATGAACGACACCTTCTGGATCGGCGTCTGGCCGGGACTTGGCGAAGAGCACCTGGGTCATGCGGCCCGCTGCCTGGAACATTTCTTCGGGCTGGATCGCTGATGCGCGCCTACGTCCTGTGTGGTGGTTTCGGCACTCGCCTGAGTGCCGTGCTCCAGGGCTCGCAGAAAGCCGTGGTGGATATCCACGGCCGGCCGTTCCTGGCATTGGTGCTGGCGGAGCTGAAGCAGGCCGGCATGACCCAGGCCGTATTGTGTGCGCACTACCGGGCCGATCAATTGGCCGAACTGCTGCCGTCCCTGATGGCCGAAACCGGCCTGGATCTGCAGATAGTGGTCGAGGAACAGCCCATGGGCACAGGCGGGGCCATCCTGCATGCCTTGCGGCAGATGCCTCCCGAAGGGCGCTTCATGGTGCTCAATGCCGACACCTGGCTCGACCGTGGAGCCTATCGACTGGCCATGACCGCCCCGGGCGATGTGCTGGTGGGGGTGGAGGTTGACGACCGCTCTCGCTACGGCAGCCTGGAATGTGCCGAAGACCTGCAACTGCTGGCGCTCAAGGAAAAGGGCTTATCCGGACCGGGTATGGTCAATGCCGGCGTCTATGCATTCACGGCCGACGCCTTGCAACACTGCGTCGTCCAGCCCTGCTCGATGGAACAGGACATCCTGCCGATGCTGATTCGGCGCCGCTCGCTCAAGGTCTGCGCCTATAGCGGACCCTTCATCGATATCGGAACACCCGACGCCTTGAGTGCCTTCAAGTCGGGGTTCGAGGAGGCCATCCAGCCATGAACCAACTGGCCAGAACACAAACCGTCTACATGAACCAGACCATTCTCGACGCTGTGGAGTGCATCGAGACAGGCGATCTGCAAATCGTCTTCGTGGTCAACGAGCATTGGCACCTGGAAGGCGTGTTGACCAACGGTGACCTGCGTCGTTATCTGCTCCAGGGCGGTGAGACGAGCGTGCCGGTCACCGAGTGCATGAACACCGCATACCGTTCGGTCAAGGTCGGTGCTTCGCGCGAAGAAATGCTCAAGATCTTCGACCTGAGCTACAACGCGATTCCGGTGGTGGACGAGGCCGGTTGCCTGGTGGACGTCGTCACCCCCGCACGGCTGGCCGCCAACCAGGAAGTGCCGGTGCTGGCCCGGGCAAGGGCGCCAGTGCGGATGAGTTTCAGCGGTGGTGGTTCGGACCTGACCTATTATTTCGTGGAAAACCCGGCGGCGGTGCTCAGTTGCACCGTCGGGCTGTACTCCCACGCCACGTTGATTCCGCGGACCGACAGCGTCATTCGGATCTTTTCCGAGGACCTGGGAACCCGCGAATCCTATGATTCCCTGGATGAGTTGCTGGAGCATGCCGACAAGGGCCTGCTGGCAACCATCGTGTCGGTGATCCAACCCAACTATGGGCTGGACCTGTACATGCGTTCCGATTTCCCGGTGGGCTCGGGCCTGGGCGGCTCATCGGCGGTCGCCACGGCGGTGATCGCAGCGTTCAACGAATTGCGTCGCGATCGTTGGACCACCTATGAAGTGGCAGAACTGGCCTTCCAGGCCGAGCGCCTGTGCTTCGGCATCGCCGGTGGCTGGCAGGACCAGTACGCTTCGGCGTTCGGTGGCTTCAACCTGATCGAGTTTCGCGAGGGGCGCAACCTGGTTCACCCGATCCGTCTCGAGGATTCGATCTGCAACGAGCTGGAAGAATGCCTGGTGCTTTGCGATACCCGCATTTCCCACGACTCCGGCAAGCTCCATGTGCAACAGCGCGCGGAAATGAGCAGCAAGGGTGAGCAAAGCCTTTTGCTGACCGAAAGCGTGTCGCTGTGCCGACGCATGCACCATCACCTGATTCGTGGCGAGCTGCATGATTTCGGCCGTTGCCTGCATGAGGGCTGGATGCTCAAGAAACAGTTCTCCCAGGCGGTCAGCGACAGTGTGCTTGACCAGATCTACGAGTGCGCCGTGGAAGCGGGCGCCTTGGGGGGCAAGTTGCTGGGCGCCGGTGGCGGCGGTTTCTTCCTGTTCTTCGTCCAACCCCAGCACCGCCAGGCCGTGACCGAGAAGGTCAGAGCGCTTGGCTGCCGAACCACCGATTTCCGTTTCGAATCCAGCGGTGTCACCTCCTGGCGGACCAAAATTCAATGAGCAAGCCGATCTTCAGCATCGATGGCGTGACCATCGGTGAGCAACATACATTTGTCATCGCGGAAGTGGGCAACAACCACAACGGCTCGGTGGAGCTGGCCCGGCAACTGGTGGATGCGTCCATCGAGGCGGGTGCCGACTGCGTGAAGTTCCAGCTGCGCAATCGCGAGGCGCTGTACCGTACCAAGGCCGACGGCTCCCGGGCCGAAGACCTGGGCGTGGAATATATCCAGGACCTGCTGGATAAAGTCGAGCTGAGTGTGGATGAGCATCGGCTGATCCGCGAGTACTGCGCGCAGAAGGGCATCAGCTACATCTGCACGCCCTGGGACGAGCCGAGTGTCGATGTGCTGGCCGGCTTTGACGTTCCGGCGCTGAAAATCGCCTCCGCCGACCTGTGCAACCCGTACCTGATCGCCAAAGCCGCTTCGCTGGGCAAACCGTTGGTCCTGTCCACCGGCATGTCGCTGGAACACGAGATTGTCCGGGCCATCGAACAACTCAAGGGCCTGGGTGTTCCTTTCGCGCTGCTGCACTGCAACAGTACCTACCCGGCTCCGGAAACCGATATTCAGCTCGGTTACCTGGCGCGTTTGCGCCAGTTGCATGACCTGGTGGGATATTCGGGCCATGAGCGTGGCACGGCCATCAGCATCGCCGCCGTGGCATTGGGCGCCAAGCTGATCGAGCGTCACATCACCCTGGATCGTAGTATGGAAGGACCTGACCATCTGGCGAGCCTTGAGCCCGAAGAGTTTCGGCAACTGGTAGAGGGTATCCGCCAGGTCGAGAAAGCCCTGCCGTGGACCGGGCCGGGGCGCCATGCCAGCCAGGGGGAATTGCTCAATCGCGAGAACCTGGGCAAGAGCGTGATTGCGGCCCGGGCTATCGAACCTGGCGAAACGTTCTCCCAAGACATGCTGCGCGTTGCGAGTCCCGGCCAGGGCCTGCCGCCGTATCGGTTGGCTGACTTGTTGGGTAAGCCGGCCGGACGCGCCATTGCCCAGGGCGATTTCCTGTTCGACAGCGACCTGGTCGCACAGCAGGACGTTCGCCGTGAATACGCCATGCCGATTCTCTGGGGCGTGCCGGTGCGTTACCACGACTTTCTGCAATACGACCAGTGGATCAAGCCCGACCTGTTCGAATTCCATCTGTCCTACCGCGACCTGAGCGTGGCGCCGCAGGCCTACCTGCGTACCGTCGAATGCTCGCGTCTGGTAGTCCACGCGCCTGAACTGTTCGAGAACAGTGAATTGCTGGACCTGGCGGCGGACGACCTGGACTACCGCCAGCGCTCCATCGCCAACCTGCAGCGGGTGGTGGATGCGACGTTGCAGATCGCCGAGTTCTTCCCCAAGGCCGATTCGTTGCTGATCGTGGCAAACGTCGGCGGCTTCTCGGCCGACGAACCTTTCCCCCTCAGCCACCGGGCCGAACTGTATCGGCGTTTCCGTGAGTCCTGCGCCCAGATCGACTTCGGTCGCACCGAGTTGATCCCGCAGAACATGGCACCGTTCCCTTGGCATTTCGGCGGGCAGCGTCACCAGAACATTTTCATGATGCCCCAGGAGCTGGCCGAACAGGCCAAGGCGATGAACATGCGCCTGTGCCTGGATCTCTCGCACCTGCAAATGGCCTGCTTCCATTTCGGCCTCGACTTCCAGGCTGCCCTGGCCCTGCTGCTGCCGCATTCGGCACACCTGCACGTGGCCGATGCCAAGGGCAGCAACGGCGAAGGCGTGCTGATGGGGACCGGGGACGTGGACTGGCCGGCGACCTGGGCGCAGCTCAAGCAGTATCCGCAGGTGAGTTTTATTCCCGAAGTGTGGCAGGGCCACAAGGATCATGGTGCCGGGTTCTGGTCGGCGCTTGAGTTTCTGAACGAATTGAATTGAGCCGAGCGCTCGGCGAACTGGGGTTTTGAGAGATGAGTACCAAAATGCGTGTAGCTGACTACATCATGAACCGACTGGCGGAACTGGGCATCAAGCAGGTGTACTTCCTGCCAGGTGGCGGCGCCATGCATTTGAACGACGCCTTGGGACGTCATCCCGACCTCGAGCCGATCCTGTGTCTGCATGAACAAGCGGCCGGCATTGCTGCCGAAGCGGCCGGTAAGCTCACCGGCGGACCAAGCGCCTGCATGACCACCTGCGGGCCGGGGGCTACCAACGCCGTGACGGCGACCTTGGGCGCCTGGCTTGATTCCACTCCGGTGTTCTTTATTTCCGGGCAGGTGAAAACGGCTGACCTCAAGGCCGGCACCGGCTTGCGGATGCTCGGCGTGCAAGAGGCCGACATCGTCTCCATCGTGTCGTCGATCACCAAGAAAGCGGTGACCCTGACCGATCCGCTGGCGGTCGCCGAGGTATTCGATGAGTTGGAACATGCCGCTCTGACCGGGCGTCGTGGCCCGGTGTGGCTGGATGTACCGCTGGATGTCCAAGCGGTACAGATCGATCCAACGCAGCTGCGCCGTGCCCAGTTGCCGCCGGTGGCCGCAGCCGTCGATGTCAGCGAGTCGGTAAACCGCACCCTGGAATTGCTCAAGGCCGCCAAGCGTCCGGGCATTATTGCCGGTAGCGGTATTCGCATGGCCGGTGCTGTCGAAGCTTTCAATGCACTGATGGAATCGGCGGGCGTCCCCGTCATGCCGACGTGGCTGTCCATGGACCTGATTGAAGACGAGCATCCGCTGTTTGGCGGTCGCCCAGGTTCGATCGCGCCGCGTTGGGCCAACTTCACCCTGCAGAATTGCGACCTGCTGATTGTGTTGGGCTCACGCCTGGACATGGCGCTCACGGCCTACAACCATGCGCATTTCGCACCGTATGCCAAGAAAGTCGTGGTCGACATCGATCCGGCGGAAATCGCCAAGCTGCAGATGCCGGTCGAGGTCAAGGTGGTGGCTGACGTCAAGCCGTTCATCGAAGGCCTCGCTACGGCGGTCAAGGCCGCCGGGCTGCCTGATTACTCCGCCTGGCGGGCGCAGATCGCTGCCTGGCGCGAGCGTTATCCACTGCTGCAACCCGAGCACGCCGATGACAGCGAAGGCGTGAGCATGTATCACTTTACCGATCGCCTGTCGGACCTGTTGAGCGAAGGCGATGTGATTGCCCCTGGCAGCTCCGGGTTCGCGTCCGAATTGTTCCTGCTCAACCTGCGCCTGAAGAAGGATCAGCGCTGCTTCCACAACCGCGGCACTGGCTCGATGGGCTTCGGCGTGCCGTCGGCCATCGGTGCCTGCCTGGCATCCGGACGTAAGCAGACGATCTGTGTCGAAGGTGACGGCGGTGTGCAACTGAACATCCAGGAGCTGGCCACCCTGGCCGCGCAGAACCTGCCGATCAAGTGCTTTGTGATCAACAACCAGGGCTACGCCTCGATCCGCACCTCGCAGAACATGCACTTCAAATTGCTGGTGGGGGCTGACGATACCAGCGGCCTGAAACTGCCTGATTTGCAGCAGTTGTCCGCAGCCTATGGTGTCGGCTATGCCCGCATCGAGTCCCACGAGGGACTGGATGCGGCGCTGACCGATGTACTCGAGCGCAGCGGCCCGGTGATCTGCGAAGTGCTGGTGCAAATCGAAGAAGCGCGGGTGCCGCGGGTCATGACCCGTATCAATGAACAGGGCAAACCGGAAACCGGCGCGTTGGAAGATCTCTATCCGTTCCTGCCGCGTGACGAATTCCACGCACAGATGGCAATCTCGGAGCGCAACTGACATGGCCTGGTTGAAGAGAAAACTGACCGGCCTGAGCTATCGCTATTTGCGCGGTACGGTTTCCTGGGCACATGCCAAGTCGCCGGAAATCCGCCATGAGCGGCTGTTGCCATATTCGAGCTATGCGCCGTGGTGCCAGGACCACGCGTTCGAGCAGGCTCTGGGTTTGGTCGAGCGCAACACCCTGGTGGACAAGTACCGATTGTTCGAACTCTGGTCCCTGGCCCGCCAACTCGATGACCTGGAAGGCGACTTCCTGGAAGTGGGGGTCTGGCGAGGCGGTTCGGGTTGTTTGTTGGCGTTGGCAAGCCAGCGGCCGGGTCGAAAGGTGTTTCTGGCCGATACGTTCACCGGTGTGGTGAAGGCCAGTCACCTGGATACCGGCTACAGCGGGGGTGAACACAGTGACACTGATATCCAGCGTGTCCAGGCACTGGCGGCACGCTGCGGTGTGACCGAGCGTGTGCAGATCCTCGAAGGCATGTTCCCGGAGCACAATGCCGAGCATGTCAGCCAGCGGCTGGCCTTCCTGCACATCGACGTGGATGTCTATGAGTCGGCTCGCAGTGTCTTGGAATGGGCATTGCCGCGCCTGGCTCCCGGTGCTGTGGTGGTGTTCGACGATTACGGTTTCTATGGCTGCGAAGGTGTGACCCGGCTGGTCAACGAGTTCATGCAGGGTAATCGCGACTTCCGCTTTATCCACAACCTCAACGGTCATGCCGTGCTTATCCGGGTGGCGTCGGGAGAGCACCATGTTTGAAAGCCAACGCTTCGAACATGTGCTGGTCTACGGTGCCCGTCTGGCTGGACAGCGGGTCCAGGCTTATCTGGCAGAGCAGGGCATCGGAATCAGCGCGTTTCTGGATCGTGATGCGTCCCTGGAACAAGTCGATGGCATCCCTGTTGCCAATGCCCGGGATTGGGCTCTCGGGCACGACCCAGCCAGTGCCTGTGTGATTATCGGTCTGTTCAATAATTACGTGGATGTCGGCGAAGTGGTCAGCCAGCTGCAAGCGCTGGGCTACGGCCGGGTGGTCAGTCTTGTGGAGTTCGTGCGGCACTTCCCTGAAAGACAGCCGTTTCGTTACTGGTTGGTAGACCCGCGTTATTACGAAGCTCACGCTGAACGGATCGCCAATCTGCGCGAGCATCTGGCTGACGAGACCAGCCGGCAATTGCTGGACCGAATCGTCGAGTTCCGCATCTCGGGTGACTATTCGCGGTTACCTTCGCCCTCGCCCCGGCAGTATTTTCCCGAGGATCTTCCGAACTGGCCACAGCCGCTGCGTTTTGTCGATTGCGGGGCTTATACCGGCGACACCGTTCAGGAAATGCGCAGTGCGGGGCTGGTCTTTGAAGCTGTTGCCAGTTTCGAGCCGAACCTTGAGAACTATGCAGTGCTGGTGCCGAACCTGAGTGACCTGCACGCGGTGAATTTTCCTTGTGGCGTTTCTGACGGCAACCGGCGTATCGGCTTCGACGGCGCCCTGGGAGCAGGTGGGCATCTGGTTGAGTCGGGTGGGGAAACGGTGACATGTGTGCGCCTGGACGATGCGTTGCCAGGCTTTGCTCCGAACCTGATCAAAATGGACATCGAAGGCGAAGAGCCCGCGGCGTTGGAAGGCGCCAGGAACATGCTGAACCAATACCGGCCGAACCTGGCCATCAGCATTTATCACCGGGCGGAGCATCTATGGAGCATCTTCGAGCAATTGCAGGGCTATGGCTTGCCATACCGTTATTATCTGCGTTGCCATGCCCACAGCAGCTTTGACACCGTGTTGTACGCCGTAAACAGTCTTGAGGTTGCGCAATGAGCCAAGTAGAAAAATCGAGCTATTGGGATTCGTTCTACAGTAGTCGCAAAAGAGGTGCGCCGGCTTACCCGTCGCAATTCGCGGCGTTCGCCGTCAATGAATTGACCGATGTCGACGGTGTGATCGAGTTCGGTTGCGGCAATGGCCGCGACAGCGAGTTTTTCGCCGCCTGTGGCTTCGATCTGCTTGGGCTCGATGCGTCTGTGGAGGCCATTGAGCTATGTCGTTCGCGCAGCGCTCACGAACATACACGTTACGTGCAGTGCCTGGCCGGCGCCGCCAGGGACGAGATCAAAGGATTTCTGGAGAACAAGCGCAAGGTGGCGGTGTACGCGCGGTTTTTCCTTCATGCGATCGATGAGAACGAGGCCGGCGCATTCCTGGATCTGCTCAGCGTACTACTGCCTGCGCAAAGCCAGGTGTTTTTCGAATACCGCACGACCGACGATGCCGAACAGGAAAAGATCTTTGGCACCGACCACTACCGGCGTTACGTTGATCATCGGGTCATGGTGGCGGACATCGAGCGCGCCGGCTTTCATGTGACGTACCAGATCGAAGGCCGCGGCCTGGCGAAGTTTCGTGACGAAGATGCCAAGGTCGGCCGCTGCGTCGCACTGAAAAAATAGCATCGTTGAGGCGCATGGGCGCATCCGGGGAAGGCATCATGGATCTGCAAGGTAAGAAACTCATTCTGTTCGGTGCGGGCAAGAGTGGCGGGCTGTTCATCGAACAGAACCGCGATCTGGATATTCTGGCAATCGTCGACAATGATCCACAGAAGCAGGGGCAGGCATTTTTCGGTTATCCGGTGATTGCGGCCGATCAGATTGCCGCCAGTGGTTGCGATGCGATCGTCATCACCAGTGTCTGGTCGCAAAGCATCCTGGGCCAGCTCGAAACCCTGGGGCTGGGTGACATACCCACGGTCATTCCCGGCAAGCGCGAGATGAAGGGCATGCGCGATGTGCATCCGTTTTCCCATCCGCCGACCAAATCCATCGCCGAAGAATTGGTGGTGACCCTCGGCGCACTGACTGACGCCGCCGGCATCGATTTGTATCTGGATTTCGGCACGCTGTTGGGGGCGTTGCGCGAGGGTGATTTCATCGCCTGGGACGACGACATCGACTTTTCGGTCAACGATGTTCAGTTCGAGGCGCTGGTGACACTGGTGCGTGGCAATAAGCAGCGTCTGCCGCAGCGTGATGGCGTGGTATGGAACATCGAATTGATCGCCACCCACGGTTTTGATTTCGCCATCCGGATTACCTGTGACAATGCCGAAGGGGCCGACGAGATTATCCCGTTCGAAACCGACATTGCCCGGCGCGTGCGCCGCGACGGTTCGGCGGTAGTGATCGGTGCCATGCCCGAATGGTTCTGCCCGCAAGTGCATTTCGACGGCTTCGATGCCATCCAACTGTTCGGTGCTTCGTTGAAGGCCCCCAACGATGCCTTCGGTTACCTGGACTTTGTCTATGGTGACTGGCGCGTGCCGAAAAAGGACATGTCGTTTGCCGATTACAACCATTCCGGTGAAGTGGTGTTCGAGCATTACGATAATTCGATCAGACAACTCTGATCGGAACCGCTTCGCGACCCATTGGTAATAACTCCCCTCGCCACAAAGGGGAAATCACCTATCCAGATAATGACTTGTGGTTTCCATGTGGCTTCAGAACGTCAGGAGTGTTTGATGCATCGTTCGTTATTTGCCGAAAGGCCGAGCCCCTATTACATCCTGGCGCCCGATTACCGGCGCAACTCGGCTGGTATTCGTGTGCTGCACATGCTCTGCGATGCGTTGGTTCGTTCCGGCTATGAGGCCTACATTTCTGCGGCGGTCGGCAACCCCCGCCTGATGACGCCACGCCTGACCAATGATGTCACCGCTTTGCACAAAGCGCAGAAAATCGAGCCGATCATCATCTATCCTGAAGTCGTGGACGGCAATCCCATGGGCGGTAACGTAGTCGTACGCTACCTGCTCAACCAGCCCGGTTTTCTTCGGGCCGTCAGCCCCTACGACGACAACGACATCCTGTTTTCCTACACGCGTGAGTTGCTGCAACCGGGTATGGCACAGGATCGTGTGTTGTACATGCCGGCTGTCAACATCAGCATCTTCTGTCCACCGACGGACCCGGCCCAGCGTATTCCAGGCAAGATCTGCTACTACCAGGGCCGGCAGGGCACGGCACTCATCGACCCAGCATTGCTGGGCCCGGATTCGATAGAAATCACTCCGGGAAGCCCGGCCTCCTGGGAGGCGTTGGCGGCGGTTTTCCAGCAATGCGAATTTTTCTATTGTTCGGAACCCTCGGGGTTGGCCGCTGAAGCGGCGTTGTGCGGCTGTGTGGCAGTGGTGATCCCTAGCCAATACGCCCCCCGGCCGCTGTCCAATCATGAAAACAACAGCTACGGCGTAGCCTGGGGCAATACACCGCAGGCCATCGAAACGGCGCGCCAGACCCTGCCGCTGTTGCGACAGAGTCTGTTGCGACACCAGGAAAACTTTTGGGCTTCGCTCGATCACTTCATCGAGGTCACCCAGGACGCCGTGGTGGCCTATGCGCAGCGTCCCGACAAGAACCAGGACGCTCATTGGCTGGCAGCCCGCCAGCCAAACGCCGTGCAGCGACTGTTGATCGATGAATACCTGAAACGTAGCCAGGTGCCTGTTCTCGGAGTGGTCATCCTGGATCCGGACGGTGAGCTCCAGCGTCTGAACGATACCCTCGAAAGCCTGGCGCAACATGAAGGCCTGCCCGCCATATTGCAGCCGGCAGTATTGACCGCTGCCGACATTCCCTGCGACGACAAGCGGGTTTTCCGGCTCGACTCGCTCGACACGGTCGCCACCTTGAACCGAGTGATCAACGAACAGGCCTTTGATGTGTTCATCATTGTCCGGGCCGGTGAAACCTTCACGGCCGGTGGCCTGCTCAGTGCGGTGCTGGAGTTGACCGCTACGCCCGATTGCCGGGCGATCTGCGCCGACGAGGTCATGCGCTTCGAGGATGGCAACCTGAAGCTGGCGCTGCGTCCGGATATCAACCTTGACCTGCTGCTCAGTTTCCCAGCCTGCATGGCGAGGCATTGGCTGTTGCGTCGCGATGTCTGGCAGGCAATGGGAGGCTTTGCGACCGAGTTTCCTGCGGCCTTCGAGCTCGAATACATTCTGCGCATGATCGAGACGGCCGGGTTTGAAGGCTTGGGGCACATGAGCGAGCCGCTGGTCGTCGGCGACGTGCTGTTGCTTGAGGACAATCCTCAGGAGCGGGCAGTCATCGAGCGCCATTTACGTACTCGTGGATTTACGGCGCCCCAGGTCAACTCCAGGCTACCAGGGCGCTATGAGGTGGATTACGGCCATGCGGTCGCACCTGCGGTCAGCATTCTGATCCTGGCGGACGGACAACTGACGTATGTGCAGCGTTGCGTGGATAGCCTGCTGGAGAACACCGGCTACGGCAATTATGAGTTGCTGTTGCTGGACCGTGGCAATGAAGACGCGGCGATGTGCAGCTGGTTGTCAGGCATCGAACAGTTGGGGGTCGGCCATCTGCGGGTGCTGCGATTCCCTGCCGGGCTTTCACCCGAAGTGATTCGGAACCAGGCCGTGGAGGAAGCGCGTGGTGAGTTCCTGCTGTTCCTGGATGCCGGCATCGGCGTGCTTACCGGTGGCTGGCTGGAGCAGTTGCTCAACCATGCCATGCGTCCTGAAGTGGGTAGCGTCGGCGCCAAGCTGATCGCTGGCGATGGCACCGTTCGCCATGCCGGGCTGGTGCTGGGCTCAGGCGGGACGGTGGCCAGTCCTTTTGCCCGGATGCCCGGTGACGGGGATGGCTACATGCAACGTTTGCAAGTCGACCAGAACTACTCGGCGCTAAGCGGACAATGCCTGATGGTGCGACAGGAATTGTTTGCCGCCGTGGGCGGTTTCGACGAGGAGCTGGCACCCTGGGCGGATGTGGACCTGTGTCTGAAGCTTCAGCAGGCGGGTTATCTGAACGTGTGGACGCCGCGGGTAAAACTGTTGATCGGCGAATCCCCGGCAGTGGAGACGACCCCGGTGCAACTGGACCGTCTCTACCAGCGCTGGCTGCCGACGCTGGCCCTGGATCGTGCCTACAACCCGAATTTTTCATTGGCGCCCGAGCGAGCGTTCCATGTCGTCGAGTCGTCGTTGTCCTGGCGTCCGTTATCGAGCTTTGCCTCGCTGCCTACGGTTCTAGCCCATGCAGCAGGCGAACCGGACAGCGCCCGGCAGCGGATTGTCCAACCGTTCAATGCCTTGCGTGAGGCGGGGATGCTGGATGGGGCGCTGTCCAGCCAGGCGCTGTCAGTGGTGGATATCGCGCGGTACAACCCGGACGTGCTCTTGGTTCAACAGTATGTAAATACCGAGCAGTTGGAAACCCTGCGCCAGGTAAAGGCATTTGCTCGTTGCTTCAAAGTCTTTGACCTGGATCTGTACCTGCCCAACTTGTCGCCCAAGAGTCCGCATTATCGACTGCTGCCGACGGACGTACTCGGGGCTCTGCGCCAAGGCCTTTCCCACATGGATCGGTTAGTGGTTTCCACCGATTTCATGGCCCAGGTTTTTGACGGTTTCAATGCGGACATCAGGATTGTGCCGACCCGGCTCGATCCCCGCGACTGGGAAGGTCTGCAAGGAGGGCGTCGTTGCGCGGATAAGCCACGAGTCGGTTGGGTCGGCAGTCTGCACAATATCGGTGAGCTGGAAATGCTTGCCAATGTCATCAAGGAACTGGCCGACGAAGTCGACTGGGTGATACTGGGAACCTGTCCAGCCCATCTGCGTCCTTTCATTCGTGAGCACCACGATGCGGTCGCGGTGGATGCATACCCGTCCAAGCTGGCTTCGCTGAACCTCGATCTGGCCTTGGCGCCGCTTGAGGATACCTTGTTCAATCGTTGCAAGGGCAACGGTCGGTTGCTGGAGTTCGGGGCGTGTGGCGTGCCAGTCATCTGCTCCGATATCGAAGCCTATCGCGGTGACTTGCCCGCCAAACGCGTGGAGAACCGCTTCGATACATGGGTCGATGCTATCCGCGCCCACGTCCAGGACCTCGATGCCGCAGCGGCGCTTGGTGATGCGCTACAGACTTGTATACGCCAGGATTGGATGCTCAATGGCGTCGCACTGGCGGCGTGGCGCGACAGCTGGCTGGGCCATTGATCATGCGGGTGAGTCTCGAATCGTCCGTCGTCGCTGCGGATATCCAGCGAGTCGCCCGTTATCTTGAACCTCGGGAGCTGCTGGTTGGTCAGCGCATTTTACTTACCGGCTGCACGGGGTTCTTCGGTAAATGGTTGCTCGCCACGCTTGCCCATCTGAATCAGGGCGGCGCGAGCATTGAAGTAACAGCGGTGTCCCGCTCGCCGCAGGCGTTTCTGTCCGAATATCCCGAGTATGTCGGTTCGGGTTGGATCAAATGGTTGCAGCATGACGTCCAGGCACCCCTGGATATCGCGCCGGGGGCACGGTTCGATCTGGTGATACATGCCGCCACCGATACCTTGGCCGGTGCCCATGCCGACCCTCTACGCATTTACGACACCATCCTGGGCGGCGCCCGTCATATCCTCGATCTGGCGGTACGAACGGGGACCCGGCGCATTCTTTTTACCGGGACCGGGGCGCAATACGGGCCTCTTGAATTTGGTCATCCGGTGACAGAAAGCAGCCCGTCGTCCTGCCCCAGCCATCTGGCCGGCAGCGCCTATGCCGAGGCCAAGCGCGCCCAGGAGACTCTGGCCGCCATCTATGCCCAAAAGCACGGGCTGGAGATCGTCCTGGCCCGTTGTTTTGCTTTTTCCGGGCCGGGAATAGCGCTGGATGCGCATTTCGCCATCGGTAACTTCGTTAGAGATGCCCTGTGGAAGGACGAGCTGCTGCTTCACTCCAGTGGGCGCGCCGTGCGAAGTTACCTTCATGGTGCTGATCTGGCGGTCTGGTTGCTGACGTTGCTGGTCCGAGGCGCCGCCTCTAATGCTTATAACGTAGGCTCTGACAAAGGACTGACAATCGCCGAGTTGGCCTGCAAGGTCGTCGACCGTATCTCACCGGGCAAACAGGTGAAGGTTCTGGGTGTCGACGAGGCGACGCAGGCACGTTCCTACTACGTACCCGACATTGAAAAAGCCAGGGGACTGGGTCTTGATGACTGGACCTCGCTGGATCAGTCCATCGACAGCATGGCCAGATGGATTCGGGAAAATCACTGAAATTCGCAGGTTTGTCTCTCGTCGAAATCCGGGCTCATGAGGCCAGATAAATCATTTCATGAGTAAAACGGCGTGACGCATAGGTCACAAAGTGCATCTTCAATGTATTGTGTTCCTCGGACTGAAGGCGCGTTCAGCTCATCGAGTGTCGTGTTCAGCTCCGCGGTTCAATCGTTATGACGCACCCCCGCCGCGTTTTTGGGGTACATATTCAGTAGCTATTTATGATCGGGAAGCCATGATGATTGGCATAAAAAGCATAGCGAGTTACGTGCCGACCGCTGGTGTGGATAACTACGCTCAGGGTGCCAAGTTCGAGAAGGATGAAGAATTCATCCTCGGAAAGATCGGTTCGGCGTTCCTGCCGCGCAAAAGCGCCGAGCAGGAAACCTCGGACCTGTGTGTTGAAGCGGTGAATGCGTTGTTCGCCAGCAATCCCGAGCTCAAGCGCGAATCGATCGATGCGCTGATCGTCGTCACTCAGAACGGTGACGAGGAAGGGTTGCCTCATACCGCCGCCATTGTGCAGGACAAGCTGGGCCTGCCGACCCATGTCGCGGCGTTCGACATCTCCCTGGGTTGCTCGGGCTATGTGTACGGCATTTATGCCTTGAAAGGCTTCATGGAGGCGGTAGGGCTGAAGAATGGCCTGCTGGTGACGGCCGATCCCTATTCGAAGATCGTCGACCCGGAAGATCGCAACACCACCATGTTGTTCGGTGACGCTGCCACTGCGACCTGGATGGGTGAGGAGGCACTCTGGCAACTGGGCAAGGCCAAGTTTGGCACCGACGGTTCCGGTGCGCCGCACCTGAAGGTCAGTGACGGTGTGTTTTTCATGAACGGACGCCAGGTGTTCAACTTTGCCTTGTTGAAAGTGCCGGCCCACTTGCATGAGTTGTTGAGCGAATCGTCACTGCAGCCCGATGACATCGACGCGTTCTGCATTCACCAGGGCAGCGCGGCGATTGTCGATGCCGTGGCGCGACGTTTTGAAGACAAGCCCGAGAAATTCATCAAGGACATGGTGGAGACCGGAAATACCGTGTCCTCGAGCATTCCACTGCTGTTGGAAAAACACGCCCTGGATGCCAGCTGGAAACGTGTGGCAATCAGTGGTTTCGGTGTCGGCCTGTCATGGGGCTCTGCGATTCTCTATCGCGACTGAATCACCTGAGATGTGATGTGGGAGCGGGCTTGCCCGCGAAGGCGTTGGTACATTCAGCACAGATACAAGCTGATCCACCGCTTTCGTGAGCAAACCCGCTCCCACTTTTTTTTGCCTGAAATTTGCCAATGCAGATTTCTGGCGCCATTTTTTGAGCCTTTTCCCTGCGTTAAGCCCTTGTTTTTCAAGGGGTGGCCACCTGCTAGTAAATTTTTTAAAAAAAGCCCTCAAGCAAGTTCCCAAGCCGACGATAACTATTACGAAGGTTCTCTAGGCCAACCCGGCGGTTGCCAAGGCCGGAAGCCGCAGTACCCAACCAACGAGGAATTCGTCATGGCTTTAACAGTAAACACCAACGTCACATCCTTGGGCGTACAGAAGAACCTGAACAAGGCTTCCGATGCTCTGTCCACCTCGATGACCCGTCTGTCTTCCGGCCTGAAAATCAACAGCGCCAAAGACGACGCCGCCGGCCTGCAGATCGCTACCCGCATCAACTCGCAGATCCGTGGTCAGACCATGGCGATCAAAAACGCCAACGACGGTATCTCCATCGCTCAGACCGCTGAAGGCGCGATGCAGGAACAAACCAACATTCTGCAACGTATGCGTGAACTGGCTGTTCAGTCCCGCAACGACAGCAACAGCTCGACTGACCGTGACGCTCTGAACAAAGAGTTCACCCAGATGAGCGCTGAGCTGACCCGTATCGCCAACAGCACCAACCTGAACGGCAAGAACCTGCTCGACGGCACCGCCAGCACCATGACCTTCCAGGTCGGCTCCAACACTGGCGCCTCGAACCAGATCACTCTGACCCTGAGCGCCAGCTTCGACGCCAACACCCTGGGTGTCGGTTCGGCAATCACCATCGCCGGTTCGACCAGCGCTGCTGCTGAAACCGCTTTCTCGGCTGCTGTTGTTGCAATCGACGCTGCACTGGCAACGATCAACTCCTCGCGTGCTGATCTCGGTGCTGCACAAAACCGTTTCACCAGCACCATCGCCAACTTGAACAACATCAACGAAAACGCCAGTGCTGCACTGGGTCGTGTACAAGACACCGACTTCGCTGCTGAAACTGCCCAGCTGACCAAGCAGCAGACTCTGCAACAGGCTTCCACTTCGGTTCTGGCCCAGGCCAACCAACTGCCATCCGCTGTACTGAAGCTGCTTCAGTAATAGCTGGATGAGTTTTAGCGGGGGAGTGCGCTTGCGTACTCTCTCGCTTTTTCCGTTCAAGAGGTGATGGACATGGATATGAGCGTGAAGCTGAACTTGTCTTATCCAGCGGCGAAGCCGGCACCCACTGTGGTCGACAAGCCAGTGGAGAAGCCTCGAGCCGACGCTTTGGTTGTGGCGCCGGTCAAGGAAACCCCTAAAGACGCTGCTGCCGAGCAGGAAAAGCTCAAGAAAGCTGTCCAGGAGATCGAGAAGTTCGTTCAATCGGTCAAGCGTAACCTGGAGTTTTCCATTGATGAGCCTTCAGGCAAAGTAGTGGTCAAAGTGATTGCCAGCGGTTCCGGTGAAGTGATTCGCCAGATCCCGAACGAAGAAGTTCTGAAACTGGCCAACAGTTTGAATGATGCAAACAGCCTGTTGTTCAGCGCAGAAGCCTGACAACTGGCACGAATTTTGTTGCGATGTTCTTTTGGGCGTTGTAGTGGTCAAAAGGCCGGCGACATACTGAAGGGAGTTTCACATGGCAAGTCCAATTCTACCTGGCTTGGGTCTCGGTTCCGGCCTGGATACAACAGCCATCGTCAAAGTCCTGGTGGACTCTGACAAGGCGGCCAAGCAAGGCCAGATTACTCGCGCGACGACGGCCAACACCAACAGCATTTCCGGGGTAGGCACCCTGAAGTCCCTGCTGGCATCCTTCAAGGCCGCCATGACGTCTCTGTCCAGCACAACCACGCCGCAATTTGCCGGTTTTGCTGCGACATCTTCCGCAACCAGTTATGTTACCGCCACGGCCAGCAATACGGCTGTCGCCGGCAACTACACCGTCAAAGTCGATAACATCGCCACGTCGTCCAAGGTCACCAGTGCGGCTTTCGCCGGCGGTACCACCAGTGCCATTCCCACCGGCACGTTGACCATCGCGCAGAACGGCGTTAACTACAATCTCGATGTGGCGAGCGGAGCGACCCTGCAATCGGTTCGCGACTCGATCAACGCCGATACATCACTGAAATCCGCCGGCATCAGCGCCAACATCGTCACTGACTCTTTCGGTTCGCGCCTGGTACTGGGTTCGAGCACGACCGGTGCAGGCTCCGATATCTCGGTCAGCGGCATTGCCGGGCTGGAGATTGATGGGACCAACGTCGTGGGGGCGGGCGGTGCTGCGTTGACGGCGACTTCGGCCGGTGCCATCGGTGCCATCGCGACCGATGCGAAGTTCTCCATTGATGGCATGGCGTTGACCAGCAAGAGCAATACGGTCGACAAGGCGATCTCGGGGTTGACGTTGAACCTGGTTGCCGGTGGAACGAATGCCATTTCAACCGTGACCGTTGCGCCCAACAACGATGGTCTGAAAGCTTCGATCCAGAAATTCGTGGACGCCTATAACGCAATCGCGACCAACATCACTGCGCTGACCAAGCCGTCGCTCGACGCGGATGGCAACCCTACCGTTGCGGCAAAAATGACCGGCGACGCATTGCCTCGTTCGATCCTGGCGACGATTCGGGGTCCGTTGTCGGAAACCGGGGCGGGGGACAAGCTTACGGTACTGGCCCAGTTGGGTATCACCACCAACCAGACGACCGGTGCCCTGGACTTCAACACCACCAAGTTCAACACGGCGATGAACGACAAAAAGCTCAGTGGTGAAGTCCAGACGATGTTTACCGGCACCAATGGTTTGCTGGAACGCATGACCAATGCCATCGACCCTTATACGAAGACGGGTGGAATCCTTGATCAGCGGACCACGGCGCTGAACAAGACCCAGACTCGACTGACGAACGATCAGGCCGCGCTTGACCGCCGGGTAGAGACCCTGACCGCCGTATTGACCAAGAAATATAACGACATGGATGCCTTGGTGGGCAAGCTGAAAGCTACCGCCAGCAACATTACCTCCATGTTCGAAGCCATCTCGGCGCAGCAGAAGAACAGCTGATTCCGAGTGATACAAGAAAGCCCGGTTGCGTCAATTGACGCTCCGGGCTTTCGGCTTTTTCGATCTAAAGTTTTTTGACGCGGCGTCGATAAACTGTTTATACGAACCGAAGATTTTTTGATGAGGTAGAACATGAATCCGATGTTAGCCCTTCGCCAATACCAGAAAATTGGCGCCCAGGCGCAAACCTCCGAAGCAAGTCCCCATCGTCTGGTGCAAATGCTGATGGAGGGCGGTCTTGATCGTATCGCTCAGGCAAAGGGGGCGATGGAGCGCAAGGACATCGCCAACAAGGGCATCCTGATCAGCAAGGCCATCGGCATCATTGGCGGCCTGCGCGAGGGGCTGGACATGGAGAACCAGGCCGAGTCGGTGACCGAGTTGGATAACCTCTATGCCTACATGATCAAGCGTCTGACCGACGCCAATATCCAGACCGACCCGAAGATCCTCGACGAAGTCGCCGGTCTGCTGCGCACGGTCAAAGAAGGCTGGGACGGTATCGCCGCGCCTGGTCCGCAATTCTAAGGAGTGCTCCCCATGAGTCTTGTCTTGCAGCGAATAGAGCAAACCCGTGACGCCCTGGTCGATGCACTGGCCGAGCGTAACTGGGAGGCGATCGGTCAGTTGGACATGACGTGCCGTTCCTGCATGGAAGACGTTCTGAGCGAGTCAGAGCTGGACGAGGCGGCGTTGCGCAATAATCTTGAGGAGTTGCTGGGGGTCTACAAGCAGCTTCTTGAGGCGGCGACTGGGGAGCGTCAGGCGATAGTCGACGAGATGTCGCAAGTCCATCAAGCACAAAACGCTGCAAAGGTTTACCATCTGTTCGGTTAATGCTCAGTTAATCCGAACAAAGTGCGCCATAAATTTGACTGTGCACCGTTTTTTGACTTAACTAGTAGCTGTTTACAGATTTCAGGCGTCTACAGGCATGACAAGTCTGCAAGCGTCTAGCTTGCCCCCTAATTTCGGGCACTGAGTTGACTAGGGAAGTTGCTATTGCATGTGGCGTGAAACCAAAATTCTCCTGATCGATGACGACAGCGTCCGCCGCCGTGACCTGGCGGTGATTTTAAATTTTCTTGGCGAAGAAAATTTACCTTGCGGAAGCCATGACTGGCAGCAGGCCGTCGGCTCGCTGGCGTCCAGTCGTGAAGTCATTTGCGTCCTCATCGGGACCGTAAATGCCCCCGCAACGCTTTTGGGCTTGCTAAAGACACTCTCAACCTGGGATGAGTTCCTTCCGGTTTTGTTAATGGGCGAAAATTCTTCCCTTGACTTGCCTGAAGACCAGCGTCGCCGAGTGCTTTCCACGCTCGAAATGCCGCCCAGCTACAGCAAATTGCTCGATTCGCTGCATCGCGCCCAGGTTTACCGCGAGATGTACGATCAGGCCCGTGAGCGCGGCAGGCATCGCGAACCCAACCTTTTCCGCAGCCTCGTCGGCACCAGCCGGGCGATCCAGCACGTGCGCCAGATGATGCAGCAGGTTGCCGATACGGATGCCAGCGTGCTGATCCTGGGCGAATCGGGCACCGGCAAGGAAGTGGTTGCGCGCAATCTGCACTACCACTCCAAGCGTCGCGAAGCGCCATTCGTGCCGGTGAACTGCGGTGCAATTCCGGCCGAGTTGCTGGAAAGCGAGCTGTTCGGGCACGAGAAGGGTGCCTTCACCGGCGCGATCACCAGCCGGGCTGGGCGTTTCGAACTGGCCAACGGCGGCACGTTGTTTCTCGACGAGATCGGCGACATGCCGTTGCCGATGCAGGTCAAGCTGCTGCGGGTTCTGCAGGAGCGCACCTTCGAGCGGGTGGGCAGCAACAAGACCCAGAGCGTCGACGTGCGGATCATCGCTGCGACCCACAAGAACCTCGAGAGCATGATCGAGGTCGGCAGTTTCCGCGAAGACCTCTACTACCGCCTCAATGTATTCCCGATCGAAATGGCCCCGCTGCGTGAGCGCGTCGAGGACATTCCGCTGCTGATGAACGAGCTGATTTCGCGCATGGAGCACGAAAAGCGCGGTTCGATCCGCTTCAATTCGGCGGCGATCATGTCCCTGTGCCGTCATGGCTGGCCGGGCAACGTTCGCGAATTGGCCAACCTGGTGGAGCGCATGGCGATCATGCACCCCTATGGCGTGATCGGTGTGGCTGAGCTGCCGAAGAAATTCCGCTACGTCGACGACGAAGATGAACAAATGGTCGATACCCTGCGTAGCGACCTGGAAGAGCGCGTGGCGATCAACGGCCACACACCGGACTTCACCAGTAGTGCCTTGCTGCCGCCGGAAGGTCTGGACCTCAAGGATTACCTGGGTGGCCTGGAGCAGGGGCTTATCCAGCAGGCCCTGGACGACGCCAACGGTATCGTGGCCCGTGCAGCGGAGCGCCTGCGTATCCGTCGCACCACTCTGGTGGAGAAGATGCGCAAGTACGGCATGAGCCGTCGTGAGGGTGATGAGCAGGCGGATGATTGACGCCTGCATCATGACCGCCTGATTTTTTGTGGCGAGGGGATTTATCTCCGTCGGGGCGCAAAGCGGCCCTGTTTTTGGGGCCGCTACGACGTTTCGCTAAATCCCCTCACCACAAAATCCCCGCGACAGCTCGGCTCCTGTTTGCCACCTTCCGGCACGGCTATTGCTAAAGCTCTCTCAACAGACCGTTTAACTGACGGTCAGCCAAGCGAGAGAGTTCGATGAGCCAAGCCGCCCACGTCCAGATGTCTCCTGTCCCTGAGTCGGGGCTCATGCCGTCCGCCGAGCAGGCAAGCCGCGCTGGACTTGAGCAGGCGTTTTCGCTGTTCAACCAGATGTCCAGCCAGTTGACCGATTCCTACAGCCTGCTCGAAGCTCGGGTCACCGAACTCAAGGGCGAATTGGCGGTGGTCAGCGCCCAGCGCATGCAGGAGCTGGCGGAAAAAGAGCGCCTGGCCAACCGGCTGCAGAACCTGCTCGACCTGTTGCCTGGCGGCGTCATCGTCATCGATGCCCATGGTTTCGTCCGCGAAGCCAACCCGGCGGCCTGCGAGCTGCTTGGGTTGCCGCTCGAAGGTGAGCTGTGGCGACACGTCATCGCGCGTTGTTTTGCTCCCCGCGAGGACGATGGTCACGAAGTATCCCTCAAGGACGGCAGGCGCCTGTCCATTTCGACGCGTTCTCTGGATGCCGAACCCGGTCAGTTGGTGCTGCTCAACGACCTGACTGAAACCCGTCACTTGCAGGACCAGTTGGCTCGCCACGAACGCCTGTCCTCCCTGGGGCGCATGGTGGCATCCCTGGCTCACCAGATTCGCACGCCGCTATCCGCCGCGCTGCTGTACGCCAGTCATCTGACCGAGCAGCAGTTGCCGATGGACACCCAGCAGCGCTTCGCCGGACGCCTGAAGGAGCGCCTGCACGAACTCGAGCATCAAGTGCGGGACATGCTGGTGTTCGCCCGTGGCGAGCTGCCATTGACTGACCGCGTCACCCCGAAAGCTCTTTTGCAGTCCCTGCAGGCCGCGGCATCGACCCATGTGCAGGGGCTGCCGATCCGCTGGCAGTGCGACAGCCATGCCGGGGAAATCCTCTGCAACCGCGACACCTTGGTGGGCGCGGTATTGAACCTTATCGAGAATGCCATCCAGGCCAGCGGCGAGGATGTGCGGTTGAAGGTCCATCTGTACAGCCGCGACAACAGCTTGCGCTTGTGTGTCAGCGACAATGGTGGCGGTATCGAGCCGGCAGTGCTGGTGCGTCTCGGCGAGCCGTTCTTCACGACCAAGACCACCGGGACCGGTCTCGGCCTGACCGTGGTCAAGGCTGTGGCCCGTGCCCATCAGGGAGAATTGCAACTACGTTCGCGGCTGGGGCGTGGCACTTGCGCGTTGGTGCTCTTGCCGCTGTTTTCCGGCGCGCCGGAGGTGGAGTGAAGTCGATGGCGATCAAGGTGTTGCTGGTTGAGGATGACCGCGCCCTGCGCGAAGCGTTGGCCGACACGCTGGTGCTGGCCGGGCACGATTACGCTGCGGTCGGCTCGGCGGAGGATGCGTTGCTGGCCGTGGGCCGGGAAACCTTCAGCCTGGTGGTCAGCGATGTGAATATGCCGGGCATGGACGGCCATCAACTGCTTGGACTGTTGCGTGCGCGTCAACCTCAGTTGCCGGTCTTGCTGATGACGGCCCACGGGGCGGTCGAGCGAGCGGTGGATGCCATGCGCCAGGGCGCTGCGGACTACCTGGTCAAACCGTTCGAGCCCAAGGCGTTGCTTGATCTGGTGGCCCGTCATGCGCTGGGCGTTCCTGCGGTCGAGGGGGAGGGGCCGGTGGCGCTCGAACCGGCTAGCGCACAGTTGCTCGAATTGGCCGCGCGGGTGGCACGCAGCGATTCCACGGTGTTGATTTCCGGTGAGTCAGGTACCGGCAAGGAAGTGCTGGCGCGCTACATCCACCAGCAATCCCGTCGCGCCAACCAACCGTTCATTGCAATCAACTGTGCGGCGATTCCCGACAACATGCTCGAGGCGACGCTGTTCGGTCACGAAAAAGGCTCGTTTACCGGCGCCATTGCGGCCCAGGCCGGCAAGTTCGAGCAGGCCGACGGCGGCACCATTCTGCTCGATGAGATTTCCGAAATGCCTCTGGGTCTGCAAGCCAAGCTGCTGAGGGTGTTGCAGGAGCGGGAAGTGGAACGGGTCGGGGGACGTAAGCCCATCAGCCTGGATATTCGCGTGGTGGCGACCACCAACCGGGATCTGGCCGGTGAGGTGGCGGCAGGACGTTTTCGGGAGGACCTTTACTACCGTCTGTCGGTATTCCCCCTCGCCTGGCGTCCATTACGCGAGCGCACTGCCGATATCCTGCCGCTGGCCGAGCGTCTGCTGGCCCGGCACGTCAATAAAATGAAGCATGCGGCGGCAAGACTTTCGCCCCAGGCACAAGCCTGTCTGATTGCCTATCCCTGGCCCGGAAACGTGCGGGAGTTGGACAACGCCATTCAGCGTGCGTTGATCCTGCAACAGGGTGGTTTGATTCAGCCGGAGGATTTCTGTCTCGCAGGGCCCGTGGCGTGCGCGCCATTGCCGACGCTGGCACCAGTCCCGCTGAGGGTGGAGGTGGAAAGCGAGTCGGCTGGAGCGCTGGAAGACGACCTGCGTCGGCGCGAATTCCAGATGATCATCGATACCCTGCGCGCCGAACGCGGCCGTCGCAAGGAGGCGGCCGAGCGGCTGGGGATCAGTCCACGCACCCTGCGCTACAAACTGGCGCAGATGCGTGACGCGGGGATGGATGTCGAGGCGTATCTGTTCGCCAGTTGAGTTGTGTAAATCAGGAATGCTCCTGTGGGAGCATTTGTTTCATGTCGCCATGGAGCTGGCACCCTTGTTGCTAACACCTATGTACCCATCGAGTCAGCGTCAAAAAAACGCGGGCCGCCAGAGA
Organism: Pseudomonas sp. FG13; assembly: GCF_057809755.1. NCBI lineage: Bacteria > Pseudomonadati > Pseudomonadota > Gammaproteobacteria > Pseudomonadales > Pseudomonadaceae > Pseudomonas > Pseudomonas sp. FG13. The sequence continues at coordinate 65,308 of NZ_JBMDKO010000004.1, forward strand.
GAGTAGACCATGAGCCAAGGTATTGAATTTAATCGGTTGATGCTGGATATGCGGGCCATGCAGATGGACGCGATGTCGCAGCCTAAATCGGTCGCGGTCCCCCAGGTGGGCGGCAGCAGTTTTTCCGACATGCTTGGTCAGGCCGTCAATAAAGTGAACGATACCCAGCAGGCGTCGAACCAATTAGCCAGTGCTTTTGAAATTGGCAAAAGTGGCGTCGACCTGACCGACGTAATGATCTCTTCGCAGAAAGCCACTGTCTCGTTCCAGGCGCTGACCCAGGTTCGCAACAAACTGGTCCAGGCCTACCAAGACATCATGCAGATGCCGGTCTAAGGAAACTATTGAGTCATGGCAGAAGCAGCCGTAGATAACGTTCCAGCCAAGGCCACCCCACCAGACGGCAAACCGCCGCTGTTCGGGCTGTCTTTCCTGGAAAACCTCTCCGAGATGACCATGTTGCGTCAGGTGGGCCTGTTGGTCGGCCTGGCTGCCAGCGTGGCGATTGGTTTCGCCGTGGTGCTGTGGTCCCAGCAGCCAGACTACCGTCCCCTGTACGGCAGCCTGGCGGGCATGGACGCCAAGCAAGTCATGGAAACCCTGGCTTCCGCCGACATTCCCTATACCGTCGAGCCGAACTCCGGCGCGTTGCTGGTCAAGGCCGACGACGTGTCGCGTGCGCGCCTGAAGTTGGCCGCCGCCGGCGTGACGCCGACCGATGGCAACATCGGTTTCGAAATCCTCGACAAGGACCAGGGCCTGGGCACCAGCCAGTTCATGGAAGCGACCCGTTATCGTCGCGGCCTGGAAGGCGAGCTGGCACGTACGATCTCCAGCCTGAACAACGTCAAGGGCGCCCGTGTGCACCTGGCGATTCCGAAAAGCTCGGTGTTCGTGCGCGACGAGCGCAAGCCAAGCGCGTCGGTCCTGGTTGAACTGTACCCAGGCCGCTCCCTGGAGCCAGGCCAGGTCCTCGCCATCGTCAATCTGGTGGCGACCAGCGTTCCCGAGTTGAGCAAGTCCCAGATCACCGTGGTCGACCAGAAGGGCACCTTGCTGTCTGACCAGGCGGAAAACTCCGAACTGACGATGGCCGGCAAGCAGTTCGATTACAGCCGTCGCATGGAAGGCATGCTGACCCAACGGGTGCACAACATCCTGCAACCGATCCTGGGTAACGACCGCTACAAGGCTGAAGTTTCGGCAGACGTGGATTTCAGCGCGGTCGAGTCGACGTCCGAGCAGTTCAACCCCGATCAACCGGCGTTGCGCAGCGAGCAGTCGGTGAACGAGCAGCGCACCGCCAGCAACGGCCCGCAAGGCGTGCCCGGCGCCCTGAGCAACCAGCCGCCGTCGCCGGCCAGCGCGCCGCAAACCACCGGTGGTTCCACTGCTGCCGCCGGCATGATACAGCCAGGCCAGCCGCTGGTGGACGCCAACGGCCAGCAGATCATGGACCCGGCCACCGGCCAACCGATGCTGGCGCCGTACCCGGCCGACAAGCGTCAACAATCGACCAAGAACTTCGAGCTCGACCGCTCCATCAGCCACACCAAGCAACAGCAGGGCCGTTTGACACGCCTGTCGGTTGCGGTGGTGGTGGACGACCAGGTCAAGGTCAACCCGGCCAACGGCGAAACCAGTCGTGCGCCATGGAGCGCCGACGAATTGGCGCGCTTCACTCGCCTGGTCCAGGACGCTGTCGGTTTCGACGCCAGCCGTGGCGACAGCGTCAGTGTGATCAACGTGCCGTTCTCCTCGGAGCGTGGTGAAGTCATCGCCGATATTCCGTTTTATTCGCAACCCTGGTTCTGGGATGTGGTCAAGCAGGTATTGGGCGTAGTGTTCATCCTGGTGCTGGTATTCGGCGTGCTGCGTCCGGTGCTCAACAACATTACCAATGGCGGCAAGAACAGGCAGTTGGCCGGCTTGGGCGATGTTGAGTTGGGAGGCATGGGCGGCCTGGATGGCGAATTGGCTAACGATCGCGTCAGCCTCGGCGGGCCGCAGAGCATTCTGCTGCCAAGCCCGAGCGAAGGCTATGACGCTCAGTTGAACGCCATCAAGAGTCTGGTGGCAGAAGACCCGGGTCGTGTGGCCCAGGTCGTGAAAGAGTGGATCAACGCAGATGAGTGATAATCGAGCCGCTGTTGCCAAATTGTCCCGGGTCGACAAAGCCGCGATTCTGCTGCTGTCCCTGGGCTCGACCGACGCTGCCCAGGTGTTGCGCCACATGGGGCCCAAGGAGGTCCAGCGTGTGGGCGTGGCCATGGCCCAGATGGGGAACGTGCACCGCGAGCAGGTCGAGCAGGTGATGAGCGAGTTCGTCGACATCGTTGGCGATCAGACCAGCCTGGGCGTGGGTTCCGACGATTACGTGCGCAAGATGCTCACCCAGGCCCTGGGCGAGGACAAGGCCAACGGCCTGATCGATCGGATCCTGTTGGGTGGCAACACCAGCGGCCTGGACAGCCTCAAGTGGATGGAGCCGCGGGCAGTAGCCGACGTGATCCGTTACGAGCACCCGCAGATCCAGGCAATCGTGGTGGCTTACCTCGACCCGGACCAGGCCGGTGAAGTGCTGGGCAACTTCGACCACAAGGTGCGCTTGGACATCATCTTGCGGGTGTCTTCGCTCAACACCGTGCAGCCGGCGGCCCTGAAAGAATTGAACCAGATTCTCGAGAAGCAGTTCTCGGGCAACTCCAACGCCTCGCGTACCACCCTGGGTGGCATCAAGCGCGCGGCGGACATCATGAACTTCCTCGACAGTTCGATCGAAGGTCAATTGATGGACTCGATCCGCGAGTTCGACGAAGACCTGTCCGGTCAGATCGAAGACCTCATGTTCGTGTTCAACAACCTGGCCGATGTCGACGACCGTGGCATCCAGGCGCTGTTGCGCGAAGTGTCCTCCGACGTACTGGTCCTGGCACTCAAGGGATCGGACGAAGGCGTCAAGGAGAAGATCTTCAAGAACATGTCCAAACGGGCGGCCGAACTGTTGCGCGACGACCTCGAGGCCAAGGGCCCGGTGCGCGTCAGCGACGTGGAAACCGCGCAGAAGGAAATCCTCACCATCGCCCGCCGCATGGCCGAAGCCGGAGAGATCGTGCTCGGTGGCAAGGGCGGCGAAGAGATGATCTAAGGTCGTTATGTCTGCCAAGAGTGATGATTCACCCAGCGACCTGATCCGCGCCCGGGATGTCGGTGGCTTCGACGTCTGGTCGCTGCCCAGTTTCGATCCCCACGTGCCCGAGCCTGAGCCGGAGCCCGTGGAAGAACTGCCGGAGATGGAAGAGGTGCCGCTGGAGGAAGTCCAGCCACTGACCCTCGAGGAAGTCGAAGGTATTCGCCAGGAGGCCTACAACGAAGGCTTTGCCATCGGCGAAAAGGAAGGCTTCCATAGCACCATGCTCAAGGTCCGTCAGGAAGCTGACGTGGCCTTGACGGCCAAGTTGCGAGCATTGGAATCGCTGATGCTCAACCTGTTCGATCCCATCGCCGAACAGGACACCCAGATTGAAAAATCCCTGGTGGGGCTGGTGCAACACATCGCCAGGCAGGTCATCCAGCGTGAGCTGGCCATCGATTCGAGCCAGATCGAACACGTCATGCGTGAGGCCCTCAAGCTCTTGCCGTTGGGCGTGGGCAATGTGCGGCTGTACATCAATCCCCAGGATTTCGAGCTGGTCAAAGCCCTGCGCGAGCGCCATGAGGAAACCTGGCGCATCGTCGAAGACGAAGCCTTGTTGCCGGGCGGTTGCCGTGTGGAAACCGAACACAGCCGCATCGATGCGACCGTCGAAACCCGCATCAGCCAGATCATGGCCAAGCTGTTCGACCAACTGCATGAGCAGGCCCTGCACCCGGCCGTTGCCGATATGAGCCTGGAGTTGCCGGACGAACCCCCAGCCGTTTCGCCCATCGACCCGGATGGTGCCGAGTTGATTGCTGCTGAGCCGGACGGCCGCGATGCGTCTTGAACGGACCAGCTTCGGCAAGCGCCTGGGCAGCTACGCCGAGGCCACCGAGCTGGCCGGCCAGCCGATTCTCGAAGGGCGCCTGTTGCGCATGGTCGGCCTGACCCTCGAAGCCGAGGGCCTGCGCGCCGCCATGGGCAGTCGCTGCCTGGTGATCAACGATGACAGTTACCACCCGGTGCAGGTCGAGGCCGAGGTCATGGGCTTCTCCGGTAGCAAGGTATTCCTGATGCCGGTGGGCAGTGTGGCTGGCATCGCCCCTGGCGCACGGGTGGTCCCACTGGCCGATACCGGTCGCTTGCCCATGGGCATGAGCATGCTCGGGCGGGTGCTGGACGGGGCCGGGCGGGCCCTGGATGGCAAGGGCGGGATGAAGGCCGAAGACTGGGTGCCGATGGATGGCCCGACCATCAACCCCCTCAAGCGCGACCCCATCAGCGTACCGCTGGATGTGGGCATTCGCTGCATCAACGGTTTGTTGACGGTCGGACGCGGCCAGCGCCTGGGCCTGTTCGCCGGTACTGGTGTGGGTAAGAGTGTGTTGTTGGGCATGATGACCCGCTTCACCGAAGCCGACATCATCGTGGTGGGGCTGATTGGCGAACGGGGTCGCGAGGTGAAGGAGTTCATCGAGCACATCCTCGGTGAAGAAGGCCTCAAGCGTTCTGTCGTGGTGGCATCGCCGGCGGATGATGCGCCATTGATGCGCTTGCGGGCCGCCATGTACTGCACCCGCATCGCTGAGTATTTCCGCGACAAGGGCAAGAATGTCCTGTTGTTGATGGACTCTCTGACCCGTTTTGCCCAGGCCCAGCGGGAGATCGCCCTGGCGATCGGTGAGCCGCCTGCGACCAAGGGCTATCCGCCTTCCGTGTTTGCCAAGCTGCCGAAGCTGGTGGAGCGCGCCGGCAACGCCGAGAAGGGCGGCGGGTCGATCACGGCGTTCTACACCGTGCTGTCCGAAGGCGACGATCAGCAAGACCCCATCGCCGACTCGGCGCGGGGCGTGCTCGATGGTCATATCGTGCTATCGCGGCGGCTGGCCGAAGAAGGTCATTACCCGGCCATCGACATCGAAGCGTCCATCAGCCGGGTCATGCCATCGGTCATCAGTGCCGAGCACATGAAGCGTGCCCAGCAGTTCAAGCAATACTGGTCGCGCTACCAGCAAAGCCGCGATCTGATCAGCGTCGGCGCCTATGTTCCTGGCGGCGACCGTGAAACCGATACCGCGATCAATCTCTATCCGGCGATGGCCGTCTACCTGCGCCAGAGCCTGAACGACAATATCGGCATGGGCGCCAGCGAAGCGCACCTGCAAACCATCTTCGCCCCGGTCGCCGGCGGGTAATCGGCCGTGGCCACGAGTCGTGCGGCACGCCTGGCGCCGGTGGTGGACATGGCCGAAAAGGCCGAAAAAACCGCTGTCCAGCGCCTGGCCTATTTCCAGGGGCAGGTGGCCGTCGCTGAAAGCAAGCTGGCGGACCTCGAGAATTTCCGCCTCGAATACCAGGAACAATGGATCGCTCGCGGCAGCCATGGCGTTTCCGGCCAGTGGCTGTTGGGTTACCAGGGCTTCCTTGCGCAGTTGGGTACCGCCATCGACCAGCAGCGCCAGAGCCTGGTCTGGCACCAGAACAATCTGGAGAAGGCGCGTCAGAGCTGGCAAGAAGCCTTTGCCCGGGTAGAGGGACTGCGTAAACTGGTGCAGCGCTATATCGATGAGGCGAGGCAACTGGAGGATAAGCGCGAGCAAAAACTGCTGGATGAATTATCCCAGCGCCTGCCACGCCAGGATTCGTTCTGAGGTGAAGTCGGGATTTTGTCGGTTGGATGAGCCAAAACCTTGCTCAGTCCTTTACCAGATGCTAAACCTTGTACACGTATGTCCATGACAGGGAAGCCAACTATGTCAGTCGTTACCGAAGTATCCGATGATGGGAAGAAGCTGACGATTTCGATCAAGGGTCGATTCGATTTCGGACGGCATCAGGAATTTCGCGAGTCCTACGAAAAGCTCAACCGCAAGCCTGAAACCTACGTCGTGGACCTGAAGGACACCACCTACCTCGACAGCTCTGCGCTGGGCATGCTGCTCTTGCTCCGTGATCATGCCGGTGGCGAAGACGCCGACGTGAATGTCACCAACTGCGGCGCGGACGTGCGCAAGATTCTCGCGATATCCAATTTCGACAAGCTGTTCGATATCGACGGCCCGAAAGACGACAGGTCGGAGAAAGACAAGTCGCATGCAGGACACGCCCATCAAGACAAGTTCCATCCGGGCAAAGCCTGATCGACAGCCATGTTGTCCGATCTGGAATCGCTGACGATCCTGATTGCCGAAGACAGTGCCGCTGACCGACTGCTGTTGTCGACCATTGTCCGCCGTCAGGGCCATCACGTGCTCACCGCAGCCGATGGTGCCGAGGCGGTCGAAATCTATACGGAGCAACATCCGCACCTGGTGCTGATGGATGCAATGATGCCGATCATGGACGGATTCGAGGCAGCGCAAAAGATCAAGCAGTTGGCCGGCGACCAGCTGGTGCCGATCATTTTCCTCACGTCGTTGACTGAAAGCGAAGGCTTGGCCCGTTGCCTGGAGGCCGGCGGTGACGATTTCCTGGCCAAACCCTACAACCAGGTGATCCTGGCCGCCAAGATCAAGGCCATGGACCGCTTGCGTCGGTTGCAGGCCACGGTTGTGGAGCAACGCGACCAGATTTCCCGCCATCACGATTACCTGCTCAACGAGCAGCGGGTCGCCAAGGCCGTGTTCGACAAGATCGCCCATTCCGGCTGCCTGAGCGCGCCGAATATCCGTTACCTGCAATCGCCCTATGCCCTGTTCAACGGCGATCTGCTGCTCGCCGCGTTCAATCCGGCCGGTGACATGCACGTCCTGCTGGGGGATTTCACCGGACACGGTCTGCCGGCGGCGGTCGGTGCGATGCCGCTGGCGGAAGTGTTCTACGGGATGACCGCCAAAGGCTATGGCCTGGCGCAGATCCTGCGCGAAATGAACGCCAAGCTCAAACGTATCCTGCCGGTGGACATGTTCTGTTGCGCGACACTGCTCTGCCTGGGCTTCCAGCGTTGCACGGTGGAAATCTGGAATGGCGGCATGCCCGACGGGTACTTGCATGACGGTCTCACGGGCGTGCGCACGCCGCTGCCAGCAAGACACTTGCCCTTGGGTGTGCTCACGCCTCAACTATTCGATGATCGTACCGAAGTGCATCCCATGGCGGTGGGTGACCGGGTGTTCCTGTTGTCCGACGGTGTGATCGACACCAGCAATGACGATGACCAGTTGTTCGGTGTGGAGCGCTTGCAGCAGGTGTTTGCCGCCAACCGCGAGCCCGATTGTCTTTTCGAAGATATCCAGCAGGCCCTGCGGGACTTTCGCGGGGAGGCCCGCGACGATTTCAGCATGGTCGAAGTGCGGATGGTCGCGCCGACGCAACTCAACCCGCCGCCACCTGTCTATTCCGATAGCGGCCAGTCCAGCCCGCTGGACTGGTCGGTGAGTTTCGAGTTTCGGGCCCAGACGCTCAAGCGCTTCAACCCGATGCCGTACCTGCTGCAATTGCTGCTTGAAGTGCATGGGCTCAGGGCTCAGAGTGGCGCGCTTTACAGCGTACTTTCGGAGCTCTATTCCAATGCCCTGGAGCATGGGGTACTGGGGCTCGATTCGAGCATCAAGCGCGACGCGTCGGGCTTTGCGCGCTATTACATGGAGCGCAGTACCCGGCTGGATGAACTGGATGCCGGTCACATTCGGGTACACTTGCATGTCACGCCTCACGGCGATGGTGGTCGCCTGGTGATCGAGGTCGAAGACAGCGGTGAGGGCTTCGATGTCGCCCGTGTCATGGCTCGGCCGCTGGACCGTGATCGGTTGTCGGGACGTGGTGTTAGCCTGGTGCGTCAGTTGAGTCACCAGGCCTGTTGGTCAGACGATGGTCGTAGTGTCCGCGTGGAGTTTTTCTGGGAGGCTCTGGCATAATCCGCGCCACTCTTGATCAGGGAGCGAACAAGTGAACGAGATTCATCTGGACCGCGACGTGCTCAGCACGTTGAAAGAAGTCATGGAGGAGGGGTATCTGGAGCTGCTGGATACGTTTCTCAACGACTCCGAAGCGCGCCTGCGTGTGCTGCATGAGGCCCGCGACGCCGAAAAACTGAGCGCCACCGCCCACAGCTTCAAAGGCAGCAGCAGCAACATGGGGGCCATCCGCCTGGCCGAACTGTGCGGTGAGCTGGAACAGCGTGCCAAACAGCCCTCCCTGGGTGGCATCGAGAAACTGGTCAGCGAAATCGACAGCGAATTTGCCCATGTCCGAAATCTTTGCAGGGAAGAGCGCGAAGGCTTTCACTGCTGAGTGTTGACCTGCCAGGCATCGCCTCTTTCCAGACGTTGGCCCGCCCCTTGCATTGTCCAGTCTCGACTGTACCTATGATTTCAGTGCAGCGGAGACCTTTTTATGCCCGTTACGCCCAATACACTGCTTCAGGCCACTACCCAGGCCAAGCCGCAGACCGCCGTCAATCCGCCGGCAGCGGCTCCGGACCTTGGTAATAGAGCCTCCAGCTTCGCGCAGGTCTTCGCCCAGCAAGCCCCTGTCAAATCCTCGTCGGCCCCTGAGCCTGCGATGAAGCCGGTGCGCGACAAGACGCCCGACAGCAGCGTCAAAAAGGACGCCAGCGATGAAACGGCTGCCGCCCCGGAGCCGACCGTTGCCGATAGCGGCAAACCCTTGCCCGCCGACAAGCCGGTCAAGGCCGATGACACGGCAGACAATGACGCCGATGCCGACAGCGAAACCGAGACCCCGGTAGCGGACGCGACCCCTGCCGATCCTGTCGTCGACCCGATGGTGCCGCCGGACGCGGCTGTGCCTGCGGTTCAAGTCGATGTGGCGCCCACCCCTGTGGTGGACCCCGCGACTGTTCCGCAAGTAGTCGCTGCGGTGGCGACCCCGGTCGTGCCACTGGCACCGGTAGCCCAGGCCGCGCCGCCGGCGGATCCGAAGTTCGACCCCGAGGCCGATCCGCTCGACGCCATGCCGGCGTTGCGACTGGCGATGGAGCAGGGCGGCCACGTTTCCGCCACCAGCCAGGCCAAGACCACTGCCCCGGTTCCGCTCGACGGTGAGCCGACCTCGGCCCAGACGTTCGCCGCCGGCATGGCGAGCATGCTCACCGTGCAAGCCGACCAGAACAGTACCGGCCCTGGCAGCCAGGGTGGGGAAAAGGCATTCAGTGGTCTGATCGGCGAGGGGCTCAAGGATCTGGGCGCGGCTTCCAGTGACACCCGCGTGGATGATTTCGCCAACCGCCTGGCGGCCCTCACCCAGGCCGCTACGCCCAAGACCGCCAATGCGGTGCCGGTCAACCAACCCATCGCCATGAATCAGAATGGCTGGACCGAAGAAGTGGTCAACCGGGTGATGTACCTGTCGAGCGCCAATCTCAAGGCGGCCGACATCCAGTTGCAGCCCGCCGAACTCGGGCGGCTGGACATCCGGGTAAACATGATGCCGGATCAACAGACCCAGGTGACCTTCATGAGTGCCCACTCCGGCGTTCGCGAAGCCCTCGAAGGCCAGTTGCATCGCCTGCGGGACAGTTTCGCCCAGCAGGGCATGGGGCAGGTCGATGTCAACGTGTCCGATCAGTCCCGTGGCTCACAGAACCAGAACCAGCAGGCGCAGCAGCAGGCCCAGACCGGACGGACGTCTTCTTCCGGCGGGCGAGTGGATTCGGCAGACGAGCATCTGCCGGCCAGTGTCGCTGAGGTGGCGGCCACCACCACCAGCGTCATCGGTACCAGCGCGGTCGATTACTACGCCTGACCGGGCACATCACACACCTTGTGGGAGCGAGCCTGCTCGCGAAGGCGGTGGATCAGTTGAACATGAGTCGACTGACACACCGCCATCGCGAGCAGGCTCGCTCCCACAGTTGTTTTCGGGTGTCGCAAATTATTTCTGGCATAACACTTGCTCCTGCCTTGCCATGCAACCGTAAACCCCCCGATTAGTGACGGATTATTGGCATGGCGAAGAGCGAAGCAGCAGCTGTAAAAGACCCCGCAACCAAAGGCAAGCTCAAGATGATCATCCTGATCGTTGTGGGTTTGCTCCTGGCGATCGGTGTGTCCGTGGGGGCGACCTGGTATTTCATGCACAGCGCTCAAAGCAAGCCTGCGGCGGCGGTCGAAGCTACGCCGGTGGGCAAGCAGCCGGCGATTTTCGAGCCCATGGCACCGGCCTTCGTCGCCAACTACACCCAAAATGGCCGTCAACGCTACATGCAGGTCAGCATCACCTTGCTGGGGCGCAACCAGGCTGATCTGGAAGCGCTGCGGGTGCACATGCCGCTGATCCGCAACAATCTGGTGATGCTGTTCTCCGGACAGAATTTCGACACCCTCGCCACTCCCGTCGGCCAGGAAATGCTCCGTCAGAAAGCCACGGCCAGCGTGCAGGAAGTGGCGCAGAAGGAGCTCGGCAAAGTGGTGATCGAACAGTTGCTCTTCACTAACTTCGTATTGCAGTAGGAACCCGCCATGGCCGTGCAGGACCTGTTGTCCCAGGACGAAATCGACGCGTTGTTGCATGGTGTCGACGACGGCCTGGTGCAGACCGAAAACGCTGCTGAACCGGGCAGCGTCAAAAGCTACGACCTGACCAGCCAGGATCGCATCGTTCGCGGACGCATGCCGACCCTGGAAATGATCAACGAACGTTTCGCCCGTTACACCCGCATCAGCATGTTCAACATGCTGCGTCGTTCGGCCGATGTGGCGGTCGGTGGTGTGCAGGTGATGAAGTTCGGGGAATACGTGCACTCGCTGTATGTGCCCACCAGCCTCAACCTGGTGAAGATCAAGCCGTTGCGCGGCACCGCGTTGTTCATCCTCGATGCCAAGCTGGTATTCAAGCTGGTGGACAACTTCTTCGGCGGTGACGGTCGTCACGCCAAGATCGAGGGTCGAGAGTTCACCCCGACCGAGCTGCGGGTCGTGCGCATGGTGCTGGAGCAGGCTTTCGTCGACCTGAAGGAAGCCTGGCAGGCGATCATGGAAGTGAACTTCGAGTACATCAACTCGGAAGTGAACCCGGCCATGGCCAACATCGTCGGTCCGAGCGAAGCCATCGTGGTATCGACCTTCCACATCGAGCTCGATGGCGGCGGCGGGGACCTGCACGTGACCATGCCGTACTCGATGATCGAGCCGGTGCGCGAAATGCTCGACGCCGGTTTCCAATCCGATCTCGACGATCAGGACGAGCGCTGGATCAACGCCTTGCGCCAGGACGTGCTGGATGTCGACGTGCCGATCGGTGCGACGGTTGCCCGGCGCCAATTGCGCCTGCGGGACATCCTGCACATGCAGCCGGGGGACATCATTCCGGTCGAAATGCCGGAAGACATGATCATGCGTGCCAATGGCGTACCGGCCTTCAAGGTCAAGATGGGCTCTCACAAAGGCAACCTGGCGTTGCAGGTGATCGAGCCGATCGAACGACGTTGAGCAAGGTCGAACGCTGTAGTTTGTAGCTGAATTTACGTTTTCAACTGATTTTTGCCCGCCGAGGACAAATGATGGCTAATGATATGAACAACCAGGACGACCAGTCGCTGGCTGACGAATGGGCTGCCGCCCTGGAAGAAGCCGGTGAAACCGGACAGGACGACATCGACGCCTTGCTGGCTGCGGACACCGGTGCTCATGCGTCCAATCGCCTGCAAATGGAAGAGTTTGGCAGCGTGCCGAAAAGCAATGAGCAGGTAACGCTGGACGGGCCGAACCTGGACGTGATTCTCGACATCCCCGTGTCGATTTCCATGGAAGTGGGGAGCACCGACATCAACATCCGCAACCTGCTGCAACTCAACCAGGGTTCGGTGATCGAGCTGGATCGCCTGGCGGGTGAACCGCTGGACGTACTGGTCAACGGCACCCTGATCGCCCATGGCGAAGTGGTGGTGGTCAACGAGAAGTTCGGCATTCGCCTGACGGACGTGATCAGCCCGAGCGAACGCATCAAGAAGCTGCGCTGAGTGAAAGGTCTTTTCGCTACCGCCCTGATGTTGCCATTCAGTGTCATGGCGGCCGAGCCCGCGAGCACCGCGGCCGCTGTGTCGACGGCCGGCAGTGGCCTGGCCGGTCAATTGGCGCAGTTGGTGCTCGGCCTGTTGCTGGTGCTAGGGGTGATCTTCCTGCTGGCCTGGCTGCTGCGGCGCGTGCAGCAGGCGGGCCCTACTGGCAAGGGCCAGGTCATCGACATCGTTGGCTCCCGTGCGCTCGGCCCGCGGGATCGGCTGGTGCTGGTGCAGGTCGGTAACGAGCAGATCCTGCTGGGCCTGAGTCCGGGCACCATTACTGCCTTGCATGTCCTCAAGGAGCCGGTGCAGGTGCCTGCCACCGACCAGGCGACCCCCGAGTTTGCCCAGCGCCTCATGGAACTGCTGGGTAAAGACCAGAAGGATAAGAAGTAATGCCGTTGCGCATTCTGTTGGCGTTGGCCTTGATGGTGGCCGCGCCGTTGGCGTTCGCCGCCGATCCGCTGTCGATTCCGGCCATCACCCTCGGTACCAATGCCCAAGGGGCCCAGGAATATTCGGTCAGCCTGCAGATTCTGCTGATCATGACCGCGCTGAGTTTCATCCCGGCGTTCGTCATGTTGATGACCAGTTTCACCCGGATCATCATCGTCTTTTCGATCCTGCGCCAGGCCCTGGGCTTGCAGCAGACGCCGTCGAACCAGATCCTCACCGGCATGGCGCTGTTCCTGACCATGTTCATCATGGCGCCGGTGTTCGACCGGGTGAACCAGGATGCGCTGCAACCTTACCTGGCGGAAAAGATCACCGCCCAGGACGCCGTGGCCAAGGCTGAAGTGCCGATCAAGGACTTCATGCTGGCCCAGACCCGCAGCAGCGACCTGGAGCTGTTCATGCGCCTGTCCAAGCGCACCGACATCCCCAGTGCCGATCAGGCACCGCTGACCATCCTGGTGCCGGCGTTCGTGACCTCCGAACTGAAAACTGCATTCCAGATCGGTTTCATGATTTTCATCCCGTTCCTGATCATCGACCTGGTGGTCGCCAGCGTGCTCATGGCGATGGGTATGATGATGCTGTCGCCGCTGATCATTTCGCTGCCGTTCAAGATCATGCTGTTCGTCCTGGTGGATGGCTGGGCGTTGATCATCGGCACCCTGGCGGGCAGTTTTGGCGGTGTTTAGACCATTTGCAGGTAGGGCGATATGACTCCTGAAGTAGCGGTAGACCTGTTCCGCGAGGCGCTCTGGTTGACGACCGTGATGGTCGCCATCCTGGTGATTCCCAGCCTGCTGGTGGGCCTGCTGGTGGCAATGTTCCAGGCCGCCACCCAGATCAACGAACAAACCCTGAGCTTCCTGCCGCGCCTGCTGGTCATGCTGGTCACGCTGATCGTCTCCGGGCCCTGGCTGGTGCAGACCTTCATGGAATACATCCTGCGGCTGTACGGCAGTATTCCGCAGTTGATCGGCTGACCCGATGTCGATGCTCGCGCTGACAGACACCCAGATCGGCTCCTGGGTAGCGGCTTTCGTCTTGCCGTTGTTTCGCGTCACTGCCGTGTTGATGAGCATGCCGGTCTTCGGTACGACCCTGGTGCCGAGGCGGGTGCGCCTGTATTTCGCCCTGGCAATCACGGTGGTCATCGCACCCGGGTTGCCACCGATGCCGCCGGTTCATGCCCTGGACCTCAGTGCATTGATGCTGGTGGCCGAGCAGATCCTCATCGGCACCTTGATGGGATTTTAGCTGCAACTGTTCTTCCAGGCGTTCGTGGTGGCCGGGCAAATCATTTCGATCCAGATGGGCATGGCTTTCGCGTCCATGATCGACCCCACGAACGGCGTGAACACGGCGGTGATCGGTCAGTTCCTGACAATGCTGGTGACGCTGCTGTTTCTCGCCATGAACGGACACCTGGTGGTATTCGAGGTGCTGACCGAGAGTTTCACCACGATGCCGGTGGGCAGTGCGCTGCTGGTCAATCATTTCTGGGAGGTTGCCGGCAAGCTGGGCTGGGTCCTGGGGGCGGCGATGGTGTTGGTGCTGCCTGCGATCACGGCATTGCTGGTGGTCAACATTGCATTTGGCGTGATGACCCGGGCGGCGCCGCAGCTGAACATTTTTTCCATCGGCTTTCCGCTGACCCTTGTGCTGGGCATGGTGATTTTCTGGGTCAGCCTGGGGGATATCCTCAATCAGTACCAGCCGCTGGCTACCCAGGCCTTGCAGCTGCTACGCGACATGGCACAGGCGCGCTGAACCATGGCCGAGAGCGAGAGTGGCCAGGACAAGACAGAAGACCCCACGGACAAGCGCAGGCGCGAATCCCGGGAGAAGGGCGAGATCGCGCGCTCCAAGGAGCTCAATACCCTTGTGGTGATGCTGGCGGGCGCTGGCGGGCTGCTGATCTATGGCGGTGGATTGGCCCTGGACCTGCTGGAAATCATGCGCCTGAATTTCTCCCTGCCCCGTGAGGTGCTGCTCAGTCCGGGCGCCATGGCGCAGTACCTGTTGCACTCGGGCAAGATCGCGATCATGGCGGTACAGCCGGTCCTGATCTTTTTGCTGCTGGCGGCTTTCCTTGGCCCGATTTCCCTGGGGGGATGGTTGTTCGCAGCGGGCAGTCTGGCCCCCAAGTTCAGTCGGATGAATCCGTTGGCGGGCCTCAAGCGCATGTTTTCCCCTTCGGCCCTGATGGAGCTGCTCAAGGCCTTCGGGAAATTTTTGCTGGTCCTGTCCGTGGCTTTGGCGGTGTTGTATTCGGACATTGACGATGTGCTGCGCATCGCCCATGAACCGTTGGAGCAGGCCATCATGCACAGCGTGCAATTGGTGGGGTGGAGCACCTTGTGGATGGCTTGCGGGCTGATCCTGATCGCAGCCATCGATGTGCCGATCCAGCTCTATCAGAGCAAGCAGAAGCTGATGATGACCAAGCAGGAGGTTCGCGACGAGTACAAGGAGCAGGAGGGCAAGCCGGAGGTCAAGCAGCGGATTCGCCAGTTGCAACATGAGGTGTCCCAGCGGCGGATGATGGCGGCGATCCCGACGGCCGATGTGGTCATCACCAACCCGACCCACTACGCCGTGGCGCTCAAGTACGACCCGGACAAAGGCAACGCTCCGGTGTTGCTGGCCAAGGGCAGTGATTTCCTGGCGCTGAAGATCCGAGAGATTGCCGTGGCCAATGAAGTGATGCTGCTGGAGTCACCCGCCCTGGCGCGGTCGATCTATTACTCCACCGAACTCGACCAGGAGATTCCTGGAGGGCTGTATCTGGCGGTGGCCCAGGTGCTTGCCTATGTCTACCAGATCCGCCAGCACCGCGCCGGCAAGGGCAAGCGTCCCGATCCGCTCAAGGACCTGCCGATCCCGCCGGATCTGCGCCGCGATCCAGAATAAGGTGTGCGCCAGGTCCTGCTGGTGACAGAACCTGTGGGAGCGAGCCTGCTCGCGATAGCGGCCTTTCAGTCAATTCCGTCATCGCTGAACTCCCGCTATCGCGAGCAGGCTCGCTCCCACAGGGTCCTTATTTCTGCTCCCGGGCTTGTATTTCCAGGTCTGGCAAAAGTTGGAAGGCTTCTTGCAATACCCCGTCTGCGCCTGTTTCGGGCGTCAAAAGTTTGCTTCACAGGAACGGGGAATTTTGGTGGATCGCTCTCAGTTACTCAGCACCGCGCGCAGCAACGTCGTAGACCTCAGCCGGGGCAATCTGGGCGTGCCGCTGTTGCTGCTGGTCATGCTCGCCATGATGATGCTGCCGGTGCCCCCGTTCCTGCTGGACGTGTTCTTCACGTTCAACATCGCCTTGTCGATCGTGGTGCTGCTGGTGTGCGTGTATGCCCTGCGCCCGCTGGACTTCGCCGTGTTTCCGACCATTTTGCTGGTGGCTACGCTCCTGCGTCTGGCGCTGAACGTGGCGTCCACCCGCGTGGTCATGCTCCACGGCCAGGAAGGCCACGCCGCCGCCGGTAAGGTGATCCAGGCCTTCGGTGAGGTGGTGATCGGCGGCAACTACGTGGTCGGTATCGTGGTCTTCGCCATTTTGATGATCATCAACTTCGTGGTGGTCACCAAGGGTGCCGGGCGTATTTCCGAGGTGAGCGCGCGTTTCACCCTCGACGCCATGCCCGGTAAGCAAATGGCAATCGACGCCGACCTCAATGCCGGCCTGATCGATCAGAGCCAGGCCAAGCTCCGTCGTCTGGAAGTGGCCCAGGAGGCCGAGTTCTACGGCTCCATGGACGGTGCGAGCAAGTTCGTGCGAGGTGACGCCATCGCCGGCCTGCTGATCCTGTTCATCAACCTGATCGGCGGCATTGCCGTCGGTATCCTCCAGCATCAGATGAGTTTCGGTGACGCAGGCAAGGTTTACGCCTTGCTGACCATCGGTGACGGTTTGGTGGCGCAATTGCCATCACTGTTGTTATCCACAGCTGCGGCAATCATGGTGACCCGTGCTTCGGGCTCCGAAGACATGGGCAAGCAGATCGGCCGGCAGATGTTCGCATCGCCCAAGGCCCTCGCCGTGGCTGCTGGGCTGATGGCGGTGATGGGCCTGGTCCCGGGGATGCCGCACATTTCCTTCCTGAGCATGGCGGCGGTAGCGGCAGGCGGCGCCTATCTGTTCTGGAAGAAGCAGAACGCGCAGAAGGTCCAGGCATTGCAAGAGGTCAAGCGCCAGCAGGAACTGCTGCCATCGCCGGCCCGTGCCCTGGAGACCAAAGAGCTGGGCTGGGACGACGTGACTCCTATCGACATGATTGGCCTGGAAGTCGGCTATCGTCTGATTCCGTTGGTGGATCGTAACCAGGGCGGCCAACTGTTGGCGCGGATCAAGGGCGTGCGCAAGAAGCTGTCCCAGGACCTGGGCTTCCTGATGCCCACCGTGCATATCCGCGACAACCTCGACCTGGCGCCTAGCGCCTATCGCCTGACGCTGATGGGGGTGATCCTGGCCGAAGCCGAGATCTATCCGGATCGCGAACTGGCGATCAACCCGGGTCAGGTCTATGGTTCGCTCAACGGCATTACCGCCAAGGATCCAGCTTTTGGCCTGGAAGCGGTGTGGATTGAAATCAGTCAGCGGGCCCAGGCCCAGTCCCTCGGTTACACCGTGGTGGACGCCAGTACGGTAGTTGCGACCCATTTGAACCAGATTTTGTACAAGCACTCCAGCGAGCTGATCGGCCACGAAGAAGTCCAGCAACTGCTGCAGGTGCTGGCCAAGGGCTCGCCGAAACTGGCCGAAGAGCTGGTGCCGGGCGTGGTTTCGTTGTCGCAGTTGCTCAAGATTTTGCAAGCGCTGCTGGCCGAACAGGTGCCGGTACGCGACATCCGCAGTATTGCCGAAGCCATCGCCAACAACGCTTCCAAGAGTCAAGATACCGCCGCCATGGTGGCCGCGGTGCGGGTCGGCGTATCCCGTGCAATCGTCCAAAGCATTGTAGGCACTGAGTCGGAGCTGCCTGTGATCACGCTGGAGCCAAGGTTGGAACAGATATTGCTCAATAGTCTTCAGAAGGCAGGACAAGGCTCGGAAGAGGGTGTTCTGCTGGAGCCGAGCATGGCCGAGAAGCTGCAACGTTCGTTGATCGAGGCAGCCCAGCGGCAAGAGATGCAAGGCCAACCGGTGATCTTACTGGTGGCGGGTCCGATTCGTGCGATGCTTTCGCGATTCGGTCGCCTCGCGGTCCCGGGGCTGCATGTGCTGGCGTACCAGGAAATACCGGACAACAAGCAAGTGACCATTGTTGCGACAGTAGGGCCCAACGGCTGAGGTAGTGGGTTATGCAAGTGAAGCGTTTTTTCGCCGCCGATATGCGTCAGGCCATGAAACTGGTCCGTGACGAGCTGGGCGCCGAAGCAGCCATCATCGGCAACCGCCGGATCGCCGGTGGTGTCGAGCTGACGGCGGCCCTGGACTACAAGCTGTCTGCGCTGGCCCCGCGGGTTCCGAACATGGAACTTGAGGATGAGCTGCGCAAGACCCAATCGCGCATTGCCAGCGCCCAGGCCGAATTGAGCCTGCGCAGCAGCGAAGGCGAGGCTGTCGCGGGCACCAATCGTCAATTGTTTGCCGGTCAGCCATTGACCGCAGGCCTGCCGCTGACCGCTGCCGAACCGCTGATCGAGCCGACCCCGGCCGAGCCGCGTCGTCCGGCGCCGGCTCCTGCCGCACCGGCTGCCGGTATCGACCCGCGTGCGCTGGACTCGATGCGTTTCGAACTCAACAGCCTGCGCGAACTGATGGAAGTCCAGCTCGGCTCCCTGGCCTGGAACCAACTGCAAGGCAGCCGTCCGGCCCAGGCCAATCTGTGGCGCCGTCTGCAACGCATCGGCCTGTCCGGCCCGCTGGCCCGCGACCTGCTGGCGCTGATCAACGATATCCACGAGCCTCGCCAGGCCTGGCGCATGTTGCTGGCGCATCTGGCGCGGATGATCGCCACGCCGGAAGTCGAGCCGTTGGAAGAGGGCGGGGTGATTGCCATGGTCGGCCCGGCCGGCATGGGCAAGACCACCACCCTGGCCAAGCTCGCCGCCCGCTATGTACTCAAGTACGGCGCCCAGAGCATTGCCCTGGTCAGCATGGACAGCTTCCGTATCGGCGCCCAGGAGCAACTCAAGACCCTGGGCCGGATTCTCAACGTGTCGGTGACCCATGTGGATCCGGGTCAATCCCTGGCCCAGGCGCTGGAGCCTCTGTTGCGCAAACGCGTCGTGCTGATCGATACCGCAGGCCTGCAAGCCAGCGATCCAGCCCTGCGCATGCAGCTTGAAAGCCTGGCCGGGCGTGGCATCAAGTCAAAAAATTATCTCGTGTTGGCAACCACCAGCCAGAAACAGGTTCTAACCGCCGCCTACCACAGCTACAAACGCTGCGGATTGGCCGGTTGCATCCTGACCAAGCTGGACGAAACGGCAAGCCTGGGCGAGGTCTTGAGCCTGGCGATCGGTCACGATCTGCCGGTGGCGTACCTGACGGATGGACCGCGGATCCCGGATGATTTGCATCTGCCGCGTCGCCACCAACTGGTCAGCCGTGCCGTGAGTGTGCAAATGCAGGACGAACCCAGCGAAGAAGCCATGGCTGATATGTTCGCTGATATCTACCACAGCCCGACCAAGCAGGTTGGCTGAGGTAATCATGAATATTTTTTGTACCTACATCGATGGTCTGCCAGGCAATGTTCCGTATGTGAACGCGCAGCCAGTAATGTGGCCTCCGTCTAAGTAAGACAGGTAAAGAACGAACATGGGCAGCATGCATCCCGTACAGGTGATCGCGGTGACCGGCGGCAAAGGTGGCGTCGGCAAGACTAACGTGTCAGTGAACTTGTCCCTGGCTCTGGCAGAGCTTGGCCGACGGGTCATGCTGCTGGACGCCGACCTGGGCCTGGCGAACGTGGACGTGCTGCTGGGGCTCACACCCAAACGCACGCTGGCGGACGTGATCGAAGGCCGCTGCGAACTGCGTGATGTGTTGTTGCAGGGGCCGGGCGGGATTCGTATCGTGCCGGCCGCCTCCGGCACCCAGAGCATGGTTCATCTGACCCCGGCTCAGCACGCCGGTCTCATCCAGGCATTCAGCGACATTGGCGACAACCTCGATGTGCTGGTGATCGACACGGCGGCGGGTATCGGTGATTCGGTCGTCAGCTTCGTGCGTGCCGCCCAGGAAGTGCTGCTGGTGGTCTGCGACGAGCCCACCTCCATCACCGACGCCTATGCCCTGATCAAGCTCTTGAACCGTGACTACGGCATGAACCGCTTCCGCGTCCTGGCCAACATGGCCCAGAGCCCGCAGGAAGGGCGCAACCTGTTCGCCAAATTGACCAAGGTCACCGATCGCTTCCTGGACGTTGCCCTGCAATACGTCGGCGCCGTGCCGTACGACGAGAGCGTGCGCAAGGCTGTCCAGAAGCAACGTGCCGTCTATGAAGCTTTCCCCCGTTCCAAATGCGCGCTGGCATTCAAGGCGATCGCCCAGAAGGTCGATACCTGGCCATTGCCGGCCAACCCTCGTGGGCATCTGGAGTTTTTCGTCGAGCGTCTCGTGCAACAAACAGCAGGGCCCGTGTTATGACAGCCAGCGGTTACAACCACCTCTACAAAAAATCGGCACGGGACGCCCAGTACGAGTTGATCGAGCGTTACGCGCCCCTGGTCAAGCGCATCGCCTATCACTTGCTGGCGCGGTTGCCGGCCAGTGTCCAGGTTGAAGACCTGATCCAGGCGGGCATGATCGGCCTGCTCGAAGTGGCGAACAAATACGACGCGAGCAAGGGCGCCAGTTTCGAGACGTACGCCGGCATTCGCATTCGTGGCGCGATGCTCGACGAAGTCCGCAAGGGCGACTGGGCACCCCGTTCGGTGCACCGTAATACCCGCATGGTCAGTGACGCCATTCGCGCTATCGAAGCGAAAACCGGGCGAGACGCTAAAGATCATGAGGTTGCGGCCGAACTCCAGTTGAGTCTCGATGATTATTACGGGATTTTGAACGATACCTTGGGCAGCCGCCTGTTCAGTTTCGACGACCTGTTACAGGACGGCGATCATGAAGGGCTGCACGAGGATGGCGCGAGTACTCACATGGAGCCTGCGCGTGATCTGGAAGACGAACGTTTCCAGAGCGCGCTGGCCGATGCGATTGCCAATTTGCCGGAGCGTGAGCGACTGGTCTTGGCGCTGTACTACGACGAAGAGCTGAACCTCAAGGAAATCGGTGAAGTCCTGGGGGTCAGCGAATCGCGGGTCAGTCAGTTACACAGCCAGTGCGCCGCCCGTTTGCGGGGGCGTTTGGGGGAGTGGCGAGCGCGCTGACAATCGGTGCGGGGAGGTTGCGAGCAGGGTTTGCGTGGCACGTGTTGCGCAGTCTCGATCCGTTGTGTCCCGGGCCGTTGTCGAATGCTGTACCGGATTGATTGAAATGGCGCGTTCAGGTGCTGCACGCGTTTAAGACTGCTTGGAGGTCGAATTGGACAAGAACATGAAAATCCTCATTGTTGATGACTTTTCAACGATGCGGCGGATCATAAAAAACCTGTTGCGTGACCTTGGGTTCACCAACACGGTCGAGGCCGACGATGGCACTACTGCCATCCCGGTTCTCAACAGCGGGAGCATCGACTTTCTGGTGACTGACTGGAACATGCCTGGCATGACCGGTATCGATTTGCTGCGCCATGTGCGCGCCGATGAAAAACTCAAGCACCTCCCGGTGCTGATGGTCACCGCCGAAGCCAAGCGCGAGCAGATCATCGAAGCGGCCCAAGCCGGCGTGAACGGCTATGTGGTCAAACCCTTCACGGCCCAGGCGTTGAAAGAAAAGATCGAAAAGATCTTCGAACGCATCGGTTAACGGCGCCACGGGGGAGCTATGGAGAATAACGAAGCTTCAATGGGCGATTTCGAATCGACCCTTAAAAAACATGCCCGCGAACTGGTCGAAAGCCTTGAAAAAGGTCGTTTCGGCGATGCAGTCCAGATGATCCACGAGCTCAATCAGACCCGGGATCGTGGTCTGTACCAGGAAGTCGGCAAGCTCACCCGTGAATTGCACAGCGCGATCGTCAATTTCCAGATCGATCCGAACATGCCTCAGGCCGAAGAGGTCTCGCAGATTACTGATGCGACCGAGCGGCTGTCTTACGTGGTCAAGCTGACCGAGGCCGCCGCCAATCGCACCATGGATCTGGTGGAAAGCGCGACGCCGCTGGTCAATGGCCTGGGCGACGAAGCCCAGGCCTTGAGCGCCGACTGGGGCCGTTTCATGCGTCGTGAGGTCGGGGCGGAAGAATTCCGGGACCTGGCTCGTCGGGTTGACGGTTTTCTGACACGCAGCAGCGCCGATAACCGCGCGGTCGCAAGCAACCTCAACGATATTCTGCTGGCTCAGGACTATCAGGACCTGACCGGGCAGGTGATCAAGCGCGTCACCCAATTGGTTACCGAAGTCGAAAGCAATCTGCTCAAACTGGTGTTGATGGCCAGCCAGGTCGACCGCTTTGCGGGCATCGAACACGACCGTGAGGCGATGCTTGCTGAAAAAGATCCACAAAAACATCTCTCTCAGGGTGAAGGTCCGCAAATTCATGCCGATAAAAGAGAAGACGTTATGTCCGGTCAGGACGATGTGGACGATTTGCTGTCCAGCCTTGGATTTTAGCCCTGTTTTAGGAGCACCCCATTAATGAGCTTCGGCGCCGATGAAGAGATCCTTCAGGATTTCCTGGTTGAGGCCGGCGAGATTCTAGAGCAACTCTCCGAGCAATTGGTCGAGCTGGAAAGCCGACCGGATGATGCGGATCTGCTCAATGCAATCTTTCGCGGTTTCCACACTGTAAAAGGAGGCGCCGGCTTCCTTCAGCTCAACGAGCTGGTGGAGTGCTGCCACATTGCCGAGAACGTGTTCGACATCCTGCGTAAGGGTGAGCGTCGCGTGGATTCGGAATTGATGGACGTGGTGCTTGAAGCGCTGGATGCGGTCAACAGCATGTTCAGCGAGGTGCGTGATCGTTCGCCGATTACCGCTGCTACTCCAGAGTTGCTCGCCGCGCTGTCGCGCCTGGCCGAGCCGCAATCGGCAGACGAAGCCGCTCCGGTCGAAACCGTGGTTGAAGAACCCGTTGTCGAGGAGCCAGTCGCCGAGGAATCGGGCGATATTACCGATAACGAATTCGAACAGTTGCTGGACTCCCTGAGTGCCGTCAAGGCCGAAGCTCAGGCCCAGGCTCCTGTAGCTGCCGCGCCCGCCGATGCGGGTGCGGCCAGCGATGAAATCACCGATGCGGAGTTCGAGTCGCTGCTCGATCAACTCCATGGCAAGGGCCAGTTCGCCGTCGATGCGGTCGTCCCGCCGACAGCTCCTGCTGCGCCGAAAGCCGCGGGCGACAGCTCAGATATTACCGACGATGAATTCGAAGCCTTGCTCGACCAGTTGCATGGCAAGGGTACTTTTGCCGTTGACGCCCTGGAGTCGGCCATTGCCTCTTCGCCGGCTCCGAGCAAGCCTGCTGCGGCCGCGGCCGGTAGCGACCTGATCACCGATCAGGAGTTCGAGTCCCTGCTCGACGATCTGCACGGCAAAGGCAAGTTCAGCGAAGTCGGCGCGGCCTCTGCTGCGCCAACTGCCGCGCCGGCCGCCAAGGCCGCGCCAAAACCCGCCGCCAAGGCGCCGGAGTCCAAGGCCGAGACACCTGCTCCCGCACCCAAGCCAGCAGCTGCCGCCGCGCCTGCACCTGCCCGTGCACCGGCCGCGTCGGCGTCTGCACCGGCGGAAAAACCGACCAGTGAAGCCGAGACCACCGTTCGGGTCGACACCGCGCGCCTGGACGAGATCATGAACATGGTCGGTGAACTGGTGCTGGTGCGTAACCGTCTGGTGCGCCTGGGCCTCAATAGCCAGGACGAAGCCATGTCCAAGGCCGTGTCGAACCTCGACGTGGTCACGGCCGATCTGCAGACCGCGGTCATGAAGACCCGGATGCAACCGATCAAGAAAGTCTTCGGGCGCTTCCCGCGTCTGGTACGTGACCTGGCTCGCCAGCTCAAGAAAGAAATCAACCTGGAACTGGTGGGTGAAGAAACCGACCTCGACAAGAACCTTGTCGAGGCCCTGGCAGACCCGCTGGTCCACTTGGTGCGCAACGCGGTCGACCATGGTATCGAGTCGCCGGAAGAGCGCGAAGCCGCAGGCAAGGTTCGTAGCGGCAAGGTGATCCTGGCCGCCGAGCAGGAGGGCGACCACATCCTGCTGTCGATCTCCGACGACGGCAAAGGCATGGACCCCGAGGTGCTGCGCGCCATCGCCGTCAAACGCGGCGTGATGGACAAGGACGCCGCCGACCGCCTGAGCGACACCGAGTGCTACAACCTGATCTTCGCCCCCGGCTTCTCGACCAAGACCGAGATTTCCGACGTGTCGGGTCGTGGCGTGGGGATGGACGTGGTGAAAACCAAGATTTCCCAGCTCAACGGTTCCATTAACATCCACTCGGTCAAAGGCTCGGGCTCGAAGATCCTCATCAAGGTCCCGCTGACCCTGGCGATCATGCCGACCCTGATGGTGATGCTGGGCAACCAGGCGTTCGCTTTCCCGCTGGTCAACGTCAACGAGATCTTCCACCTCGACCTGTCGCGCACCAATGTGGTCGACGGCCAGGAAGTGGTGATCGTGCGGGACAAGGCACTGCCGTTGTTCTACCTCAAGCGCTGGCTGGTCAGCTCCGCGGCGCATGTGGAGCAGGGCGAGGGCCACGTGGTGATCCTTTCGGTGGGCACCCAGCGGATCGGCTTCGTTGTCGACCAGCTCGTGGGCCAGGAAGAAGTGGTCATCAAGCCGTTGGGCAAGATGCTCCAGGGCACCCCGGGCATGTCCGGCGCCACCATCACCGGCGACGGCCGCATCGCGCTGATCCTCGATGTACCGAGCATGCTCAAGCGTTACGCCGCGCGGCGTATTTGATTCTGGAGGGGCGTGGCCCAGCGCCACGCCTCGTCTAACGGAGTGTTTATGGTAGTTAAAGTCCTGGTGGTGGACGATTCGGGGTTCTTCCGCCGCCGCGTCTCGGAAATTCTCTCGGCGGACACGACGATTCAGGTCGTCGGTACCGCGACCAATGGCAAAGAGGCAATCGATCAGGCCCTGGCACTCAAGCCGGATGTGATCACCATGGACTATGAGATGCCAATGATGGATGGCATCACGGCTGTGCGGCATATCATGCAGCGCTGCCCGACTCCGGTATTGATGTTCTCGTCCCTGACCCACGAAGGCGCCCGTGTCACCCTCGACGCGCTGGATGCCGGGGCGGTGGATTTCCTGCCGAAGAACTTCGAAGACATCTCGCGCAACCCCGACAAGGTCCGGCAGTTGCTGTGCGAGAAGGTCCACAGCATTTCCCGCAGCAACCGCCGCGTGAGTGCCTACACGCCACCGGCTCCTGTGGCTGCGCCTGTGGCTGCGCCGAGCCCTGCGCCATCGTCCGCCAGTTTCAACCCGCCCCCGGTACGCAGTGCCCCGGCCCCTGCGCCTGCACGTTCGGCACCGGCCAGTGCGTCGTCGCCGGCCCCCAAGCGCAAGGCCTACAAGCTGGTTGCCATCGGCACATCCACGGGTGGTCCGGTGGCGCTGCAACGGGTGCTGACCCAGTTGCCGGCCAACTTCCCGGCTCCAATCGTGTTGATCCAGCACATGCCGGCAGCCTTTACCAAGGCCTTCGCCGAACGCCTGGACAAGCTGTGCCGCATCAGCGTCAAGGAAGCCGAGGATGGCGATATCCTGCGTCCGGGTCTGGCGCTGCTCGCTCCGGGTGGCAAGCAGATGATGGTCGACGGTCGTGGCGCGGTGAAAA
The DNA here is from genome assembly GCF_057809755.1 of Pseudomonas sp. FG13. Classification (NCBI taxonomy): domain Bacteria; kingdom Pseudomonadati; phylum Pseudomonadota; class Gammaproteobacteria; order Pseudomonadales; family Pseudomonadaceae; genus Pseudomonas; species Pseudomonas sp. FG13. The sequence goes on from NZ_JBMDKO010000004.1 coordinate 90,731, forward strand.
TCCTGCCGGGCGACGAGCGCCTGAACTACAAGCCCTGTGTGGACATTACCTTCGGTTCCGCAGCCAAGTCCTACGGTGACAAAGTTCTGGCGGTGGTGTTGACCGGCATGGGCGCCGACGGTCGCGAAGGCGCCCGCCTGCTCAAGCAGGGCGGCAGTGCGATCTGGGCCCAGGACGAAGCCAGTTGCGTGATCTATGGCATGCCGATGGCGATTGTCAAAGCGGACCTGGCCGACGCGGTGTACGGGCTGGACGACATTGGTAAGTACCTGGTCGAGGCGTGCCTGTAATGGATGTCCTCAGCCTGATCGGTATCATCATGGCGTTCGTCGCCATCATTGGTGGCAACTATCTGGAAGGCGGTCATCTCGGAGCCTTGGCCAATGGCCCTGCGGCGCTGATCGTGCTCGGTGGCACCATTGGCGCAGCGCTGTTGCAATCGCCCATGAGTGCGTTCAAACGCGCCATACAGGTACTGGTCTGGATTCTGTTTCCACCGCGGGTCGACCTGGCCGGCGGTATCGATCGCGTGGTGAACTGGAGCCTGACCGCCCGCAAGGAAGGCTTGCTCGGTCTGGAAGGGGTGGCCGATGCCGAACCTGACAACTACTCGCGAAAAGGCCTGCAATTGCTGGTGGACGGCGCCGAGCCGGAAGCCATCCGCAGCATCCTGGAAGTGGATTTCTACACTCAGGAAAGCCGCGACATCGAAGCGGCCAAGGTCTTCGAAAGCATGGGTGGTTATGCACCTACCATCGGCATCATCGGTGCGGTAATGGGCCTGATCCACGTGATGGGCAACCTGGCCGACCCTTCGCAACTGGGGAGCGGCATCGCCGTGGCGTTCGTCGCCACCATCTATGGCGTGGCCAGTGCCAACCTGGTGTTGTTGCCGATTGCCGCCAAACTCAAGTCCATCGCCTTGCGCCAGTCGCGTTATCGCGAAATGTTGCTGGAAGGAATCCTGTCGATCGCCGAAGGTGAAAACCCGCGCTCCATTGAATTGAAGCTCCAGGGCTTCATGGACTAATGGGAGTAATGGACCATGGCGCGTCGCAGGCATCATGAAGAGCATGTCAACCATGAACGTTGGCTGGTGTCCTACGCCGACTTCATCACATTGCTGTTCGCTTTTTTCGTGGTCATGTATTCGATCTCCTCGGTCAACGAGGGCAAATACAAGGTTATCTCCGAGGCGTTGATCGGGGTCTTTACCGACTCGGATCGCGCCCTCAAGCCGATTCCCATCGGCGACGAGCGGCCCAAGACGACCACGCCGGCCAAGCCGCTGGTCCGGGACGCCGAGCAGGTCGATGCCGGCATTGCTGGCGGTAGCGACCCGTTGAAAAGCATCGCCGACGACATCAGCGCGGCCTTCGGCGACCTGATCAGCTCCAACCAGATGACCGTGCGCGGCAACGAGTTGTGGGTGGAGATCGAACTCAACTCCAGCCTCTTGTTTGGCAGTGGCGACGCCATGCCCAGCGACATGGCGTTCCACATCATCGATAAGGTGGCGACGATCCTGAAACCGTTCGACAACCCGATCCATGTGGAAGGTTTCACGGATGACCAGCCGATCCGCACCGCGCAGTATCCGACCAACTGGGAGCTGTCTTCGGCGCGTTCGGCGAGCATCGTCCGCATGCTTGCCATGCAAGGTGTGAACCCCGGTCGCCTGGCATCGGTGGGGTATGGCGAGTTCCAGCCGGTGGCCAACAACGCCACTGTCGAAGGCCGGGCGAAGAATCGGCGCGTGGTGCTGGTGGTGTCGCGCAACCTTGATGTACGCCGCAGCCTGACCGGTACCGGCACGGCCAATGCAACGCCGGATGCAGCATTGAAGCGGGCTGGCACACAAACTGCACCGACCCCGGTCAAGACACCGGGAAGACAGAGCGCCGTCAATTCTCCGTCACCCGCTTTATAACCGAGCTATTTCTCGGCCGTGCCTGTTTCGGCCGGGAGGAACGATCCGAATGAGAGTCTGGGCAGTTGCCAATCAAAAAGGTGGGGTGGGTAAGACCACTTCTTCCATCGCTTTAGCCGGATTACTGGCCGAGGCGGGCAAGCGTGTGGTCATTGTCGACCTGGACCCCCATGGCTCGATGACCAGCTATTTTGGCTACGATCCCGATAGCCTGGAGCACAGCAACTACGACTTGTTCCTGCACCGGGGCAGTGTGCCTGAGGGCTTGCCGGGACAACTGTTGCTGTCCACCAGTGACGAGCGGATTTCCCTGTTGCCGTCGAGCACCGCGCTGGCCACCCTGGAGCGGCAGTCTCCGGGACAGGGCGGGTTGGGCCTGGTGATCGCCAAGAGTCTGGCGCAGCTGTGGCAGGATTTCGATTACGCGATCATTGACAGCCCACCCCTGCTGGGTCTGTTGATGGTCAATGCCTTGGCGGCCAGCCAGCAACTGGTGATCCCGGTGCAGACCGAGCATCTGGCGGTCAAGGGGCTGGAGCGAATGGTCAATACCCTGGCGATGGTCAATCGCTCACGCAAACAGTCGCTGGCATTCAATATCGTGCCGACCTTGTTCGATCGCCGTACCCAGGCGTCCATGGGAACCCTGCGGGTGTTGCGGGACATGTACCCGGATGACATCTGGCAAGGCTACATCCCGGTCGACACGCGCCTGCGCGATGCCAGCCGCGCCGGTGTGACCCCTTCCCAGTTCGATGGCAAAAGCCGTGGCGTGCTGGCCTACCGGGCCTTGCTCAAGCACCTGCTGGCCCAGCAGCTCGTTCCTCAGCAGGTGGCCTGATTGAACGCGTCTAAAAGCTCTGCAGGCTCAAGTCTGATGGCACTCATGCCGATAACGTTCATATGCGGTGCACTGCTTTCATGAACCGCCCGATCAAGACGACCTCGCGTCCGCAAATGGCCTTGCAGTCCTACCTGGACGGGCTGTTGCAGGAAGCGACCGAAGAATTACCACCGGAGCCGAGCGTGCCCGAGGCTTTGCCCGCGCCCGTCGAAGCCGAAGGTGTGCTGGATGAGTTTCAGGCGGCCGTGCTCGAGGAGCAGGCCCGTGATGCACGCAAACCCGTGGTTGTCGCACCGGTCGAGACACCGGTCGCCAAGCCATCGGTGAGAGTCATGGAGGCGCCTGCGCCGGTGCTGGCGGCGGTTTCCACCGTTGCACCGTTGTTGCAGGGCCTGGTGACGCCGGTGGTGGAAGTCCATCTGCCACCGCCGAGCAACACGCCGCCGCCGGTTGAGACTGACGATCGTCCGGCCTGGGCCGCCGAGCCGTTTGAGTGCCTGTTGTTCGATGTGGCCGGGTTGACCCTGGCGGTGCCGCTGGTGTGCCTGGGATCGATTTATTCCCTGGCCGGGCACGAATTGACGCCGTTGTTTGGCCAGCCGGATTGGTTCCTTGGGATCCTGCCGAGCCAGGCCGGCAACCTGAAGGTACTGGATACCGCGCGTTGGGTGATGCCGGACCGTTATCGCGATGATTTTCGCCAGGGCCTGCAATACGTGATTTCGGTACAGGGTTACGAGTGGGGGTTGGCGGTGCACCAGGTCAGCCGTTCGCTGCGCCTGGACCCGAACGAGATCAAATGGCGTAGCCATCGAGGGCAACGGCCATGGCTGGCGGGTACGGTGATCGAGCACATGTGCGCCTTGCTGGACGTTTCCGAGCTGGCCGAACTGATCGCCAGCGGCGGGGCAAAACACCTGGGCGGCTCCAAGCCGGTCCAGAAACCGAAATAACACAGTCGGTGGCGCGCAGCGTCACGGCGCAGAACACACCGCCACAGGCGGTTTTTCGAGGGGTCAGGGTATGAATGATAAGGCGTCGTCTCTCAAGGGTTCCGAAGATCCGATCCTGCAATGGGTCACCTTCAAACTCGATAACGAAACCTACGGCATCAACGTGATGCGCGTGCAGGAAGTGCTGCGCTATACCGAGATCGCTCCGGTACCGGGTGCGCCAAGCTACGTGCTGGGGATCATCAACCTGCGTGGCAACGTGGTCACGGTGATCGACACCCGCCAGCGTTTTGGCCTGAATTCCACCGAGGTCAACGACAACACCCGTATCGTGATCATCGAGGCCGACAAGCAAGTGGTCGGTATCCTGGTCGACAGCGTTGCCGAAGTGGTTTACTTGCGTCAGTCGGAAATCGAAACCGCGCCTAACGTCGGTAACGAAGAATCGGCCAAGTTCATCCAGGGTGTCTGCAACAAGAACAACGAGTTGCTGATCCTGGTCGAGCTGGAAAAAATGATGAGCGAAGAAGAGTGGTCGGAACTGGAGAGTATCTGATTGATTCTTGAGGTAGCAGTCATTGTCCTGTTCCTTTTCTGGGCAGGCACGTTGGCAATGTTCTTGGCGTACATACGCGGCCAGCGGCAGATCGCCGCTCAACAGGCCCAGGGCGATGCGTTGCGCGATCAGCGCATCAAGGACCTGGCCAAGCGTGTCGACGATTACCAGAACGGTACCGTGCGCATGGGTGAAGCCATCCATGAGCTGCGCGCCGTGGTCGGCCCGTTACCGGACAAACTGGCCCAATTGGAACAGCGCGACCCCTCGAGCTTGTCCTTTGCCCAAGCCGCGCGGCTGGTGGGTATGGGCGCCAGTGTCGACGAACTGACCCAGGCCTGTGGCTTGACCCAGGCCGAGGCGGAGTTGATGAGTAAATTGCACAGGGGCTGAGGATCGCTTCCAGTCAAGGATCAAACGCCCTGTAACCTGTGGGAGCAACGCTTGCTCGCGATAGCGGTAGGAGAGTCAATGGCATTCTCGACTGGCGGTGCCCCAATCGCGAGCAAGCTTTGCTCCCACAGGCTTCTTCGCTGCCGCCATGTGGCGTGGAATCAGTAATCATCCCCGCGCTCCGTCACATCCTTCTCCACATTCGGTGCATGCGGGTCGAAGCCCTTGGGAAACTTGCCCTTGAGGTTCCAGGCAAACGCGATGATCTCGGCGATGGTGAGATACAACTCCTGCGGAATACTCTCCCCCAGTTCCAGTCGGGCCAGGAGCTTCACCAGCTCGGCATTTTCATAGATCGGCACTTCACTGTCCCGTGCGATCCGCAGGATTTCCTCGGCCAGGGCTTCGTCGCCCTTGGCGGTGAGGGTCGGGGCGCGGTGGCCGTCGTATTTGAGGGCGATGGCCTGGCGCGGTTCGGTGTGGGTTGTCATGCGGTTTCGTCCACCCAGCGTTGTTCGAGTCGGGTCTTGGGACCTTGGGGCGGGGTGCCGACGTGGCAGTCCAGGTCTGCGACGTTCAGGCCGCAGGTCACCAGGCGCTCACGCAGTGCCGCCAGGTTGCGTTCGATCAGGTCCGCCGTGTAGGGCCGTTCAGCCCACAATTGGCTGGACAGGCTGCCGCTGAGCAATTGCGCCTGGACCTGCAACGGCCCCAGCGGCTCTACGTCGAACGCCAGCTCGACCCGCCAGAGCTGCTGCTTGGCCTCACGTTCTTCCCGACGCTCGCTGGGTTGTTCCCGAGGCGGGGTTTCTTCCCGTTGGAATTTGACCTGCAAGGGCACGATGTCCTGCAGGTTGCGCATCGGGATTTCCAGTTGCCAGGTGCTCATCAACCGGCCATCGTCGGTCAGGCCGGTCTGCTCCAGGCTCGACAGTTGATGGCTTTGCAGACGTGACACGGCGGCAGCGGCGAGGCGCAGCAGGTGTTCGAGGTCGCCTTCGTCGTCCTGGCCCTTCAGCAACCGGGAGGGCAGGGGGAAACCGGTGGGTTGCGGCTTTGCGCTGACCTGGCCGAGCGTGCCCAAGGCGTTGCGTACAAAACTGGGTAACGCCTGGGCCAGGGTGTTGGCGGCAATGATCGCGCCGAGATTGGTGGAGGCGGGCAGCGTCGTGGTCAGTTGGGCGATCAGTTTCAGCAGATCGCCCTTGAAGTCCGTTGCCAGGCTCGGTGGTTGTCCGGCCAGCAGTTTGCTTTCCAGGAATACCCCGCTGGCGGCCAAGGCCTGGGCCAGTCCCTTGGGCGTGCTCAATTGCTGCACATCCGGCAGGCCGGCCAGCAGACGCGTCACCGCGGCACGCAGCTCGACGCCGGTCTCATCCGTGGCGGGCAGCTCCTGCAGGACGCTGATCAGACTGTCCAGCGAACCCTGACGACTCACCTGGGTCACCAGTTGCTGGCTCACCGCCAGTTGTTCCTGGCGGTTGCTCAGCGGAATGAATTTCAACGTCTGGGCATCCTGCACCTGGGCGCTCAACAGCGTGCCGATACGCAGCGGCTGGGGGCTGTCGATGTCCAGGGTGCTGCCGGCCTGGGCGGTATTGAGCAAGCTCACCAGTGACCGATACATCGCCGGTTGCCCTGGCACCTGAGGCAACGCCTGGCTGGTGACCACCTTACCCTGCAACAGGGTGCCGACCGGCAGCTGCGCGGTGTCGATACGGGTCAGGGTCGCAATGCTGGAGGCAACGACCTGTTGTACGGTGATCGCCAGGTTACTGGCGGACGGTTGGGTCACCGCCAGGCTGGTGCCCTGGGGCAACGGCTGGCTGCTGGTGGCCTGCACGGTAGTCTGGCGGCCGCTTTCCAGGGTGACCTTGAGCAATAGCTGGAAAGTCTGGTCCGCCTGCTTGAGCGACAACACCTCGGCACTGGCCGTCTGGCCGGCACCGATCAAGCCTTCGACCGGCGTCAGCAATTTGAGCAGCTCGCCGCTGACCGCCGGCGTACGCGTCGTTGCCGTGGGCTGGGGCAGCGGCTGGATGTTCATGTCGCCTGTCATCTGCGGTCTTACCCTGGAAACTAATTGAGAACGCCCCCTGGGGGCATGGCATGTATAATGCCGCCCGTCTTTCAGGGAGTGGCGAAAACCTTGCAATAGTTTGACGCAGCTCTGTGGAACGGGCCGTCAATGCATCTATGCTGCATCTCTTTAACGGCCGCTGCACCGCCGACTTAAACCGTATAAGGCTCGCGATCCCTTGACCAGTCCTCTCTTGCAAACCGTCGGCCTCGCCTGTGAGCGAGACCTGCGGCTGCTTTTCGAACACCTCGAATTGAGACTCTCGCCTGGCGATATGGTGCAAGTCAGTGGTCCCAATGGCAGTGGCAAGACCAGCCTCTTGCGCCTGCTGGCCGGGTTGATGCAACCGACGGCCGGGCAGGTGCTGCTCAACGGCCAACCCCTGCAGAGCCAACGCAGCGAACTGGCCCGCAACCTGCTCTGGATCGGCCACGCCGCAGGGATCAAGGATTTGCTGACCCCCGAAGAAAACCTTAGCTGGCTCTGTGCGCTGCATCGGCCCGCCGGCCATGAAGCGATCTGGCAGGCGTTGGCCATGGTGGGATTGCGCGGCTTCGAAGACGTGCCATGCCATACCTTGTCCGCCGGTCAGCAGCGCCGCGTGGCCCTGGCCCGGTTGTACCTTGACACCCCGCCGCTGTGGATTCTCGACGAACCGTTCACCGCCCTGGACAAGCAGGGCGTGGCGCAGCTCGAGGAACATCTGGCCCGGCATTGCGAGGGTGGTGGCATGGTGCTGTTGACCACTCACCATACACTGGCCCGGATGCCGTCCGGTTATCGCAACATTGATCTGGGGAACTGGGCCGTATGAGTGTGTTTGGCCTGTTGCTTGCCCGCGAAGCGCGCCTGTTGTTCCGCCGCCCGGCCGAACTGGCCAACCCGCTGGTGTTTTTCGCGATTGTCATTGCGCTGTTCCCGTTGGCGGTCGGGCCGGAGACTCAATTGTTGCAAACCTTGTCGCCAGGACTGGTCTGGGTGGCAGCGCTTTTGTCGGTCCTGCTCTCGCTGGACGGGCTTTTCCGCAGTGATTTCGAAGACGGTTCCTTGGAACAGTGGGTCCTTTCGTCGCACCCCCTGGCCCTTCTGGTTTTGGCCAAGGTACTGGCACACTGGGTTTTTTCCGGCCTGGCGCTGGTGTTGCTCTCGCCGCTGCTGGCGATGATGCTGGGGTTGCCCGCCGCGTGCATGCCGGTGCTGCTGGTTTCGTTGTTGCTGGGCACACCGGTGCTGAGCCTGCTCGGTGCGGTGGGGGCGGCATTGACGGTGGGCTTGAAGCGCGGCGGCCTATTGCTGGCATTGTTGATCCTGCCGCTGTATATCCCGGTGTTGATCCTTGGCAGTGGCGCCTTGCAAGCCGCCTTGCAAGGTATGCCGGCGACCGGTTATCTGCTCTGGCTTGGGAGCCTGACCGCCCTGGCGATAACCCTGACACCCTTTGCAATAGCCGCTGGCCTGAAGATCAGCGTCGGCGAATAATAATGAGGCCTGGTCAAAAAATGACCACTTCCTATGAAGTTAAGGCAGACCCGGCGGCGCGTGACAGCGCGCCGCAACCGTGATGGAAACAGCAATGAACTGGACCTGGTTTCATAAGCTCGGCTCACCCAAGTGGTTCTACGGCATCAGCGGCAAGTTGCTGCCCTGGCTGAGTATCGCCGCACTGCTGCTGATAGGGATCGGCGTGGTCTGGGGCCTGGCGTTCGCGCCGCCGGATTATCAACAGGGCAACAGCTTCCGCATCATCTACATCCATGTACCGACTGCGATGCTGGCCCAGTCGGTCTACGTCATGCTGGCGGTGTGCGGCGTGGTCGGGCTGGTCTGGAAGATGAAGCTGGCCGACGTTGCCTTGCAATGCGCCGCGCCTGTCGGGGCCTGGATGACCGCCGTGGCGCTGGTCACCGGAGCCATCTGGGGCAAACCGACCTGGGGGTCGTGGTGGGTCTGGGATGCCCGACTGACGTCGATGCTGATCCTGCTGTTCCTGTACTTCGGTCTTATTGCGCTGGGCAACGCCATCAGCAATCGTGAGAGTGCCGCCAAAGCCTGCGCGGTGCTGGCGATTGTCGGTGTGATCAATATCCCGATCATCAAGTATTCGGTGGAGTGGTGGAACACCTTGCATCAGGGCGCGACGTTCACCCTCACGGAAAAACCGGCGATGCCCGTGGAAATGTGGCTACCGTTGCTGCTGACCGTCCTGGGTTTCTACTGTTTCTTCGGCGCGGTGCTGTTGCTGCGCATGCGCCTGGAAGTGCTCAAGCGCGAAGCCCGGGCCAGTTGGGTGAAGGCCGAAGTACAGAACAGCCTGGAGGCCGCTCGATGAGTTTCGCTTCATTCGGCGATTTCCTCGCCATGGGCCATCATGGCCTGTATGTCTGGTCCGCCTATGGCATCTGCCTGGCGGTACTGGCCCTCAACGTGGCGGTGCCGCTCCTGGCCCGCAAGCGGTATCTGCAACAAGAGGCGCGTCGTCTGCGCCGGGAGAACGGTCAGTGAATCCGCTGCGCAAAAAACGTCTTGTCATCATCCTGGCGATCCTGGTGGGTGTCGGTGCCGCGGTTGGCCTGGCCTTGAGCGCCCTGCAGCAGAACATCAATCTGTTCTACACCCCGACCCAGATCGCCAATGGCGAAGCGCCCAAGGACACGCGTATCCGGGCTGGCGGCATGGTGGAGAAGGGCTCGCTCGTACGTTCCGGGGATTCGCTGGACGTGAAATTCAACGTCACCGACTTCAACAAGACCGTGACCATCACCTATCGCGGCATCCTCCCGGACCTGTTCCGTGAAGGGCAGGGCATCGTCGCCCTGGGCAAGCTCAACGCCGATGGCGTGGTGGTGGCCGACGAAGTGCTGGCCAAGCACGACGAAAAATACATGCCGCCGGAAGTGACCAAGGCTCTTAAAGACAGTGGTCAGTCGGCACCTGCTCCCATGAAGGAGGGCTGATCGATGAGCACTGGCATTTTTATCCCCGAGTTGGGCCACCTGGCGATGATCCTGGCCCTGTGCCTGGCCCTGGTGCAGGCCGTGGTGCCGCTGCTCGGTGCCTGGCGCGGCGACCGTCTGTGGATGAGCCTGGCCCAGCCGGCGGCTTGGGGCCAGTTCGCCTTCATGGTGTTCGCCTTCGGTTGCCTGACCTATGCCTTCATGACCGATGATTTTTCCGTGGCCTACGTCGCGAGCAACTCCAACAGTGCCTTGCCCTGGTATTACAAGTTCAGTGCGGTGTGGGGCGCCCATGAAGGGTCGCTGCTGCTCTGGGCCCTGATTCTCGCTGGCTGGACCTTCGCCGTCTCGGTGTTCTCCCGGCAATTGCCCCAGGTGATGCTGGCCCGGGTGCTGGCGGTGATGGGCATGATCAGCACCGGTTTCCTGCTGTTCCTGATCGTCACGTCCAATCCGTTCGCGCGGATCCTGCCGCAGATGCCGATGGATGGTCGCGACCTCAATCCGCTACTGCAGGACATCGGCCTGATCGTTCACCCGCCGATGCTCTACATGGGCTACGTCGGCTTTTCCGTGGCCTTCGCCTTCGCCATCGCCGCGTTGCTGGGCGGTCGCCTCGATGCCGCCTGGGCCCGCTGGTCGCGCCCATGGACCATCGTCGCCTGGGCCTTCCTCGGCATCGGCATCACCCTCGGCTCGTGGTGGGCCTACTACGAACTGGGCTGGGGCGGCTGGTGGTTCTGGGATCCGGTGGAAAACGCCTCGTTCATGCCTTGGCTGGTGGGCACGGCACTGATTCACTCACTGGCGGTCACGGAAAAGCGTGGCGTGTTCAAGAGCTGGACCGTGCTGCTGGCGATCGCCGCATTCTCCCTGAGCCTGTTGGGGACCTTCCTGGTGCGTTCCGGCGTCCTGACCTCGGTGCATGCCTTCGCCTCGGACCCCGAGCGCGGTGTGTTCATCCTGATGTTCCTGCTGTTCGTGGTCGGCGGCTCGCTGACGTTGTTCGCCCTGCGGGCGCCAGTGGTCAAGAGCCAGGTTGGCTTCAACCTCTGGTCCCGGGAGACGTTGCTGCTGGGCAACAACCTGGTGCTGGTGGTGGCCGCGTCGATGATCCTGTTGGGAACGTTGTACCCGCTGGTGCTCGATGCGCTGTCCGGGGCCAAGTTGTCGGTCGGGCCGCCGTACTTCAATGCCCTGTTCATTCCACTGATGGCGATCCTGATGGTGGTGATGGCGGTCGGTGTGTTGGTGCGCTGGAAAGACACACCGGTCAAATGGCTGCTGGGCATGTTGACGCCAGTGCTGCTGGGCACTGCTGCCCTGGCCGTGGTAGCCGGGATCGCTTATGGCGATTTCAACTGGGCCGTGCTGGCGACCTTCATGCTGGCGGCCTGGGTATTGCTGGCCGGTGTACGGGACATCTTCGACAAAACCCGTCACAAGGGACTGGTCAAGGGCCTGCCGACCCTGACCCGCAGCTACTGGGGCATGCAGGTTGCTCACCTGGGCATCGCCGTCTGCGCCCTGGGCGTGGTGCTGTCCAGCCAGAACAGCGCCGAGCGCGACCTGCGCCTGGCACCGGGAGAGTCCATGGAACTGGCCGGTTACCAATTCATGTTCGAAGGCGCCAAACATTTCGAAGGCCCGAACTTCACGTCCGATAAAGGCACGGTGCGGGTCACTCGTGACGGCCAGGAAGTGGCGGTGCTGCATCCCGAGAAGCGCCTGTACACCGTACAGAACTCGGTGATGACCGAGGCCGGAATCGACGCTGGTTTCACTCGCGATCTTTATGTGGCACTGGGCGAGTCCCTGGGCGACGGCGCCTGGGCGGTGCGGGTGCACGTCAAGCCGTTCGTGCGTTGGATCTGGTTTGGCGGCCTGCTGACCGGCCTGGGCGGGGCACTGGCGGCGTTGGATCGGCGTTATCGAGTCAAGGTGAAAACCCGGGTGCGCGAAGCTCTGGGCGTGACGGGGGCCACTGCATGAAACGTTGGTTGATGGTATTGCCGCTGGCGTTGTTCCTGGTGGTGGCGGTCTTTCTGTACCGGGGGCTTTTCCTGGACCCGTCCGCATTGCCTTCGGCAATGATCGGCAAGCCGTTCCCGGAATTCACCCTGCCTTCGGTGCAGGGCGACAAGACGCTGACCCGCGCCGATCTGCTGGGCAAGCCGGCACTGGTCAACGTATGGGGCACCTGGTGCATTTCCTGCCGGGTCGAGCACCCGGTGCTGAACAAGCTGGCCCAGAATGGCGTGGTGATCTATGGCGTGAATTACAAGGACGTCAACGTCGATGCCTTGAAATGGCTCGCCGAGTTCCACAACCCGTATCAACTGGACATTCGGGATGAAGACGGCACCCTGGGCCTGAACCTTGGGGTCTATGGGGCCCCGGAAACCTTCTTCATCGACGCCAAGGGCGTCATCCGTGACAAGTTCGTCGGTGTGATCGACGAACAGGTTTGGCGCGAGAAACTGGCGACCAAGTACCAGGCACTGGTGGACGAGGCCAAGCCATGAAGCGTTGGCTAGCCGCTGTCGTCCTGGGGGTGAGTCTCGCTGGCGCGGCCCACGCCGCGATCGATACCTACGAATTCGCCAATGAAGGCGAGCGCGAGCGGTTTCGCGAACTGACCAAGGAGCTGCGCTGCCCCAAGTGCCAGAACCAGGACATCGCCGACTCCAACGCACCGATTGCCGCTGACCTGCGCAAGGAAATCTTCCGCATGCTCGGCGAGGGCAAGGACAACCAGCAGATCATCGACTTCATGGTGGACCGCTACGGTGAGTTCGTGCGTTACAACCCGGCCCTGTCCTCCAAGACCGCGCTGTTGTGGTTCGGCCCCGCCGGCTTGTTGCTCGGCGGCTTCGTCGTCATCGCGCTGATCGTGCGCCGCCGCCGGGTGCAGCGCAGCGCCGCCCCGGACACGCTTTCCGTCGAAGAGCGCCAGCGCCTCGACCAACTGTTGGATAACACCAAGCATGATTGATTTCTGGCTCGCCGCAGGTCTGCTTCTCCTGGTTGCCCTGAGTTTCCTGTTGATCCCCGTGCTAAGGGGCCGTCGCGCACAGCGGGAGGAGGACCGCACCGCGCTCAATGTGGCGCTGTATCAGGAGCGTGTCGCCGAGTTGCAGGCCGAGCAGGCGGAGGGCGTGCTCAATACCGCGCAGCTGGATACCGGGCGCGCTGAAGCCGCTCGGGAACTGCTTGCCGATACCGAGGGCGCCGAGGCACCACGCGAATCGCGCATGGGCAAGCCGCTGCCGTTGCTCGCCGCCGTGCTGGTGCCGGTGCTGGGCCTGGGCTTGTACCTGCATTTCGGCGCGAGCGACAAGGTCGAGCTGACCCGCGAATTCGCCCAGGCGCCGCAGTCGATGGAAGAAATGACCCAGCGCCTGGAAAGGGCGGTGGCGGCACAACCGAGTTCCGCCGAGGGCTTGTATTTCCTGGGGCGTACCTACATGGCGCAGGATCGGCCAGCGGATGCGGCGAAGATCTTCGAGCGCACCGTAGCGGTGGCGGGGCGGCAGCCCGAGTTGCTGGGGCAGTGGGCCCAGGCGCAGTATTTTGCCGATGGCAAGAAATGGTCGGACAAGGTCCAGGCCTTGACCGACGAGGCACTGAAGCTCGATCCCAAGGAAGTCACCAGCCTGGGCCTGTTGGGTATCGCCGCGTTTGAAGGCGAGCGCTATCAGGATGCGATCGATTACTGGGGGCGCCTGCTGGCGCAACTGCCGGAGGACGACAAATCCCGCGAGGCGCTGCAAGGCGGTATTGCCCGCGCCACCGAGAGGCTGCAAGCCAGTGGCGGCAAGGTGGCTCAGGCTCCGGTCGTCAAGACCGGTGCGCTGCTCAAGGTCCATGTCGACCTGGCGCCGGCACTCAAGGCCAAGGTGCAACCGGGCGACAGCGTATTCATCTTTGCCCGCGCCGTTTCCGGCCCGCCTGCGCCGCTGGCGGCCAAGCGCCTGACGGTCGCCGACCTGCCCGTCAACGTCGAGCTGGGGGACGCGGACGCGATGATGCCGCAACTGAAACTGTCGAACTTCCCTGAAGTCCAACTGGTGGCGCGTATCTCCCGCGCCGGTCAACCGACTGCCGGCGAATGGATTGGCCGCAGCCAGCCCCTGGCGAGCAGCACCACCACGCCGCAACAACTGACCATCGACAGCCCGGACCAATGACAGGAATTTGCACCATGACCGCCATCGCTCGTATCACTCTGTTGACGCTCGTCCTGGGCCTGAGCGCTTGTGCGGTCCATCGTCCGCCGGAGCCCTCGACGCCGCTGCCCCCCATTCCGCCTTCGACGCCGACCACCAAACCCGCGCCGTCCACCGCGCCGGGCAAGCCGGTCACCCCGAACAAACCGGCCAAGCCGTTGCCGCGCACCTCCGCCAGTTTCGCCCCGCCACCTGGGGGTAACAGCCACTGGGACGCCAAGCTTGGGGTCTATGTGCTGGATAACCAGCCCAACACCTTCTATCGCCAGCGCACCTACTACCGCTGGAACAATGGCTGGAGCCGCTCCGTCAGCCCGAACGGGCCTTGGGAAGACACCACCATCGAAGGCGTACCGGGGGGATTGGGGCGCCAGTTCCACTGAAAAGTGCTTGCTCCTCAGACCTGTAGGAGCTGCCGAAGGCTGTAATCTTCTCGCTGCAGACTCAATTGTCTGGGCAAAGATCGCAGCCTCGCTTCGCTCGGCAGCTCCTACATCGCTCCTGCAAGGTTCGACCTGTCATCCCCATCGTCGTAGAATGCGCGCCTTTGTGAGCTATCGGAGTACCTGACCATGACGACCACCCCGGCCGGCGACTACCTGGAAACCCTCTACGAAGGCTACGGCCAACGTTTCCGGATGGACAAGCTGCTGCACGAAGTGCGTACCGAGCACCAGCACCTGGTGATCTTCGAGAACCCGCGCATGGGGCGGGTGATGGCACTCGATGGCGTGATCCAGACCACCGAAGCCGATGAGTTCATCTATCACGAGATGCTCACCCACGTGCCCATCCTGGCCCACGGCAAGGCCAAGCGCGTGCTGATCATCGGTGGCGGTGATGGCGGCATGCTGCGTGAGGTGACCAAACACCTGGGCGTCGAGCACATCACCATGGTGGAAATCGACGGCACCGTGGTGGACATGTGCAAGGAATTCCTGCCCAACCACTCCAAGGGCGCCTACGACGACCCGCGACTGAACCTGGTGATCGACGACGGCATGCGCTTCGTCTCCACCACCCAGGAGAAGTTCGACGTCATCATTTCCGACTCCACCGACCCGATCGGCCCGGGTGAAGTGCTGTTCTCGGAGAATTTCTACCAGGCTTGCCATCGCTGCCTGAACGACGGCGGCATCCTGGTGACCCAGAACGGCACGCCATTCATGCAGTTGGGCGAAGTGCAGACCACCGCCGGCCGCCTGCGAGGCCTGTTTGCCGACTGGCACTTCTACCAGGCTGCCGTGCCGACTTACATCGGTGGTGCCATGACTTTCGCCTGGGGCTCGACCGACAGCGCTTACCGCAAGCTCTCCCGTGAAACCCTGCATGAGCGGTTCATCGGCAGTGGCATCGTCACCCGCTACTACAACCCTGAGATTCATCTCGGTGCGTTTGCCATGCCTCAGTACGTATTGCAGGCGATCAACAAGCCGAGTAACGACTGATTTGGTTGAGGGGCTTTTTGTGGCGAGGGATTTATCCCCTCTCCACAATATGGGCCGCCTGATATTGAGGTGGGTTCGGGCATTTTGTGTTTCCAGATATTCATTGGACGAAATTTTCACAAAATCTTGCGGACAATCCTCCGCGCTTTTATTGCCGTCGGTTATTTAATGGCAATGCCTTAACCGTTCGTGCAACATCTGCGCTCTTGCGCAAACCCCGGGCCAGGCTTTGGTTGGCAGAGGGCGCGCCTTTGTATTTTCTGTTACTCCAACTCCAATAGGGTCCTCAAACGACATGGCAATCCCGGACGCCCTGAGTCAGCAGCGAAGCACGCATCGCCTGCTGCAACCGACCGTCAAATCGCACCTGGCCTACACATTGCTCTGCGCCCTGGTGATGATGGTGATGTTCAGCCTGCTGCGCGTGGCGCTGCTGGTCTATAACCGCCAAATGATCCTCGACACTCCAGCCTCGACCTTCGTCGAAGCCTTCGCCAATGGCCTGCGTTTTGACCTGCGCCTGGTGGTCTACCTCAGCGTTCCGCTGCTGCTGGCGCTGTTCAGCGCCCGCGCCATGGCGGCCCGAGGTTTCTTTCGTTTCTGGCTGACCGTCACCTCCAGCGTTGCGCTGTTCCTGGGCCTGATGGAGATGGACTTCTACCGTGAGTTCCACCAGCGCCTCAACGGCCTGGTCTTCCAGTACGTGAAGGAAGATCCGAAAACCGTGATGAGCATGCTCTGGTACGGTTTCCCGGTGGTGCGCTACCTGCTGGCCTGGGCCGGTGGCACTATCATCCTGAGCTTGGCCTTCAAGGGCGCGGACCGTGCAACCCGTCCGCGCGGCCCGTTCAGCGGCGGCAGCATCGGCACCCGCCAGATAGCCCCGTGGTACGGTCGGGTGGCGGTGTTCGTCGTCTGCCTGTTGGTGGCTGTGGTCGCGGCCCGTGGCACCTTGCGTCAAGGCCCGCCGTTGCGCTGGGGCGATGTCTATACCACCGATTCGAACTTCGCCAACCAGCTGGGCCTCAACGGCACGCTGTCACTGGTGGCGGCGGCCAAGAGCCGCATGTCCGAAGACCGTGACAACATCTGGAAAGCCACCCTCGAGCAGCCACTGGCACAACAGACCGTGCGCGACATGCTGGTGTTGCCCGACGACAAGCTGGTGGATACCGCCACCGCTGCCGTGCGCCGCGACTACATGCCGCCAGCCGACAAGACCCTGCCGATCAAGAACGTGGTCGTGATCCTCATGGAAAGCATGGCCGGTCACTCGGTAGGCGCCCTGGGTGCTCCGGGCAACATCACGCCTTACCTGGACAAGCTGTCCAAGGAAGGCTTGCTGTTCGACCGCTTCTTCTCCAACGGCACCCATACCCACCAGGGCATGTTCGCCACCATGGCGTGCTTCCCGAACTTGCCCGGCTTCGAATACCTGATGCAGACGCCAGAAGGCAGCCACAAGCTGTCGGGCCTGCCGCAACTGCTCAGTGCCCGTGACTTCGATGACGTGTATGTCTACAACGGTGATTTTGCCTGGGACAACCAGTCGGGTTTCTTCAGCAACCAGGGCATGACCAACTTCATCGGGCGTAACGATTTCGTCAACCCAGTGTTTTCCGATCCGACCTGGGGCGTGTCCGACCAGGACATGTTCGACCGTGGTCTGATCGAGCTCAAGGCGCGGGAAAACGGCAAGCCGTTCTATGCCCTGCTGCAAACCCTGTCCAACCACACGCCATATGCGCTGCCGACGCCATTACCGGTGGAGCGGGTCACCGATCGCGGCAGCCTGAACGAACACCTGACTGCCATGCGCTACTCGGACTGGGCGTTGGGCCAGTTCTTCGAGAAGGCACGCAAGGAGCCTTACTTCAAGGAGACGCTGTTCATCGTGGTGGGCGACCATGGTTTCGGTAACGAACGCCAGATCACCGAGATGGACCTGGGCCGTTTCAACGTGCCCATGTTGATGATCGGTCCTGGTATCCAGGAAAAGTTCGGCCAGCGTAACCACACCGTGGGTACCCAGGTCGACATCGTTCCTACCATCATGGGGCGGATCGGTGGACAGGTGCGCAACCAGTGCTGGGGCCGCGACCTGCTGAACCTGCCGCAAGGCGATACCGGTTTTGGTGTAATCAAGCCGTCGGGCAGTGATCAGACTACGGCGATCATCCAGGGCGACCGGATCCTGGTACTGCCAAAGGAAAAAGAAATGGGGCCGAAGATGTTCCGCTATGAACTGGGGGCCAACCCGCGTGCAGAAGTCATTCCGGATGCACCCGATAGCGCCCAGATGAAGCTCAAGCTCGAGTCTTTCCTGCAAACCGCCACCAAGAGTCTGCTGGATAACACCGCCGGCGTGGTGGATGGAAAGCCGGACTGATGATCGGCAAATAAAAAAGAGGCCTTGAAGAAGGCCTCTTTTTTTTTGCCATTGATTTATATCTTGCCCAGTAACAGCAGTATCAACAGCACTACCAACACTACGCCGATGATGCCGGACGGGCCGTAACCCCAACTTCTGGAGTGCGGGAAGACCGGCAGACCGCCGATCAGCAAAAGGATCAGGATAATGATGAGTATTGTGCCCATTGTTGATTTCCTTATTGGTCAGTTTTGGAGTGATACAACTTTCAACTGCCAGCGCGCTGCATTAAATCCGGGCGGCTTAATAAGTCCGACCGTAACGTCCTGTAAAAAATTCAAAGTTTTTTAGTGCCTGTCGGGCGGCCGGGAAACCTATGGCGAGGTCTTCACAACCTATTACGGTTTGCCCCCGCCATTCAGCAATCTGATGGAGCGTGGGTCTCGCCGGCTCCTTCGCTACACTCGGCCCATCTCTCCCGGAACAACAAGGCTGTTTCCTATGCAAAATCGCATGATGATCACCGGTGCCGGCTCGGGCCTGGGCCGCGAAATCGCACTGCGCTGGGCCCGCGAAGGCTGGCGCCTGGCCTTGTCGGACGTCAGTGAGCCAGGCCTTCAGGAAACTCTCAGGCAGGTGCGCGATGTCGGCGGCGACGGTTTTGTCCAACGCTGCGATGTGCGTGATTACAGTCAGCTGACGGCGTTCGCCCAGGCCTGCGAAGAAAAGCTCGGCGGCATCGACATCATCGTCAACAACGCTGGCGTGGCTTCGGGCGGGTTCTTTAGTGAATTGTCCTTGGAGGATTGGGACTGGCAGATTGCGATCAACCTGATGGGGGTGGTCAAGGGCTGCAAGGCGTTCCTGCCGTTGCTGGAAAAAAGCCGCGGCAAGATCATCAACATTGCCTCCATGGCGGCGCTGATGCAGGGGCCGGCCATGAGTAACTACAACGTGGCCAAGGCTGGCGTGGTGGCATTGTCGGAAAGCCTGTTGGTCGAACTGGCGCAGCAGGAAATCGGTGTCCACGTAGTCTGTCCGTCGTTCTTCCAGACCAACCTGCTTGACTCCTTCCGTGGCCCGACCCCGGCCATGAAGGCCCAGGTGGGCAAGTTGCTGGAAAGCTCGCCGATCACTGCTGCCGATATCGCTGACTACATCTTCCAGCAGGTCGACCAGGGCGAGTTCATGATTCTGCCCCACGAACAGGGACGCATGGCCTGGGCGATGAAGCAGAAGAATCCGCAGTTGCTGTACGACGAAATGACCGTCATGGCCGACAAAATGCGCGCCAAGGCTAGGCAGAACCCAACTTGACCTTGCCATGCAGTGTCCTCAGGATGGCGCCATTCCGGCCTTCCTGATGGACATCTGCATGCTCAACTATCTGTGGTTCTTTCTCGCCGCGCTGTTCGAAATCGCCGGCTGCTACGGGTTCTGGATGTGGTTGCGCCAGGGCAAGAGCGCCTGGTGGATCGCACCGGCGTTGCTCAGCCTCGCGGTGTTCGCCCTGTTGCTGACCCGCGTTGAAGCGACCTATGCCGGCCGTGCCTACGCCGCCTATGGCGGCATTTACATCATCGCCTCCATCGTCTGGCTGGCCGTGGTGGAGCGGGTGCGCCCGCTGGGTTCCGACTGGATCGGCGTGGCGCTCTGCATGCTGGGTGCCAGTGTCATCCTCTTCGGTCCTCGCTTCTCGGGACCTTGAAAACGGCGCGGTTCGAGCCGTTTTTGCAGGAAGTTTCCGTCAGTTCCCAGAGTCTTGTTTGTAGGGGGTTACTGAATTCTCGCCCGTGTCTTGTGAACAGGAAACAGGCCGGGCATGGTCAAGGTCCAGACCTTCTTAAGGACAAGAACCATGCTCGTACTAAGCCGTGCCGTGGGTGAACTGATTTCCATCGGTGATGATATTTCCGTTCGTGTGCTGTCGGTCAGCGGCACAACCGTGCGGTTTGGCGTGGAGGCGCCGCGGCACATCGATGTTCATCGCTTCGAGATATACGAAAAGATCCAGAGAAAGAAGAGTCAGGTCGCCCGCAAGGCGTGTTCAGTCAAATAGGTGCTTGGGCACGTCGTGCTTGAGCATCAACTGACACTGCTCGCTCTCCGGGTCGAAAACGATCATCGCCTGCCCCTTGGTCAAGGCCTGCCTGACGCGTAGCACACGAGTTTCCAGGGGCGTGTCGTCGCCGTTGTCGGTGCCGTCGCGGGTCACGAAGTCCTCGATCAGGCGGGTGAGCGTGTCGACTTCGAGTTGGTCGTGGGGGATCAGCATGGGGTACCTCGGCTGGACAGTGTCGCAAATGCTACGGGCTATGAGCCCTTGCGGCTAGCCTTGGATTTGCGGCCTCTGTTTTGGCCACATCGCGAGCGGGATCGCTCCCACAATGGATCTGCGTACGCGCGCCCTGTGGGAGCGAGCCTGCTCGCGATGACAATCTCCGGACAGTGAGAATCCTCCGTCAATTATCCGAACGCTGCCCCACCAGGCTATCCACCGAAGGCACCCGGGTATCGCTTTCCATCTGCGCATCGTGTTCGAGTTGGTGACTGAAGCGGTCCAGGGAGCCCTGGGCTGGTTGCGCATCGCTGGCGAACACCGGCGGGCTGAGGATATAGGCACCGAGCAGGCGGCTGAGGGCGGCCAGGCTATCGATATGGGTGCGTTCGTAGCCATGGGTGGCATCGCAGCCGAAAGCGAGCAGGGCAGTGCGGATATCATGGCCGGCAGTGACGGCCGAGTGGGCGTCGCTGAAGTAGTAACGGAACAGGTCGCGGCGTGCCGGCAGCTCGTTCTCCTTGGCCAGTTTCAACAAATGGCGTGACAGGTGATAGTCGTAGGGCCCGCCGGAGTCCTGCATCGCCACGCTCACGGCGTGTTCGCTGGAGTGCTGGCCGGGTGCGACCGGGGCGATGTCGATGCCAACGAACTCGCTGACATCCCAGGGCAGCGCGGCGGCCGCGCCACTGCCGGTTTCCTCGGTGATGGTGAACAAGGGGTGACAGTCGATCAGCAGCTCTTCACCGCTGTCGACAATCGCCTTGAGCGCCGCCAGCAACGCCGCGACCCCGGCCTTGTCGTCCAGGTGGCGAGCGCTGATGTGGCCGCTCTCGGTGAATTCCGGCAAGGGGTCGAAGGCGACGTAATCGCCGACGCCCACCCCCAGGGTTTCGCAATCGGCGCGGGTGGCGCAATACGCATCCAGCCGCAGCTCAATGTGATCCCAACTGATGGGCATTTCATCCACGGCGGTGTTGAAGGCGTGCCCGGACGCCATCAAGGGCAACACGCTGCCGCGGATCACTCCGGTGTCGGTGAACAGGCTGACCCGGCTGCCTTCGGCAAACCGGCTGGACCAGCAGCCTACCGGCGCGAGGGTCAGGCGACCGTTGTCCTTGATGGCCCGCACCGTGGCGCCGATGGTATCCAGGTGGGCCGACACGGCCCGGTCGGGACTGTTCTTGCGACCCTTGAGGGTGGCGCGGATCGTGCCGCGGCGGGTCATTTCGAAAGGGATACCCAATTCTTCGAGGCGTTCGGCGACATAGCGCACGATGGTGTCGGTGAAGCCGGTCGGGCTGGGGATGGCGAGCATTTCCAGCAGGACTTTTTGCAGGTATTCGAGATTCGGTTCGGGGATTTTGCTGATCATGGAAACTCCTGAACGGTTGAGTATCCGATCGCTCCCACGCTCTGTGTGGGAATGCAGCCGGTGACGCTCTGCGTCATCTGGACGCGGAGCGTCCCTTGAGGCATTCCCACGCGAAGCGTGGGAACGATCAGTCCACTACTGAGGGGTGTCAGATCACTCCCTGGCTATGGGGAAACAACAGGTCCACAAAGCGTTCGGCAGTGGGTTGTGGTTCGTGGTTGGCCAGGCCGGCGCGTTCGTTGGCTTCGATGAACACGTACTCGGGTTGATCGGCGGCCGGCACCAGCAGGTCCAGGCCGACCATGGGGATGTCCAGGGCGCGCGCCGCGCGTACCGCCGCATCGGCCAGGGTGGGATGAAGAATACCGGTGACATCTTCCAGGACGCCGCCCGTATGAAGGTTCGCGGTGCGTCGTACGAACAGATGCTCGCCGGCCGGCAGCACGCTGTCGTAGTCATACCCTGCGGTACTCAGTGTGCGCTGGGTTTCGGCGTCCATCGGAATCTTGCTTTCCCCTCCGGTGGCTGCCTGCCGTCGACGGCTCTGGGCCTCGATCAGGGCTCTGATGGTGTGCTGGCCGTCGCCGATGACTTCCGCGGGACGCCTGATCGCCGCGGCCACTACTTCAAAGTTGATCACCAGGATGCGCAGGTCGAGCCCTTCGTGAAAGCTTTCCAGCAACACTCGGCTATCGAAGTGCCGGGCCGTTTCGATGGCGCTCTGCACCTCTTCGATGGTGCGCAGGTCCACCGCCACACCCTGGCCCTGTTCACCGTCCAGCGGCTTGACCACCACCCGCTCGTGTTCATCGAGAAACGCCAGGTTGTCGTCGGCATTGCCTGCCAATTGTTGCGCTGGCAGGTTCAGGCCGGCGTTCTTCAGCACTTTATGGGTCAGGCTCTTGTTCTGGCACAAGGTCATGCTGATGGCGCTGGTCAGGTCGCTCAGGGATTCTCTACACCGTACCCGGCGGCTGCCGTGGATCAGGGTGAATAAACCGCCTTCGGCGTCGTCCACCTGCACTTCGATGCCCCGGCGATGCGCTTCCTCCACAATGATCCGCGCATAAGGGTTGAACTGTGCTTCCGGTCCAGGCCCCAGGAACAGCGGCTGATTGATGCCGTTCTTGCGCTTGATGGCGAAGGTCGAGAGGTTGCGAAAACCGAGCTTGGCGTAAAGGTTCTTGGCCAGGCGATTGTCATGCAGCACCGACAAGTCGAGGTAACTCAAGCCTCGGCTCATGAAATGCTCGATAAGGTGACGTACCAGCACTTCTCCGACACCGGGCCGTGCACACTGTGGGTCCACCGCCAGGCACCAGAGGCTGCTGCCATTTTCCGGATCGTTGAAAGCTTTCTGGTGATTGAGACCCATGACACTGCCGATGATCGCGCCGCTGTCATCGTCTTCGGCCAGCCAGTAGACCGGCCCGCCCTGATGGCGCGGCGTCAAGCGCTGGGGATCGACCGGCAGCATGCCTCGGGCCTGGTAGAGCTGGTTGATGGCTTGCCAATCGGTGTCGTTCTGCGCCCGCCGAATCCGGAAGCCGCGAAACACGCGCGTGGCTTGCCGATAGTCGCTGAACCAAAGGCGCAGCGTGTCGGAAGGGTCGAGGAACAATTGCGCCGGCTCCAGCCCCAGCACTTGCTGGGGGGCCGCGACGTAAAGGGCAATGTCACGCTCGCCGGGTTGTTCGTTGAGCAGCTCCCGACCCAGCGTCGCCGGGTCCGGAAAGGTATGGCCGATCAGCAGTCGGCCCCAGCCGCAATGCACCGCAATGGGCGCGGCACCCAGTTCGCTGCCGTCTACGGCCAGGCGCGCCTGCAAGCGTTCATATGAAGGCGCCTGGCCGCGCAGCAGCCGCTGGTTGTGAAGTGTCGTGTGGGGTTTCATCGATCAGATTCCTTGCTCGCTGAGCCACAGGTTCAGCGCCGCCAGTTGCCACAGCCGGGAGCCGCGTAGCGGGGTCAACTGACCGTTGGGGTCGGTGAGCAGGCGGTCGAGCATGGCCGGCTTGAACAGCCCGCGATCCTGACTCGGGTCCAGCAGCAATTCGCGGACCCAGGCCAAGGTGTTGCCCTCCAGGTGCTTGAGTCCCGGCACCGGGAAATAGCCTTTCTTGCGATCGATCACCTCGCCGGGAATCACCCGCCGGGCGGCTTCCTTGAGGACTTGCTTGCCGCCATCGGGCAGTTTGAATTTCGCCGGGACCCGCGCCGAGAGCTCAACCAGCCGGTAATCCAGAAACGGTGTGCGCGCTTCCAGGCCCCAGGCCATGGTCATGTTGTCGACACGCTTGACCGGGTCGTCCACCAGCATCACGGTGCTGTCCAGGCGCAGGGCCTTGTCGACGGCGGCATCGGCACCCGGTTGAGCGAAGTGCTCCTTGACGAAATCACCGGCGGCGTCGTTGGCGGTCAGCCATTTCGGCTGCACGGTGGCGGCGTATTCCTCGTAGCTGCGGTCGAAGAACGCGGCGCGGTAGGCCGCGTAGGGATCGCTTGCACCATCCACTTGGGGATACCAGTGATAACCGGCGAACAATTCGTCGGCACCCTGGCCGCTTTGCACCACTTTGCAGTGCTTGGCCACTTCCCGCGACAGCAGGTAAAAAGCGATGCAGTCGTGGCTGACCATCGGCTCGCTCATGGCACGGAAAGCCGCCGGCAGTTGCTTGATGATTTCTTTTTCGTCGATGCGCAGTTGGTGATGGCGGGTGCCGTAGTGTTTGGCGATCAGGTCCGAATACTGGAACTCGTCACCCCGTTCGCCGCCGGCATCCTGGAAACCGATGGAGAACGTGGATAGGTCTTCCACGCCGACTTCACGCAGCAAACCCACCAGCATGCTTGAGTCCACGCCACCGGAAAGTAGCACCCCCACATCCACGGCGGCCCGCTGGCGAATGGCAACGGCTTCTCGGGTGCTGTCGAGCACGCGGTCGATCCAGTCTTCCAGGTTCAGGTCCTGCTCATCGGCCCGTGGGCCGTAGGGCAAGGTCCACCAGGTTTTCTGCTCGACACTGCCATCGGCTTCAACTCGCATCCACGTGGCTGGCGGCAGTTTTTCAATACCGGCCAGCAGGGTACGGGGCGCCGGGACCACAGCATGGAAATTCAAGTAGTGGTTGAGAGCGACGGGGTCGAGCACCGGGCTGATGTCGCCGCCCTTGAGCAGTGCCGGCAGCGCTGAGGCAAAGCGCAGGCGCTGGCCAGTGCGCGAAAGGTACAACGGTTTGACGCCGAGACGGTCGCGGGCGATGAACAGGCGTTTGGCGTCGCGTTCCCAGATGGCGAAGGCGAACATGCCGTTGAGCTTGGGCAGCAGCGCTTCGCCCCAGGCGTGATAGCCCTTGAGCAACACTTCGGTGTCGCCACCGGAACAAAAGGCGTAGCCCAACGCTTCCAGCTCGGCTCGCAGTTCCGGGTAGTTGTAGATCGCGCCGTTGAAGGCCAGGGACAGGCCCAGTTGATTGTCGATCATCGGCTGAGCCGAGGCATCGGACAAGTCCATGATCTTCAGGCGTCGGTGGCCCAGGGCAATCGGGCCCTGGCTATGGAAACCCCACGCATCGGGGCCGCGAGGGGCCAGGTGATGGGTCATTCGCTCTACGGCCGCAAGGTCCGCAGGTTGTTGATCGAAACGTAACTCTCCAGCTAATCCGCACATAAGTCCTTACCGGTTTTTCCGTTGGGGAGGGTACGCGCCGAAATGGCGGGTACCCTGGAACTGACCGATGGGATTGCCGTGAGTTTTAGATCGATGCGTTATAAGGCGACGGGTGGGGGCGGGTTGGCGGGATGTCGCCGGGCCCTTGAGGGAGCGAGCCTGCTCGCGATGGGGGCGGCATGATCAACATTAAAGTCAGCTGATCCATCGTCATCGCGAGCAGGCTCGCTCCCACAGGTTTGGCGGTGGGCGTTCAGCTGCGTCAGGCCTTGCCGCGGATCAGCGCCCTTAAGGCAAACCTGTTCGGATGGCAGGCCTCGGCCACGCTCCGGGGCAAGGGCAAAGGTTCGTTGTCCAGCCAGGCGGCGATCAGTTCGCCGGACAGTGGCGCGGTGATCAGGCCGCGGGAGCCATGACCGCTGTTGACGTACAGGCCATCGAGCCAGGGGCAGGGGGTGTCCGGGACCTGGCGGGCATCTTTGCTCAGGGCGTGATACGCCTCGGTAAATGCCCGGTTGTCCGCCAACGGCCCGACAATCGGCAGATAGTCCGGGCTGGTGCAACGAAACGCCGCACGGCCTTCGAGCTGCTCCGGATCCAGGAGGCCGGCGTCCAGGCGGTCCACCAGGTCGAGAGAGATTTCTTCGAGCATTTGCAGGTTGCCGGCATGTTCGGCGGCGGTGGGTGTCAAGTCATCGCTCTTGAAGTCGAAACTGGCCCCCAGCGTATGTTCACCCATTCGCGGCGGGGCCACGTATCCCTCCGCGCAGACCACCGTGCGCAGGCTCTGGCTGCGGGCCGTCTGCGGCAGGCGGGTGATTTGCCCGCGTATGCGCTTGAGGGGCAGGTCGGCGGCTGCTTCGAAACGTTTTATCTCGGCAGCGCTAGCCAGGATCGCCACCGGTGCGCTGGCCAGGCAGCGCTCACCACCCCAGGCTTGCCACTGGCCGTCGACGCGGCGCAGATCCAGCACTTCACGGTGAGGCAACACCTCGATCGACGAGCCCGAGGCCTGCCAGCGGCACAGCGCCGGCGGATTTACCCAACCCCCTTCAGGGTAGAACAGACCGCCACAGGCCAGGCCGATGCCGGACAGCGCCTCGGCTTCGGGTTGCTCCAGTGTGTGCAGCAGATCGGCCGGGAACGCGGCGGCCAGTTGCGCCTGGCGCTCGGCTTCCTTGTGGTTGAAGGCCAACTGCAGGACACCGCAGCCGTCCCAGTCCATGCCCCGCTGCAGGTGTTCCAGCAAGCGCCGCGTGTAGCCGAAGCCGCTGAGGATCATCTGCGACAACGCCGTGCCGTGAGCGGAAAGCTTCAGGTACAACACCCCCTGGGGGTTGCCGGACGCTTCCTCGGCCAACCCGGCATGCCGCTCCAGTAACGTCACCTGCCAGCCACGGGCCGCGAGGCTCGCCGCGCTGGCGCAACCGGCCAGGCCACCGCCGATCACCAGGGCCCGGCGTTCGCCGGTGAGCGGAGCGGGGCGGGCATACCAGGGTTTTGCCGGAAGGGGGGCGGCCTGCTCCTGTGATTCCGGCCAGCCAAGGAACACGCCCCGCAGGATTTCCCATTTATGCCCGATGCCCGGCGTGCGCTTCATCTTGAAGCCCGCCGCGTTCAACAATCGTCGCACCCAACCGGTGCTGGTGAAGGTGCTCAGAGTGGCGCCAGGCGCCGCCAGCCGGGCCAGTTCGGCGAACAGCTCGGCGGTCCACATGTCGGGGTTCTTGGCTGGTGCGAAACCATCCAGGAACCAGGCGTCGATGTGTCCGTCCAGCTGTGGCAACTGTTCCAGGGCGTCACCGATCATCAGCGTCAGCGTCACCCGTCCGCCCGCCAGTGTCAGGCGCTGGAAACCTTGATGGATCGCGACGTATTGCTCAAGCAATTGATCGGCCTGAAGCTTGAGGGACGGCCACAGGGCAAGGGCCCGGTGCAGGTCTTGAGGGCTCAGGGGGTATTTTTCGACGCTGACAAAATGCAGTCGCGCCCCGGCGGGTGCGCGTTGCTCGAATAACTGCCAGGCACACAGAAAGTTCAGCCCGGTGCCAAACCCGGTCTCACCGATCACCAGCCGCCCATGGTCCGGCAACGCGGCGAAGCGCTCGGCCAGGTTGTTCTGTTCAAGAAACACATAGCGGGTTTCTTCCAGCCCCGACTGGTCGGAAAAATACACATCGTCGAACACCCGGGAACGGGGCAGACCCTGGTCATCCCAGTCAAGTTGGGCGTGGTGCTGTACGGGGGGCATGGCAGGCTCAGTTAAATCCGGGACGCTATTCTAGCCCGAGGCTGGGTAACTGCGCAGGAGCTCCTACACATCGCGGTATCCAATCCGCTAGTCTTGCCCCAATCCCTGGAAGGAGCTGCCTATGTTCGAATCCGCCGAAATCGGTCATGCCATCGATAAAGACACCTTTGAAGCCGAGGTGCCGGCGCTGCGTGAAGCACTGCTCGAAGCCCAGTTCGAGTTGCATCAGCAGAGCCGCTTCCCGGTCATCGTGTTGATCAACGGTATCGAGGGCGCGGGCAAGGGTGAGACGGTGAAGTTGCTCAACGAGTGGATGGACCCGCGGCTGATCGAAGTGCGCACGTTCGACCAGCAGACCGACGAAGAACTGGCGCGGCCGCCGGCCTGGCGCTATTGGCGGATGCTGCCGGCCAAGGGACGCATGGGGATTTTCTTCGGCAACTGGTATAGCCAGATGCTTCAGGGCCGGGTTCATGGCGAGTTCAAGGACCCTCGGCTCGATCAGGCGATCAATGCCGCTGAGCGCCTGGAAAAAATGCTCTGCGATGAAGGCGCGCTGATCTTCAAGTTCTGGTTTCATCTGTCCAAGAAGCAAATGAAAGCCAGGCTCAAGGGGCTCAAGGATGACCCGCTGCACAGTTGGCGCATCAGTCCGCTGGACTGGCAGCAATCCCAGACCTACGACAAGTTCGTCAAGTACGGCGAGCGGGTGTTGCGCCGCACCAGTCGCGATTACGCGCCGTGGCATGTGATCGAGGGCGTGGACACCTATTATCGCAGCCTCACGGTCGGCAGGATCCTGCTCGAAGGCATGCGCCAGGCACTGGATCGGCCGGCGATCAAGCCGGAAAAGGTCAGCGTGGCACCGCTGCCGGTGTTGGATGACCAGGTGACCCTGATTGACAGCCTGGACATGACCCAGCGGCTGGACAAGGACGACTATGAGGAACAGCTGATCACCGAGCAGGCCCGGTTTGCCGGCTTGTTGAGGGACAAACGCATGCGCCGGCACGCGCTGGTGGCCGTGTTCGAAGGCAACGATGCGGCGGGCAAGGGCGGAGCGATCCGGCGGGTCGCGGCGGCGCTCGATCCACGCCAGTACAGCATTGTGCCAATCGCCGCGCCCACTGAAGAAGAGCGTGCCCATCCCTACATGTGGCGGTTCTGGCGGCATATTCCGGCGCGGGGCAAATTCACCGTATTCGATCGTTCCTGGTATGGCCGGGTATTGGTGGAGCGGGTCGAAGGCTTCTGCAGTAGGGCCGACTGGCTGCGGGCCTATGGCGAGATCAATGATTTCGAGGAGCAGATTGCCGACGCCGGCGTGGTAGTGGTCAAGTTCTGGCTGGCCATCGACAAGGAGACCCAGCTCGAACGCTTTCAGGAACGCGAGGAAATCCCCTTCAAGCGCTTCAAGATCACCGAGGACGACTGGCGCAACCGTGACAAGTGGGACGCCTACCGGGCGGCGGTGTGCGACATGGTCGACCGCACCAGTACCGAGATATCCCTCTGGACCCTGGTAGAAGCCAATGACAAGCGTTGGGCCCGGGTCAAGGTGTTGCGCACCCTCAACGAGGCGCTGGAGGCCGCGTTCAAGCGCAGCGGGAAGTAACGGGCGATGAGGTCGCATATGCGGGGTGAATGATTGTCGCAGTCGGTTATGAGGTGGATTTATGCTCGATCCATCTTGACCGCCTACAACAATGAGGAACCGCCATGCGAGAAGTAGTGATCGTCGACAGCGTACGGACCGGCCTGGCCAAGTCGTTTCGCGGCAAGTTCAACATGACCCGCCCGGACGACATGGCGGCCCATTGCGTCAATGCGCTGTTGACGCGCAACGACATCGACCCGGCCAGCGTTGAGGACTGCATCGTCGGTGCCGGCTCCAACGAGGGGGCTCAGGGCTACAACATCGGCCGTAACGTGGCGGTGCTTTCCCACCTGGGCATAGGCACCGCCGGCATGACCCTCAACCGCTTCTGTTCCTCGGGCCTGCAAGCCATCGCCATTGCCGCCAACCAGATTGCGTCCGGGTGCAGCGAGATCATCGTCGCCGGTGGTGTGGAGTCCATCAGCCTGACGATGAAAAGCGTCAACACCGATCACCTGATCAATCCGCTGCTCAAGGATCAGGTTCCAGGCATCTATTTCCCCATGGGCCAGACCGCCGAGATCGTCGCCCGCCGCTACCAGGTCAGCCGCGAAGCACAGGACCGTTATGCGTTGCAGAGCCAGCAACGCACTGCCCGGGCCCAGGCGGCCGGGTTGTTCGATGACGAGATCGTACCGATGGCGGTCAAGTACAAGGTGGAGGATAAGAACACCGGTGCGGTGCAGATTCTTGACGGCGTGGTCGACCGCGACGATTGCAACCGCCCGGATACCACCTACGAAAGCCTGGCCGGCCTGAAGCCGGTGTTTGCCGAAGACGGTTCGGTGACGGCGGGCAACTCATCGCAACTGTCCGACGGTGCCTCGATGACCCTGGTGATGAGCCTGGAAAAAGCCCTGGCGCTCGGACTCAAGCCCAAGGCGTTTTTCCGCGGCTTCACCGTGGCCGGTTGCGCGCCGGACGAAATGGGCATCGGTCCGGTGTTCTCGGTGCCGAAACTGCTCAAGGCCAAGGGCTTGCGGATCGCCGATATCGATGTGTGGGAACTCAACGAGGCGTTCGCGTCCCAGTGCCTGTACAGCCGTGACCGTTTGGAAATCGACAATGAAAAATACAACGTCAATGGCGGCTCGATTGCCATCGGCCATCCGTTCGGCATGACCGGCTCGCGCCAGGTCGGACATCTGGTGCGGGAGCTGCAACGGCGCAACCTGCGCTACGGCATCGTGACCATGTGCGTGGGCGGCGGGATGGGGGCGACGGGGTTGTTCGAGGCTGTGCGTTAAACACGAAGCCGAGGAAAGACACTATCTGTGGCGAGGGGATTTATCGAAACGTCGCACCGCCCCGCTGGGCTGCGTAGCAGCCCCACCGCCGTTGACTCAAGCAGTCTGATCCACCGAGTTGCCTGGTTTTGGGGCTGCTTTGCAGCCCAGCGGGGATAAATCCCCTCGCCACAGGTCTGGGTAATCCTTTGTCAGCTGGCGATCTCAAGCGCCTTCTGCATCCGCTCGATATACGCCGCGACCTCTTGCTCCGCGGCCTCACGACTGGCAAACGGTCCTTCCTGGGTTCCTTCCCGGGTACTGAAATAGAATTCACCGTTTATCCGGCAGATCCGGTCACTGGGAAAGACCATCGCAGGGGCGAGGTCTTGGGCGCGTTTGCCAAGCATGGGGGCTCCAAGAAGCATCGAAATCGGTTGAGTGAAGTTTATGCGGTAGCGTCAACTGGCGCTTGGTCAGGCGATAGGCGGCAATGTGCCATCCCTCCTTTCCGCAATGACCTTTGAACTGTTAGTGCCCAACTGTCCCTGTGTTGCAGGGCCATCTCCCCCTAGAATAGTCGCTCTTTTCGTGAGCCTCGGGGATTGCATGCACATTTCGTCCGGTCGCTGGGTCTACGGCCTGTTCCTCGCCTTGTTGACCGCCCTGTTGTGGGGAATCCTGCCGATCAAGCTCAAGCAGGTGCTGCAGGTGATGGATCCGGTCACGGTGACCTGGTTTCGCTTGCTGGTGTCCGGCGGCTTGCTGTTCATCTACCTGTCGGCCACCCGACGCCTGCCCAGCCGCAAGGTGCTCGGTTCGCGTGGCGGCTGGTTGGTGGCAATGGCGGTGCTGGGGCTGGTAGGCAACTATGTGTTGTACCTGATGGGCCTGAATCGCTTGAGCCCCGGCACCGCACAACTGGTGGTGCAGATGGGGCCTATCCTGCTGCTGGTCGCCAGCCTGTTTGTGTTCAAGGAACGTTTCAGCCTGGGGCAGGGGATCGGCCTGATGGTGCTGCTGATCGGCTTCACGCTGTTTTTCAACCAGCGCCTCGCCGAATTGCTGACCTCCCTGAGCGAATACACCGCCGGGGTCTTGATGGTGTTGCTGGCGTCGGCGGTCTGGACGTTCTATGCCCTGGGCCAGAAGCAGTTGTTGACGGTGTGGAATTCATTGCAGGTGATGATGGTGATCTACCTGTTCTGTGCGTTGCTGCTCACGCCGTGGGTCCATCCGTTGGAAGCACTGCAACTGAGCCCGCTGCAAGGCTGGCTGTTGTTTGCCTGCTGCCTCAACACCCTGATTGCCTACGGCGCCTTTGCCGAGGCCCTGGCCCACTGGGAAGCCTCGCGGGTCAGCGCGACCCTGGCGATCACGCCGCTGGTGACCTTCGCGGCGGTGGCCGTGGCTGCCTGGTGGTGGCCCGACTATGTGCATGCCGAGCAGATCAATCTGCTGGGGTATGGCGGGGCGGTGCTGGTGGTGGTGGGGTCAGCGCTGGTGGCGTTGGGGCCTTCGCTGATTGCAGGGCTGAGGGCCCGGCGTGAGCGGTTGGCTGTGGAGCGGTAGCGGCCTGCAGGTGACAGTGATGTGAGTCGACCGGCCTCATCGCGAGCAGGCTCGCTCCCACATTGGATCTTCAGCGTATGCAAGTCCCGGGTTCGACCGGGATCCCTTGTGGGAGCGAGCCTGCTCGCGAAGGCTCACTTCCTGTCAACCAGAGTTCAGCCCTGGCTACCGGCTTCCAGCATGTTTTCCGGCCGCACCCAGGCATCGAACTCCTCGTCGGTCAGATAGCCCAACTGCAGTGCTGCCTCGCGCAGGGTCAGCCCTTCGTTGTAGGCTTTCTTGGCGATCTCGGCGGACTTGTCGTAGCCGATATGCGGGTTCAACGCTGTCACCAGCATCAACCCACGCTCCAGGTGCGCCGCCATCTGCTCGCCATCGGGCTCGAGCCCGGCGATGCAATGTTGCTGGAAGTTGCTGCAGCCATCGGCCAGCAGGCGGATCGATTGCAGCAGATTGTGGATGATCACCGGCTTGAACACGTTCAACTGCAAATGGCCCTGGCTGGCGGCAAAGCCAATGGTCACGTCATTGCCCATGACCTGGCAGGCCAGCATCGACAAGGCTTCGCACTGGGTCGGGTTGACCTTGCCAGGCATGATGGAACTGCCCGGCTCGTTGGCCGGCAATTTCACTTCGGCGAAGCCGGCCCGAGGTCCGGAGCCCAGCAGGCGCAGGTCGTTGGCGATTTTCATCAGGGTCACGGCCAGGGTTTTCAGTGCGCCGGAAAGCGTGGTCAGGGGCTCGTGCCCCGCCAGTGCCGCAAACTTGTTCGGCGCGGTGACAAATGGCAAACCGGAAAGCGCCGCGAGTTCGGCGGCAATCGCTTCGCCGAAGCCGTGGGGCGAGTTGAGCCCGGTGCCGACCGCCGTGCCGCCCTGGGCCAGTTCGCAGACCGCCGGTAGCGCGGCACGGATCGCCCGTTCGGCGTAGTCGAGCTGGGCAATGAAGGCTGACAATTCCTGGCCGAACGTGATCGGCGTGGCATCCATCATGTGGGTGCGGCCGGTCTTGACCAGTTTCAGGTGGCGCGCGGCCAGTTCCGCCAGCCCGCCGGACAGTTCGCTGATGGCCGGCAACAATTGCTTGTGGACGGCTTGCACGGCGGCGATGTGCATGGCGGTAGGGAAGCAGTCGTTGGAGCTCTGGGAGCGGTTGACGTGGTCGTTGGGGTGCACCGGGGTCTTGCCGCCGCGGGGGTTGCCCGCCAGCTCGTTGGCGCGCCCGGCGATCACCTCGTTGACGTTCATGTTGCTCTGAGTGCCGCTGCCGGTCTGCCAGACCACCAGCGGGAACTGGTCGTCATGCTGGCCGTCCAGCACTTCGTCGGCGGCCTGTTCGATCAGTCGAGCGATGTCGGCGGGCAAGTCGCCGTTGCGGTCGTTGACCCGCGCGGCGGCTTTCTTGATCATCGCCAGGGCATGCAGCACCGACAGCGGCATGCGTTCGTTACCGATGGCGAAGTTGATCATGGAACGCTGTGTCTGGGCGCCCCAGTAGGCGTCCTCCGGGACTTCAACCTGGCCAAGGCTGTCGGTTTCGATACGGCTCATTGGGTCAAACTCCTGATAGGTCTGAATGCGCAGTTTAGGCCCTGTCGGGCGGTACCGGTTCCGTCAATCTAGGGGCGGTCGGTTCGGTCCGTCAATCGGGACCGGCAAGCACCGGGGTTGAGGCCTGGCGTTTTTTAGGCGCAGAATGGTCGCCCTTGGGGTTTTACCTCGCCAGTTAGATAAGGAAACTCGATGACCCGTCTTCGCGCCATCTGTACCGCAGTTGCTCTGGTGTGTGCCAGCGGCCCTGTTCTCGCCGATACCGCCAGCCACAACGCCAGCGCCGAAGCGTTCCTGACCTTGGCACACGCTGACAAACTGGGCACCCCGGTGTACATGCAGGTGCAACAGATGTTTGCCCAGCGCTTCGAGCAGACCAAGGCTCCCGAGTCGAAAAAAGCCACCCTGGAAACCTACCAGGCCAAGGCCAATGCCGCGCTTGACCAGGCCATCGGCTGGAGCAAGCTCAAGCCGGACATGGTCAAGCTCTACACCACCAACTTCAGCGAGTCGGAGCTCAAGGACCTGGTGGCTTTCTACCAGTCACCCCTTGGCAAGAAAGTCCTGGAAAAAATGCCGCAGCTGACCCAGCAGTCGGCCCAACTGACCCAGGCCAAGCTGGAAAGCGCCGTGCCAGTGGTCAACAAGCTGCTGGCGGACATGACCGCCGAGCTTGAGCCCAAAGCTGCTGCCCCAGCCAAGAAAAAGCCGTAAGCGGAGCCCGGTATGAGCATGCAACAACGCATCGAATCGACCCTCGGCCTCCTGCAGCCCGAGCACCTGCAAGTGCTGGATGAAAGCCACATGCACAGCCGTGGGTTACAGACCCACTTCAAGGCGGTGGTGGTGAGCCGGCAATTTGAAGGACTGAATCGGGTCAAGCGCCACCAGAAGGTCTACGGCACGCTGGGTGAGCTGATGGGCGAATTCCATGCGTTGGCGCTGCACACCTACACCCCCGAAGAATGGGCTCAGATCGACGCCGCCCCGGCTTCGCCGACCTGTGCTGGTGGCAGCAAGCACTGATCGGCGTGGCGAAGGATTTATGTAAAGCCCCGACGTCGAAGTCCTGCAACCCATGAGTTTTTGTTAGAATTCGCACGCGCCGCTTACCCGGCGCGTTTTTTTTGCATCCGGTTCACCCTTTACGAGGGTAGCCACCTGGAGAAATACCCATGACACAACCCATTGTCGTGGCGGCACTGTATAAGTTCGTCACCCTGGAAGATTACGTCGAGCTGCGTGAGCCCTTGCTCAAGGCGATGCTCGATAACGCTATCAAAGGCACTCTGCTGATCGCCGAAGAAGGCATCAACGGCACGGTCTCCGGTACCCGTGAAGGCATCGACGGCTTGCTGGCCTGGCTCAAGAACGACCCGCGGATGATCGATATCGATCACAAGGAGTCGTACTGCGACGAGCAGCCGTTCTACCGCACCAAGGTCAAGCTCAAGAAAGAAATCGTCACCCTCGGCGTCGAAGGCGTGGATCCGAACAAGCAGGTCGGCACCTATGTCGAACCCCAGGACTGGAACGCGCTGATCAGCGATCCGGAAGTGTTGCTGATCGATACCCGTAACGACTACGAAGTGTCTATCGGGACATTCGAAGGCGCAATCGATCCCAAGACCACCAGCTTTCGCGAGTTTCCCGACTACATCAAGGCCAACTTCGACCCGGCCCGGCACAAGAAGGTCGCGATGTTCTGCACCGGCGGCATCCGCTGTGAAAAAGCTTCCAGCTACATGCTGAGCCAGGGCTTCGACGAGGTTTTCCACCTCAAGGGTGGCATCCTGAAATACCTCGAAGAGGTTCCCCAGGAAGAAACCAAATGGCGCGGCGACTGCTTTGTGTTCGATAACCGCGTGACCGTTCGCCACGATCTCAGCGAAGGCGACTACGATCAATGTCATGCGTGCCGTACACCGGTGAGCCTGGAAGATCGCGCTTCGGAGCACTACGTGCCGGGCATCAGTTGCCCGCATTGCTGGGACAAACTGAGCGAGAAGACCCGTCGCAGTGCCATCGACCGGCAAAAGCAGATCGAATTGGCCAAGGCTCGCAACATGCCGCACCCGATCGGCTACAACTACAAGCAATCATCCTCCGAGGCCTGAACCATGCCGCCACGTCTGCTGTATGTCATGGACCCGATGTGTTCCTGGTGCTGGGGCTTCGCACCAGTGGCCGAAGCATTGGTCGAGCAGGCGCGGGTCCAGGGCGTGGAGCTGCACCTGGTGGTGGGCGGGTTGCGTACGGGCAGCGGTTCGGCCCTGGAGCCCACTACCCGGCGTTACATCCTCGAGCACTGGCAGGCTGTCACCCAGGCCACCGGCCAGCCCTTCAAGCTGGAGGGCGCGTTGCCGGACGGTTTCGTTTATGACACCGAGCCGGCCTGCCGGGCTGTGGTGACGGCCCGGAGCCTGGCGCCGGACCTGGCCTGGAAGCTGCTCAAACTGATCCAGCAGGCTTTTTATGTGCAGGGTCGCGACGTGACCCATGCCAGCGTCCTGGTGGAACTGGCCGAACAGGCCGGACTGCCACGCATCGAGTTTGCCGCGGCGTTTGACAGTGCCGATCAACATGCGGCCACTGCCGCGGATTTCACGTGGGTGCAGGATCTCGGCATTGCCGGGTTCCCTACGCTACTGGCCGAGCGCGAGGGCCAATTGGCCCTGCTCACCAACGGTTACCAACCCCTGAGCCAACTGTCACCACTGCTTGGCCGCTGGCTGGAGCGTGCGGCCTGTGCCTGACCTGCCGGATGGCACCTCGGAGCCACAGCGCGTCGATCGATTGAGCTGGGCGGAAATCCGTCGCCTGGCCCTCAAACACAAGAAAGCCCTGTGGATTGCCAACGGCGTGGCGGTGCTGGCGACGCTCTGTAGCGTGCCGATCCCTTTACTGTTGCCATTGTTGGTGGATGAAGTACTGCTAGGGCGTGGCGACGCCGCCCTGAAGGTGATGAACCACGCCTTGCCGACGGGGTGGCAAACGGCTGCCGGCTATATCGGCTTGATGCTGCTGGCGACCTTGACCCTTCGGTGCGGCGCGTTGCTGTTCAACGTGTTACAGGCGCGTTTGTTTGCCAGGCTCGCCAAAGACATCGTCTATCGCATCCGTGTCCGTCTGATCGAGCGCCTCAAACGTATTTCCCTGGGGGAATACGAAAGCCTGGGCAGCGGCACCGTGGCTGCGCACCTGGTCACCGACCTGGACACTCTCGATAAATTCGTCGGTGAAACCCTCAGCCGTTTCCTGGTGGCGATGCTGACGCTGGTGGGCACCGCCGGCATCCTGATGTGGATGCATTGGAAACTGGCGCTGCTGATCCTGTTGTTCAATCCGCTGGTGATCTATGCCACGGTGCAGTTGGGCAAGCGGGTCAAGCACCTCAAGAAGCTGGAGAACGACAGCACCTCGCGCTTCACCCAGGCATTGACCGAAACCCTGGACGCGATCCAGGAAGTGCGCGCCGGGAACCGCCAGGGGTTTTTCCTCGGACGCCTGGGCCAGCGCGCCCGGGAGGTGCGTGATTATGCGGTCAATTCCCAGTGGAAAAGCGATGCGTCGGGCCGCGCCAGTGGCTTGCTGTTCCAGTTCGGCATCGACATTTTCCGTGCTGCGGCGATGCTCACGGTGCTGTTTTCCGACCTGTCCATTGGCCAGATGCTGGCGGTGTTCAGCTACCTCTGGTTCATGATCGGTCCGGTGGAGCAGTTGTTGAACCTGCAATACGCCTATTACGCGGCGGGCGGTGCGTTGAGTCGGATCAACGAACTCCTGGCCCGGGCCGACGAACCTCAGTACACCGGCGGTGTCGACCCGTTCAAGGGCCACGATACTGTGGGCATCGACATCCAGGGCTTGAGCTTCGGCTATGGCGAGGAACTGGTGCTCGACCAGTTGAACCTGTCCATCTCACCCGGCGAAAAAGTCGCCATCGTGGGGGCCAGCGGTGGCGGCAAGAGCACCCTGGTGCAGCTGTTGTTGGGCCTGTATACGCCGCAGTCGGGCAGCATCCGGTTTGGTGGCGCCACGCAGCAGGAGATCGGCCTGGAAACCATCCGTGAAAATGTCGCGGTGGTGCTGCAGCATCCTGCCTTGTTCAACGACACGGTGCGGGCCAACCTCTCCATGGGCCGCGACTGCAGCGACGAGGCCTGCTGGCGGGCATTGACCATTGCCCAGCTCGATACCACGGTGCGCGCGTTGCCCCTGGGGCTGGAGAGTGTGGTCGGACGTTCCGGGGTGCGGCTGTCCGGTGGGCAGCGTCAACGCCTGGCCATTGCCCGCATGGTATTGGCCGAGCCGCGGGTGGTGATCCTTGACGAAGCGACCTCCGCACTGGACGCCGCCACCGAGTACAACCTCCACCAGGCCCTGGCGCGTTTTCTGAGTGGACGCACCACGCTGATCATTGCCCACCGGTTGTCGGCCGTGAAACAGGCCGACCGGGTATTGGTGTTCGATGGTGGGCGAATCGCTGAAGACGGTGACCATTTGCAATTGATTGCCGAGGGCGGCCTGTACGCCCGACTCTATGGTCATTTGCAACAGATACAGCAGCCTTGAGTTTCCTGTGATTTTCTGCGCTTAGTATCCAAAAAAATCAGCCAAATGCCCCGATTTATTCGAATTTCCATCCAAAGCCTATAGATCCTTCGATCCAACCATTCCAAGGATCGAAAACTGGCCTAGGCTCTGAAATCAGGAGCGGATTTCTCCCGGGTGCTCATCGGCAATGCCTGTGCAAGGGACCTCATGAAGCAAAAGCGGACTCTCGGAACGCCTCGTTTGTTGGGCATCGTCTGGCCCTTCATTGCCGTTGTGCTATTTCAGGCATTGCTCGGAGGCGTCAGTCTCTACGTATTATCAGCCGTTCGTGGCTATGTCGCGGGGGAAAGCCTCTGGTCCAAGGGGCAGAAGG
This sequence comes from Pseudomonas sp. FG13, assembly GCF_057809755.1. Taxonomy (NCBI): domain Bacteria; kingdom Pseudomonadati; phylum Pseudomonadota; class Gammaproteobacteria; order Pseudomonadales; family Pseudomonadaceae; genus Pseudomonas; species Pseudomonas sp. FG13. The sequence goes on from NZ_JBMDKO010000004.1 coordinate 128,998, forward strand.
ACGCCATTTATTACCTGAATCTCTATGCCGACAGCCGCGACGAATCGATTTTCCGTAAATATCAGCAAGCCATTGCCGTGCCCGAGGGCGGTCACGACTTGCGGGTGGCGCTGGATCGACAGCCGCCTGACCTGGAAGCGGCACGGGCGGGCATCCTTCAAGGGGGAAACCACCCGGACGACGTGCCCAGCCTGATCTGGCTCTATCTGAATTTCCGTCACTTCAGTTACCTGGAAGAAGCGATCGATCTCTGGACGGTGGGCGACGGCTATCTGATCGAGCTGGATAACGTTGCTCGGCAGATGCACGACAGCATTGCCGAAGGGACTGCTTCGGAGACCGATATTCGCGGCTGGAAGGCGCGGATCTTTGCCATCAACGACTCCGTTACCCCGGCAGCCAAGGCTTTCAGCGACGAGCTGGGCGAGGGATCGCGCTTTATCCTGCGCCTGTTGCTGGTGACCAACTTCGCCACAGCACTTGGGCTGATTGTCCTGGCCTTGTTGCGTACCCACAAACTACTGACCCAGCGACAGGTGTTCGCCAATGCCTTGCAACTGGAGAAGGAGCGGGCGCAGATCACTTTGCAGTCCATCGGCGACGGGGTCATCACCACCGACGTCGAAGGCGCCATTGCCTACATGAATCCCGCTGCCGAGGCGATGACCCACTGGAAGGCCGAACACGCCACCGGACTGCCCTTGGCCGCGCTGTTCAACCTGATCGACGACAATGCCCAGACCGAAGGCCTGACGCTGATCGAACACATTCTCAGCGGTCGGCTCGGTGGTGGCAGCGAACATTCCAAACTGATCCAGCGCCTGGACGGCAGCACGGTGTCGGTGACCCTGGTGGGGGCGCCGATCCGCCATGCGGGCAAGGTCAGCGGCGCCGTCCTGGTCCTGCACGACATGACCCAGGAGCGCCAGTACATTGCCAACCTGTCGTGGCAGGCTACCCATGATGCGCTGACCGGCCTGGCGAACCGCCGGGAATTCGAGTACCGGCTCGAGCAGGCCTTGCATAACCTGACGCGCCAGGTCGGACGCCATGCCTTGATGTTCCTCGACCTGGACCAGTTCAAGCTGGTCAACGATACCTGCGGCCATGCGGCGGGTGACGAATTGTTGCGGCACATCTGCGCGTTGCTGCAATCGGGCCTGCGGGAAAACGACACCCTGGCCCGGTTGGGCGGCGATGAGTTCGGTATCTTGCTGGAGAACTGTTCGCCGGAGGCCGCGGAGAAGATCGCTGAAGGTCTGCGCCAGACCGTGCAGAATCTGCACTTTGTCTGGAAAGGGCGGCCATTCGTCACCACCGTGAGTATTGGCCTGGTGCACATCGCCCAGAACCCGACCACCCTGGAGGCGTCCCTGCGCGCCGCCGACATGGCCTGTTACATGGCCAAGGAGAAGGGCCGCAACCGAGTCCAGGTCTACCATGCCGACGATTCGGAGTTGTCCCTGCGTTTCGGTGAGATGGCCTGGGTCCAGCGCTTGCACATGGCCCTGGAGGAAAACCGCTTCTGCCTCTATGCCCAGGAAATTGCCGCGCTGGGGCCAGGTGACCATGGTGGCGGGCACATTGAGATCCTGTTGCGCTTGCATGATGAAGCCGGGCGGATGATTCTGCCGGACAGCTTCATTCCTGCGGCGGAGCGCTATGGCCTGATGACGTCCCTGGACCGTTGGGTGGTGGAGAATGTCTTCAGAATCATCCGCCAGTGCCTGAACGATTCGCGGCAGGGCCCAATGGCCATGTGTGCGATCAATCTGTCAGGCACGACTATCGGAGATCAGGCATTCCTCGACTTCCTGCGTAAACAGTTCGCGGCGTATTCGATTCCGCCGGAAATGATTTGTTTTGAAATTACAGAGACCAGCGCTATTTCGAATTTGGGCAGCGCCATTCGCTTTATCAATGAACTCAAGAGCTTGGGTTGTTACTTCTCGCTGGATGACTTTTGCGCCGGAATGTCTTCATTCGCTTACCTGAAACATTTACCTGTAGACTTCCTGAAGATCGACGGGAGTTTCGTAAAGGATATGCTGGACGACCCGATTAACCGTGCAATGGTCGAGGTGATCAACCACATCGGCCACGTCATGGGTAAGCGCACCATTGCCGAGTTTGTGGAAACTGCCCAGATCGAGCAGGCATTGCTGGAGATTGGAGTGGACTACGCTCAGGGGTATGTCATCGAGCGCCCGCAGTTGTTTACCTGTGACACGTTGCAATGCAGGCCGGCCCGGCCCCAGCCGTTGTTATTCAAGGCCCCCGGCACGTTCCGCTGAGCCTCTTGTTGATCCGGAAAAAAATCACAATCAAAAGGAGCCCGACAGTGATCGACACATTCAACCGAACAGGCCCGCTCATGGACGCCAAAAGCTATCCGCAATGGGCACAGCAGCTCATCGCCGATTGCGGCGAGAGCAAGCGCCGGGTTGTCGAACACGAGCTGTATCAGCGCATGCGCGACAATAAGCTCAGCGCCAAGACCATGCGCCACTACCTCATCGGTGGTTGGCCGGTCGTTGAACAGTTCGCCTTATACATGGCACAGAACCTCACCAAGACCCGCTTTGCCCGCCATCCCGGCGAGGATATGGCCCGGCGCTGGCTGATGCGTAACATTCGTGTCGAACTCAATCACGCCGACTACTGGGTGAACTGGAGCGCCGCCCACGGCGTGACGCTGGAGGACCTCCAGGCGCAGCAGGTAGCGCCTGAACTCCATGCCTTGAGCCATTGGTGCTGGCATACCAGCTCTTCGGACTCGCTGATCGTGGCAATCGCGGCGACCAACTATGCCATCGAAGGCGCGACCGGAGAGTGGTCGGCGCTGGTGTGTTCCAGCGGCATCTACGCGGCGGCTTTCGCCGAGGAAGACCGCAAGCGCGCCATGAAATGGCTGAAGATGCACGCCCAGTACGACGATGCCCACCCATGGGAAGCGCTGGAAATCATCTGCACGCTGGCGGGCATGAATCCGAGCCAGGCCTTGCAGAACGAACTGCGCCAGGCCGTGTGCAAGAGCTACGACTACATGTACCTGTTCCTGGAACGTTGCATGCAACTGGAACAGTCGGAGACGGCCGGAAAATTGGCACCTCACCGCGAGCGCCTGGCGCTGGCCGGGAGCTGATGCCTAGTTGACCGATGTGGGAGCGGGCCCGCTCGCGAAGCGTTCTGGCTGGCCAACGGGGAGGTTGGCTGTCGGATCGCTATCGCGAGCAGGCTCGCTCCCACATTTTTGTTTAATGCAATCAGACTCACCTTGAACCCTTGTGGGAGCGAGCCTGCTCGCGATAGCGGTGAACCAGCTTGCAGAAGTATCGAGCCTGCCACCGACCCTTCGCGAGCGGCTCCTGCACCCAGCCTGACTCGCCTGTTTTCAATCAACCCGCCATCGCCAACCGATTCCGACCTTCGCGCTTGGCCACATACAACGCGCTGTCGACCCGGCGCAGCAGGCTTTCCAAGGACTCACCCGGCAGCAGCGTCGCGCAGCCGAGGCTGACCGTCAGCTCAATCCTGACACCCGCCGCGAAATAATCCTGCAACTGGGCGGCATACCGCAGTCGCTCGCCAATCGTGGCTGCGGCCTCCCGACTGGTGTTGGAAAGCAGGATCAGAAACTCCTCGCCGCCGAACCTGAAGACCATGTCCACATTGCGCAGTTGATCCTTGATCGACTCGGCAACGGCCTTGAGCACCTCATCACCGGCGCCATGGCCGTAGGTATCGTTGATACGCTTGAAGTGGTCGATGTCGAGCATCAGCAGCGACAACGGCTGCATATGACGCCTGGCCATGTCGATTTCCCGCTCCATGACCTGGTCCATGGCAATGCGGTTGCCGGTTCCGGTCAACGGATCGCGCAGGGCACTCTGGGTGGCGGCGCGGTAGAGCAGGGCGTTACGCAGCGGAAACAACAGGGTCGACAGCACTGATTCGAGGTCACTCTGTTCCGCGTCGCTAAAGCGCTGATTGCGGCGGAACACCAATTCGCCCAGCTGTTCGCCTTCATGGCTGAGGTTGTAGCTGAGCAGATGATGCCCGCGTTGACCGAACTCCAGCCGCAGATCGCTGGGCTTGTGCTGATAGGCCAGCGCATCCAGGGGCACCAGTCGTTGAACTTCACGGAAAAACAGGCCCAGAATCCGCTGAGGTTCCAGGCTGGTCTGCAATTGCTGACTCAGTTGCTGACGCAATTGCGACAGGCTGACGGCGCGTGCGACGAGCGGCGACGGTTGACCGAGGCCCAGGCGCTGCAGTTTGGCGCTGTCGAAATCAATCGCGTTGGTCTGGATGGGCGTTTTCATTTGGCGTGAGCCCCTAAGCAGAATCTATCCTGGCGCCGGGTGAGGTGGCTGTGGGCTGCGTGTCGTACTGGCCCTTAAGTCCCGTAGGACATTGATTTGAGTCTAGTCTGCTTTCCTTGGCTGACGCAGGCCTCGTATCAACCTCCGCTACCCGCCGGACATGGCGTGTTTAGAAGGGTTAGAGCGAAAGTCGTGCCAGTGCGTTCACTTTTGAAAAAACCATTTAAAATCAATGAGGTGAAATCAAGCGCCCCTGGCGCGCCGATTTTTGCGCGACATGGGTTTGGCGGTTCGCCTGGCTCGGCGTTGAAGCGGGGGAGCATCGCGACGGTAAACCGCCGCGACGTGAGGATGAGTCTTTACTGTGCGTTGAACGCCTGACCGTTGACGCCCTTGCTGTCCGGCCCCATCAGGTACAGATAGACCGGCATGATCTCTTCCGGTGTCGGATTGTTGAGCGGATTTTCCCCCGGATAGGCCTGGGCGCGCATGCTGGTACGGGTTGCGCCGGGGTTGATGCTGTTGGCGCGCACCGGCGCGACGGTATCGACTTCGTCGGCCAGTGTCTGCATCAACCCCTCGGTGGCAAACTTGGATACGCCATAAGCGCCCCAGTACGCTCGACCCTTGCGACCGACGCTGCTGGAGGTGAACACCACGGATGCGTCCGTGGACAGCTTGAGCAGGGGGAGCAAGGTGCTGGTGAGCATGAACATGGCATTGACGTTCACGTGCATCACCCGCATGAAGTTCTCGCCGGACAGTTGTTCCAGCGGCGTGCGCGGGCCGATGATCGAGGCGTTGTGCAACAGGCCGTCCAAGTGACCGAACTCGGTTTCGATCATGGCTGCCAGTTCGTCGTATTGATGGGGCTGGGCGGTTTCGAGGTTGAAGGGAATCACCGCCGGCTGTGGATGGCCGGCCGCTTCGATTTCATCATAGACCTGGGTCAGGTTGGCTTCGGTCTTGCCCAGCAGCAGCACGGTAGCGCCGTGGGCAGCGTAGGCCTTGGCGGCAGCCGCGCCGATGCCACGACCGGCACCGGTGACCAGGATGACCCGGCCGTCGAGCAGGTCGGGGCGGGCGGAATAATCAAACATAAAAACCTCATGAAACATAACGATGCGTGGTGATGCACGGTGTGGCGACGGGTTGTATTGTGGCGAGGGGATTCATCCCCGCTGGGTCGCGAAGCGACCCCTTGCGTATTACTTGATACACCGCAGTGACTGACATCTCTTGGAGGCGCTTCGCACCTCGGCGGGGATAAATCCCCTCGCCACAAAAAATCTACTTATTGTCTTGCCACACGAAGTAGTTAGCTCAGCAACTGCACAACGCGTTATCCAGTACTTCGCGCAACGCCAACGGGTGATCGATCACCACGTCCGCGCCCCAGTGCTTGGGGTTGTCGTCCGGGTGGATATAGCCGTAGGTCACTGCGCAGGTCTTGGTGCCGGCGCTGCGCCCGGACTCGATGTCCCGCAGATCGTCGCCCACGAACAGCACGCTGGCCGGGTCCAGGTCGAGCAGCTTGCACGCCAGGATCAGTGGTTCCGGATCCGGTTTGCTGTTGGTCACGTGATCCGGGCAGATCAGCACCTTCGAGCGCTCGGCCAGGCCCAGTTGCTGCATGATGGGTTCGGCGAAGCGCACCGGTTTGTTGGTGACCACCCCCCAGATCAGGTTGGCGGCTTCAATGTCGGCCAGTACTTCGGCCATGCCGTCGAACAGGTGGCTATGGACAGCGCACCCCTTGAGGTAGCGGTCGAGGAATTCCTGGCGCAGGTCCTCGAAGCCCGGTGATTCGGGGTCCATGGAAAAGGTCACCGCGACCATCGCACGGGCACCACCGGAGATTTCGTCACGAATGTGCTGCGTGTTCATCGGTGGCAAGCCACGGTCGGCGCGCATGGCCTGGCAGATGGCGATGAAGTCCGGCGCGGTGTCGAGCAGCGTGCCGTCCATGTCGAAGAGAACCGCTTTGAGACGCATCGACTTACTCCTCGCGCAGGGTCTGGATCATGTAGTTGACGTCAACGTCGGCGGCCAGCTTGTAGTGCTTGGTCAGCGGATTGTAGGTCAGGCCGATGATGTCCTTGACGGTCAGCCCGGCCATGCGGCTCCAGGCGCCCAGCTCGGAAGGACGGATGAACTTCTTGAAGTCGTGGGTGCCACGGGGCAGCAGCTTCATGATGTATTCCGCACCGATGATGGCAAACAGGTACGCCTTCGGGTTGCGGTTGATCGTGGAAAAGAACACCTGGCCGCCGGGCTTGACCATGCGGAAGCAGGCGCGGATGACCGAGGACGGGTCCGGCACATGTTCGAGCATTTCCAGGCAGGTGACCACGTCGAACTGAGCCGGCATTTCCTCGGCCAGGGCCTCTGCGGTGATCTGCCGGTACTCTACGTTGACGCCGGACTCCAGTTGGTGCAACTGCGCCACAGCCAGCGGCGCCTCGCCCATGTCGATGCCCATCACGGTTGCCCCGCGCTGGGCCATGGCTTCGCTGAGAATGCCGCCGCCACAGCCGACGTCGAGCACCTTCTTGCCGGCCAGGTTGACCCGCTCGTCGATCCAGTTGACCCGCAGCGGGTTGATATCGTGCAGCGGCTTGAATTCGCTTTCGCGGTCCCACCAGCGGTGAGCCAAGGCTTCGAACTTGGCGATTTCGGCGTGGTCGACGTTGCTCATGTGCAGATCCTCGAAAAACTTGAAAAAATCAGTTGCCCCGAGCCGTGGCTCAAGAGGCAGGGTTATTCGTCGTGACCGCTGATGCGGCGACCCCAGGCCTGGGCCGTGGCGGTCAGTTGCGGTTCGTCCAGGCGGGTCAGCCGGCCGTCCTCAAGCAACGGCTTGCCGGCCACCCACAGGTGTTTCACGCAATCGCGGCCGGTGGCATAGATCAGCTGCGACACCGGGTCGTAGATCGGTTGCTGGGCCAGTCCCGACAGATCGAAGGCCACCAGGTCGGCGGCCTTGCCGACTTCCAGCGAACCAACGGTGGCCTCGATGCCCAGGGCCCGGGCGCCATTGAGCGTGGCCATGCGCAACGCCCGATGGGCATCCAGGGCCGTCGCTGAACCGGCGACGGCCTTGGCCAACAGGGCTGCGGTGCGGGTTTCCCCCAGCAGGTCCAGGTCGTTGTTGCTCGCCGCGCCGTCGGTGCCGACCGCCACATTGACGCCGGCCTGCCACAAGCGCTCCACCGGGCAGAAGCCACTGGCCAGCTTCAGGTTCGATTCCGGGCAATGGATCACACTGCAATTGCTTTCTACCAGCAAGGCCAGGTCTTCATCGCTGATCTGAGTCATGTGCACCGCTTGGAAACGCGGCCCCAACAGGCCAAGCCGCCCCAGGCGAGCCATTGGTCGCTCAGCGGTGTTATCCACAGCCTGCTGCACTTCGAAGGCGGTTTCGTGAACATGCATATGAATGGCCGCGTCCAGCTCTTCGGCAATCACACGGATTTTCTCCAGGTTCTCGTCGCCCACGGTGTAGGGTGCATGCGGACCGAATGCGACTTTGATCCGTGGATGGTGCTTGAGATCGCCAAACAATTCGATGCCCTGACGAATGGCGTCGTCGGCACTGGCGGCCCCGGGAATCGGGAAATCGAGGATCGGAATGGCGATTTGCGCACGGATGCCGCTGTTATGGACGCGCTCGCTGGCAACCTTGGGATAGAAATACATGTCAGAGAAACAGGTGATGCCACCCTTGATCTGCTCGGCGATCGCCAGGTCGGTGCCGTCGCGCACGAAGTCTTCATCGACCCATTTGCCCTCGGCCGGCCAGATATGCTGTTCAAGCCAGGTCATCAGGGGCAGGTCGTCGGCCAGACCGCGGAACAGTGTCATCGCCGCATGCCCGTGGGCATTGATCAGGCCCGGGCTGAGCAACATGCCCGGCAACTCGCGGACCTCGGCAGCCTCACATTTCAGGGCTTCGGCCCGTGGGCCGATGAACACGATGCAACCGTTGCGGATGCCCAGACCGTGATCCTTGAGTACCACACCGGCGGGTTCGACAGGCACCAACCAGGTCGGCAGCAATAGTAAGTCGAGCGCAACGGCTGGCTTGGGCATCGTGGATCGGTTCCATGGGTTATAAAGGATGGCGAAGTATACCCGAGCGTCATCACGCTGGGATCGCTATAATCGGCGGCTTTGTTCAAGAGTGCGGAGTGTAGGATGCGCGATCAACTGTTGGCTGCGGAGAAGGTGAAGGCCATCGATTGGCGGGATGGCGCCCTGTACCTGCTGGATCAGCGTGTTTTGCCGTTCGAGGAAAACTGGATCGCCTACACCAGTGCGGCCGGCGTGGCCGAGGCCATTCGTGCGATGGTGGTGCGCGGCGCGCCGGCCATCGGGATCAGTGCGGCTTACGGTGTGGTGCTGGCCGCGCGGGCGAGGGTGGCCGAGGGCGGTGATTGGCAAACGGCGCTGGAGGCGGATTTCACCTTGTTGGCCGAATCCCGGCCGACGGCGGTGAACCTGTTCTGGGCCTTGGATCGGATGCGCGACCGGTTGGCGCGCTTGAAGGAGCATGCCGAGCCGCTGGCCGCCCTTGAGGCCGAGGCTGTCGCCATTCACGAAAGTGATCGTGAAGCCAATCTGACCATGGCCCAGCTCGGCGTCGACCTGATCCGCAAGCATCAGGGCAATGCCCAGGCCATCCTGACCCATTGCAATACCGGTGCCCTGGCCACCGGCGGCTTCGGCACGGCCCTGGGGGTGATCCGCGGCGCATTCATCGAGGGGATGGTCGAGCGTGTCTACGCCGACGAAACCCGTCCATGGCTGCAGGGCTCGCGCCTCACGGCCTGGGAGTTGGCCAATGAGGGCATCCCGGTGACCCTCAACGCCGATTCCGCCGCTGCCCATATCATGAAGACCAAGGGCGTGACCTGGGTGATCGTCGGCGCCGACCGCATCACCGCCAACGGTGACGTGGCGAACAAGATCGGTACCTATCAACTGGCGGTCTGCGCCATGCACCACGGCGTGCGCTTCATGGTGGTGGCACCGAGTTCGACGATCGACATGAACCTGGCCAGTGGCGAAGACATCCCGATCGAAGAACGCGACGGGCGCGAACTGCTGGAAGTCGGCGGCAAGCGGGTTGGCGCGGATGTGGAGGCGTTCAACCCGGTGTTCGACGTCACGCCGGCCGACCTGATCGATGCCATCGTCACGGAGAAGGGTATCGTCGAGCGCCCGGATACCGCGAAGATGGCGCAATTGATGTGCCGCAAGCGGCTGCATTAAGACGGTTTTGTCAGGTGCATTGCCTTCGCGAGCAGGCTCGCTCCCACATGGAATTGCGGTGTGTCAGGAACCCCGGGCATACAAAACACACCTGTGGGAGCGAGCCTCCTCGCGAAGAGGCCCTTGAAAGCTGTGAATCTTCTTGCATTTGAGCGCAAATTCTTCAGTCGCAGCGCTTCTAAGCCCCTCTCGTCCCATTCCAGCCTGTCACCGGTCAACTAACTATGCTCCATGCGCATCTGGGGGATAGGTGCGTGGCGGCTCTTGTGATAACATCCGGCGGTTTCCAAGGTCGCTTCACGAAGCGGTCTTTACTGCGCAGATCCATGGCATAACTCGTTGATTTGTCGTAAGTCGCTGCACGGCACTTGTCCTGTAGCGGCGAGCTTCGTTCATCCCGTCTGGATGTGACGAGGTTTCACCAGAAAAAGGAATCAGGCTTCTCATGGGCGAACTGGCCAAAGAAATCCTCCCGGTCAATATCGAAGACGAGCTGAAACAGTCCTACCTCGACTACGCAATGAGCGTAATCGTCGGGCGGGCGCTGCCGGATGCGCGCGATGGCTTGAAGCCCGTGCACCGGCGCGTGTTGTTCGCGATGAGCGAGCTGGGCAACGACTTCAACAAGCCGTACAAGAAATCCGCCCGTGTCGTCGGTGACGTGATCGGTAAGTATCACCCTCACGGTGACACTGCGGTGTACGACACCATCGTCCGGATGGCGCAGCCATTTTCCCTGCGCTACCTGCTGGTAGACGGCCAGGGCAACTTCGGCTCCGTGGACGGCGACAACGCTGCGGCCATGCGATACACCGAAGTGCGCATGACCAAGCTCGCCCACGAGCTGCTGGCCGACCTGCACAAGGAAGCCGTGGACTGGGTGCCGAACTACGACGGCACCGAAATGATCCCGGCGGTCATGCCGACCCGTATCCCGAACCTGCTGGTCAACGGTTCCAGCGGCATTGCCGTGGGCATGGCAACCAACATCCCGCCGCACAACCTCGGTGAAGTCATCGACGGCTGCCTGGCCCTCATCGACAACCCCGAGCTGACCGTCGATGAGCTGATGCAATACATCCCCGGTCCGGACTTCCCCACCGCCGCGATCATCAACGGTCGTGCCGGTATCATCGAGGCCTATCGCACCGGTCGCGGCCGCATTTATATGCGCGCTCGCTCGACGGTCGAAGACATCGACAAGGTCGGTGGCCGCCAGCAGATCGTCATCACCGAACTCCCGTACCAGCTGAACAAGGCCCGTCTGATCGAGAAGATCGCCGAGCTGGTCAAGGAGAAGAAGCTCGAAGGCATCACCGAGCTGCGGGACGAGTCCGACAAGGACGGCATGCGCGTCGTGATCGAGCTGCGTCGCGGCGAAGTGCCTGAGGTGATCCTCAACAACCTCTACGCTCAAACCCAGCTGCAAAGCGTGTTCGGTATCAACATCGTTGCGTTGATCGATGGTCGTCCGCGGATCCTGAACCTCAAGGACCTGCTGGAAGCCTTCGTGCGTCACCGTCGCGAAGTGGTTACCCGCCGTACCGTGTTCGAACTGCGCAAGGCCCGTGAGCGTGGTCACATCCTGGAAGGCCAGGCTGTGGCCTTGTCGAACATCGACCCGGTCATTGCCCTGATCAAGGCTTCACCGACGCCGTCGGAAGCCAAGGAAGCGCTGGTCAGCACGCCTTGGGAGTCCAGTGCGGTGATGACCATGGTCGAGCGCGCTGGCGCCGACTCCTGCCGTCCGGAGAACCTCGACCCGCAATACGGCCTGCGCGACGGCAAGTACTTCCTGTCCCCGGAACAGGCGCAAGCCATCCTGGAACTGCGCCTGCACCGCCTGACCGGCCTGGAGCATGAGAAGCTGCTGGCCGAGTACCAGGAGATCCTCAACCAGATCGGCGAGCTGATCCGCATCCTCAACAGCGCCACGCGCCTGATGGAAGTGATCCGCGAAGAACTGGAAGTGATCCGCGCCGAATACGGCGACGTGCGCCGCACCGAGATCCTCGATGCGCGCCTGGACCTGACCCTGGGTGACATGATCCCGGAAGAAGACCGCGTGGTGACCATTTCCCACGGTGGCTATGCCAAGACCCAGCCGCTGGCCGCCTACCAGGCCCAGCGTCGCGGTGGCAAAGGCAAGTCGGCGACTGGCGTCAAGGATGAGGACTACATTGCTCACCTGCTGGTTGCCAACAGCCACACCACGCTGTTGCTGTTCTCCAGCAAGGGCAAGGTGTACTGGCTCAAGACCTACGAAATTCCCGAAGCGTCTCGCGCCGCCCGTGGTCGTCCGCTGGTCAACCTGCTGCCACTGGACGACGGTGAGTACATCACCACCATGTTGCCGGTGGAGGAATACACCGAAGGCCACTACATCTTCATGGCGACCGCCAACGGCACCGTCAAGAAGACCCCGCTGGAGTCCTTCAGTCGCCAGCGCAGCGTGGGCCTGATTGCCCTGGAGCTGGACGAAGGCGACGTGTTGATTTCCGCCGCCATCACCGATGGCGAGCGTGAGGTCATGCTGTTCTCCGACGGTGGCAAGGTTACCCGCTTCAAGGAATCCGACGTTCGCGCCATGGGCCGTACCGCCCGCGGTGTGCGCGGCATGCGCCTGCCGGAAGGTCAGAAGCTGATTTCCATGCTGATCCCCGAAGAGGGCAGCCAGATCCTCACCGCTTCGGCGCGTGGTTATGGCAAGCGTACCGCCATCAGCGAATTCCCCGAGTACAAGCGTGGCGGCCAGGGCGTGATCGCCATGGTCAGCAACGAGCGTAACGGCCGTCTGGTCGGTGCAGTCCAAGTGCTCGATGGCGAAGAGATCATGCTGATCTCCGACCAGGGCACCCTGGTACGTACGCGGGTCGACGAAGTGTCGAGCCTGGGCCGTAATACCCAGGGCGTGACGCTGATCAAGCTGGCCAGCGATGAAACGCTGGTGGGGCTTGAGCGGGTGCAGGAGCCGTCGGAAGTCGAAGGCGAGGAGCTGGAAGGCGAGGACGACGTGGCGTTCGACGGTACCCTGGGTGCCGATGTCGACGACATGGCCGGCGACGATCAATCGCTCGACGCTGCCGCAGACGAAGAAGAACCGCAGGAATAAGCGGACACGCAGGGGGCGGATGAAGATTCGCCCCCTTGTTGTTTGTCCCTTTTGAAATTTTGCGAGACTGTGCATGACAGCTCAACTGTGGGAGCGAGCTGTGGGAGCAAGGCTTGCCCGCGATAGCGATAGATCAGTCGACATTCATGTTGAATGCAAGTCTGTAATCGCGGGCAAGCCTTGCTCCCACAATGGGCGCCCGCTGATACCGTATTAATGTGTGACCACCAGATCAGAGCGAGATTGGATGTGAGCAAGAGAGCCTATAACTTCTGTGCCGGCCCGGCGGCGCTTCCTGAAGCGGTCCTGAAGCGTGCCCAGGGTGAACTTCTCGACTGGCATGGCAAGGGCCTGTCCGTCATGGAAATGAGCCATCGTAGCGATGAGTTCGTGTCCATTGCCACCAAGGCCGAGCAGGACCTGCGTGATCTGCTGAACATCCCGTCCAACTACAAGGTGTTGTTCCTGCAGGGCGGCGCCAGCCAGCAATTTGCCCAGATCCCGTTGAACCTGTTGCCGGAGAGTGGCAAGGCTGACTACATCGACACCGGTATCTGGTCGCAGAAAGCCATTGAAGAAGCCTCGCGTTACGGCCACGTCAACGTTGCCGCCACCGCCAAGCCCTACGATTATTTCGCCATCCCCGGTCAGAATGAGTGGAACCTGTCCAAGGACGCGGCCTACGTTCATTACGCACCGAACGAAACCATCGGCGGCCTGGAATTCAACTGGATCCCGGAAACCGGTGACGTGCCATTGGTGGCTGACATGTCTTCGGACATTCTTTCGCGCCCTGTGGATGTCTCCCGTTTCGGCATGATCTACGCCGGCGCCCAGAAGAACATCGGCCCGAGCGGCATCCTGGTCAGCATCATTCGCGAGGACCTGTTGGGTCGTGCCCGTTCCCTGTGCCCGACCATGCTCAACTACAAGGTCGCAGCCGACAACGGCTCGATGTACAACACGCCGCCGACCCTGGCCTGGTACCTGTCCGGCCTGGTATTCGAATGGCTCAAGGAGCAGGGCGGTGTCGAAGCCATCGGCAAGCTCAATGAAGTGAAGCAACGCGTGCTCTACGACTTCATCGACGCCAGCGGCCTCTACAGCAACCCGATCAACAAGACCGACCGCTCCTGGATGAACGTACCGTTCCGCCTGGCCGACGACCGTCTCGACAAGCCGTTCCTGGCGGGTGCCGACGAGCGCGGGCTGCTGAACCTCAAGGGCCATCGCTCGGTCGGTGGCATGCGCGCCTCCATCTACAACGCCGTGGACATCAATGCGGTCAACGCACTGATCGCCTACATGGCAGAGTTCGAGAAGGAACACGGCTGATGTCAGAGCAAGAACTCAAGGCGCTGCGCCTGCGCATCGATGCCCTGGACGAAAAAGTCCTGGAGCTGATCAGCGAGCGCGCGCGCTGCGCCCAGGAAGTCGCCCGGGTGAAAATGGCCTCCCTTGCCGAAGGTGAGGTGCCGGTGTTCTATCGACCCGAGCGTGAGGCTCAGGTGCTCAAGCGCGTCATGGAGCGCAACAAGGGCCCGCTGAGCAACGAAGAGATGGCGCGGCTGTTCCGCGAGGTCATGTCGTCGTGCCTGGCCCTCGAGCAACCGCTGAAAGTGGCGTACCTGGGCCCTGAGGGGACCTTTACCCAGGCCGCCGCCATGAAGCACTTCGGCCACGCGGTGATCAGCAAGCCGATGGCGGCCATCGACGAAGTCTTCCGCGAAGTCGCGGCCGGCGCGGTGAATTTCGGCGTGGTGCCGGTGGAAAACTCCACCGAAGGCGCGGTCAACCACACGCTGGACAGCTTCCTCGAACATGACATGGTGATCTGCGGCGAAGTCGAGCTGCGCATCCACCATCACCTGCTGGTGGGCGAGAACACCAAGACCGACAGCATCAGCCGGATCTATTCCCACGCCCAGTCCCTGGCCCAGTGCCGCAAGTGGCTGGACGCCCATTATCCGAATGTCGAGCGCGTGGCGGTATCGAGCAACGCCGAGGCGGCCAAGCGGGTCAAGGGTGAGTGGAACTCGGCGGCGATCGCCGGGGACATGGCGGCCGGTCTCTATGGGCTGACTCGCCTGGCTGAGAAAATCGAGGATCGTCCGGACAACTCCACGCGATTCCTGATGATCGGCAACCAGGAAGTGCCACCGACCGGCGACGACAAGACCTCGATCATCGTCTCCATGAGCAACAAGCCCGGTGCGCTTCATGAGCTGCTGGTGCCGTTCCACGACAATGGTATCGATCTGACCCGGATCGAGACCCGTCCGTCGCGCAGCGGTAAATGGACCTACGTGTTCTTCATCGATTTCGTCGGCCACCACCGCGACCCGCTGGTAAAAGGTGTGCTGGAGAAAATCAGTCAGGAAGCAGTGGCACTCAAGGTGCTGGGTTCCTACCCCAAGGCAGTTCTTTAAGGGCGGATAGCAAATGAGTGGCAACTTCCTCGCTCTGGCACAGCCAGGCGTGCAACAACTTTCGCCTTACGTTCCGGGCAAGCCCGTGGACGAACTGGCTCGCGAGCTGGACCTGGATCCGGCCAGCATCGTCAAACTGGCAAGTAACGAGAACCCGCTGGGTGCCGGTCCCAAGGCACTGGCGGCGATCCGTGATGAACTGGCCGAGCTGACCCGTTACCCCGATGGCAATGGGTTCGCCTTGAAAAGCCTGCTGGCCGAGCGCTGTGGTGTCGAGCTGAACCAGGTGACCCTGGGCAACGGCTCCAACGATATTCTCGAGCTCGTGGCGCGTGCCTACCTGGCGCCGGGCCTCAACGCGGTGTTGAGCGAACATGCGTTTGCGGTCTACCCGATCGCCACCCAGGCGGTCGGTGCCGACGCTCGCGTGGTTCCGGCCAAGGATTGGGGGCACGATCTGCCGGCCATGCTGGCAGCCATCGACGCCAACACCCGAGTGGTGTTCATCGCCAACCCGAACAACCCGACCGGCACCTGGTTCGACGCCCAGGCCCTGGACGACTTCCTGCAGGACGTCCCGGAGCACGTGCTGGTGGTGCTGGACGAGGCGTACATCGAGTACGCCGAAGGCAGTGACCTGCCCGATGGCCTGGACTTCCTAGCGGCGTACCCGAACCTGCTGGTTTCGCGCACGTTCTCCAAGGCCTATGGCCTGGCATCGTTGCGGGTCGGTTACGGCCTGTCCACCGCCGTGGTGGCTGACGTGCTGAACCGCGTGCGTCAACCGTTCAACGTCAACAGCTTTGCCCTGGCCGCTGCCTGTGCTGCACTGCAGGATGAAGAATACCTGGCTCAGAGCCGTCACTTGAACGAAGCGGGCATGCAGCAGTTGGAAGCGGGTTTCCGCGAGTTGGGCCTGGGCTGGATTCCCTCGAAAGGCAACTTCATCTGCGTCGACCTGGGGCGTGTTGCGGCGCCGGTGTTCCAAGGCCTGTTGCGTGAAGGCGTGATCGTACGCCCGGTGGCCAATTACGGCATGCCGAACCACCTGCGCATCACCGTTGGCCTGCAAGCGGAAAACAGCCGTTTCCTCGAGGCGTTGAGCAAGGTCCTGGCTCGTGGTTGATGTCACTTCACTGCAACCTGCTGCACCTATGATCGGTCGCCTGGTGGTGGTCGGTCTGGGGCTGATCGGTGGCTCGTTCGCCAAGGGCTTGCGCGAAAGCGGTCTGTGCCGCGAGGTGGTCGGCGTCGACCTGGATCCGCAGTCGCGCCAACTGGCGGTGGAACTGGGCGTGGTAGATCGTTGTGAAGACGATCTGGCGGCTGCGTGCCAGGGGGCTGACGTGATTCAACTGGCGGTGCCGATCCTGGCCATGGAGAAACTCCTGGCACGGCTGGCGACCATGGACCTGGGCCAGGCGATCCTGACTGACGTCGGCAGTGCCAAGGGTAACGTCGTGCGTGCGGCTACCGAAGCCTTCGGCGGGATGCCGGCGCGCTTCGTGCCGGGTCATCCGATTGCCGGCTCCGAGCAGAGCGGCGTGGAAGCTTCCAACGCCGAGCTGTTTCGCCGTCACAAAGTCATATTGACGCCGCTGGAGCAGACCGATCCGGCGGCGCTGGCGATGGTGGACCGCTTATGGCGTGAATTGGGTGCCGATGTCGAGCATATGCAGGTCGGACGTCATGACGAAGTCCTGGCCGCCACCAGCCATTTACCGCACCTGTTGGCGTTCGGTCTGGTGGATTCATTGGCCAAACGCAATGAAAATCTTGAGATCTTCCGTTACGCTGCCGGCGGTTTCCGCGATTTCACGAGAATCGCCGGTAGCGACCCGGTCATGTGGCACGACATCTTCCTCGCCAACCGCGAAGCTGTCCTGCGCACACTCGATACATTTCGCAGCGACCTCGACGCCTTACGCGACGCGGTCGATGCAGGGGACGGGCACCAACTGCTGGGCGTTTTCACACGCGCCAGGGTGGCCCGCGAGCATTTCAGTAAAATCCTGGCCCGTCGGGCCTATGTGGACGCTATGAATTCCAACGATCTGATTTTCCTGGCACAACCTGGTGGCTCCCTGAGCGGGCGTATTCGTGTACCGGGCGATAAATCGATTTCCCACCGCTCGATCATGCTCGGCTCCCTGGCCGAAGGCGTGACCGAGGTGGAAGGCTTCCTCGAGGGCGAAGATGCCCTGGCGACGCTGCAAGCATTCCGCGACATGGGGGTGGTCATCGAAGGGCCGCACCACGGCCGCGTGACGATCCACGGTGTTGGCTTGCATGGCCTCAAGCCTGCGCCAGGCCCGATCTACCTGGGTAACTCCGGCACTTCGATGCGCCTGTTGTCCGGCCTGCTGGCCGCACAGGATTTCGACAGCACCCTGACCGGCGACGCGTCGCTGTCCAAGCGGCCGATGAACCGCGTGGCCAACCCGCTGCGGGAAATGGGCGCGGTCATCGAGACGGCCGCCGACGGTCGTCCACCGATGGTCATCCGTGGTGGCAACAAACTTAAGGGCCTGACCTACACCATGCCAATGGCCAGTGCCCAGGTGAAATCCTGCCTGCTGCTGGCCGGTCTCTATGCCGAAGGCAAGACCACTGTCACCGAGCCGGCGCCGACCCGTGACCACACCGAGCGCATGCTCCGTGGCTTTGGCTATCCGGTCACGGTCAATGGCGCTACGGCGTCCGTTGAGTCGGGCGGCAAGTTGACCGCGACCCACATCGAAGTGCCGGGCGACATCTCTTCGTCGGCGTTCTTCCTGGTGGCAGCGTCCATCGCCGAAGGCTCCGAGCTGGTGCTCGAGCACGTCGGCATCAATCCGACCCGTACGGGCGTGATCGATATCCTGCGCCTGATGGGCGCCGACATCACCCTGGAGAACCAGCGTGAAGTGGGCGGCGAGCCGGTGGCGGACCTTCGCGTAAGAGCAGCTAAACTCAAGGGTATCGAGATTCCCGAGGCGCTGGTTCCGCTGGCGATCGATGAGTTCCCGGTGCTGTTCGTGGCTGCGGCCTGCGCGCAAGGGCGGACGGTGTTGACCGGCGCCGAAGAGCTGCGGGTCAAGGAATCGGACCGTATCCAGGTGATGGCGGATGGTTTGCTGGCGCTGGGCGTCAAGTGCGAGCCTACGCCGGACGGCATCATCATCGACGGTGGCCAGATCGGCGGCGGCGAAGTCCATGGCCACGGTGATCATCGCATCGCCATGGCCTTCAGTGTTGCGTCCCTGCGAGCGAGCGCGCCGATTCGCATCCATGACTGCGCCAACGTCGCGACGTCGTTCCCGAACTTCCTGGCGCTGTGCGCGCAGGTTGGTATTCGAGTGGCAAAAGAGGCACAGTCGTGAACATCAAGGCACCGGTCATCACCATCGATGGTCCGAGCGGTTCGGGCAAGGGCACCGTCGCCGGGATGCTGGCCAGGCAGCTGGGCTGGAACCTGCTCGATTCGGGGGCCCTGTACCGCCTGCTCGCATTTGCGGCCAGCAACCATGGCGTGGACCTGACCAACGAGGAGTTGCTCAAGGCCCTGGCGGCGCACCTGGATGTGCAGTTCATTGCGGCGACCGACGGTCAGCTGCAGCGCATCATCCTGGAGGGCGACGAAGTCAGCGACGTCATCCGTACTGAAACCGTTGGCGCCGGGGCCTCCCAGGTCGCCGCGCTGCCGGCGGTGCGCGAAGCCTTGCTGCAGCGTCAGCGTGCATTTCTGGAGCAGCCGGGGCTGGTGGCCGATGGTCGCGACATGGGCACGGTGGTCTTTCCAGACGCGCCATTGAAGATTTTCCTGACCGCCAGCGCGGAGGAGCGGGCTCGTCGCCGATATTTGCAGTTGAAGGGCAAAGGCGAGGATGTTAGTCTGTCGAGTCTGCTAGATGAGATCCGTGCACGTGACGAACGTGACACCCAGCGCGCAGTAGCCCCGCTCAAGCCGGCGGCTGATGCGATACAGCTGGATTCCACGGAGTTGTCCATCGAACAGGTGTTGCAACGCATCATGAGCGAGATCGCCATTCGCGATATCGCCGGGTGACCAGGAAGCTCCGCAGGGGACCAGTCATAGTCCTGCGGTGCTTCTTCTATATGAAACTAACCCACATCGTCTGGGGTGTGGAGGCGGGCGTATTCTTCGCCCTAATCAACAGGAATTAAAATGAGCGAAAGCTTTGCGGAACTCTTTGAAGAAAGCCTGAAAACCCTGAACCTTCAGGCAGGCTCCATCATCACCGGTGTTATCGTTGATATCGATTACCAAGCTCGCTGGGTAACCGTTCACGCTGGTCTGAAGTCTGAAGCACTCATCCCGCTTGAGCAGTTCTACAACGATGCTGGCGAGCTGAACATCAACGTCGGTGACGAAGTTCACGTTGCTCTGGACTCGGTTGAAGATGGCTTTGGTGAAACCAAGCTGTCCCGTGAAAAAGCCAAGCGCGCTGAATGCTGGATCGTTCTGGAAGCGGCTTTCGCAGCTGAGGAAGTGGTCAAGGGCGTTATCAACGGTAAGGTTAAAGGCGGCTTCACTGTCGACGTTAACGGCATCCGTGCGTTCCTGCCAGGTTCCCTGGTTGACGTCCGTCCAGTGCGCGACACCACGCACCTGGAAGGCAAAGAGCTGGAATTCAAGGTCATCAAGCTGGACCAGAAGCGCAACAACGTTGTCGTTTCCCGTCGCAGTGTCCTGGAAGCCGAAAACTCCGCCGAGCGCGAAGCTCTGCTGGAATCGCTGCAGGAAGGCCAGCAGGTCAAGGGTATCGTCAAGAACCTCACCGATTACGGCGCATTCGTCGATCTGGGTGGCGTCGATGGCCTGCTGCACATCACCGACATGGCCTGGAAGCGTATCAAGCATCCTTCTGAAATCGTCAACGTTGGCGACGAGATCGATGTCAAGGTTCTGAAGTACGATCGCGAGCGCAATCGTGTTTCCCTGGGCCTCAAGCAACTGGGTGAAGATCCATGGGTCGCTATCAAAGCCCGTTACCCAGAAGGCACCCGCGTCACTGCCCGTGTTACCAACCTCACCGACTACGGCTGCTTCGCTGAGCTGGAAGAAGGCGTTGAAGGTCTGGTACACGTTTCCGAAATGGACTGGACCAACAAGAACATCCACCCTTCGAAAGTCGTACAAGTCGGCGACGAAGTGGAAGTCATGGTCCTGGACATCGACGAAGAGCGTCGTCGTATCTCCCTGGGCATCAAGCAGTGCAAGTCCAACCCATGGGAAGACTTCTCTGGCCAGTTCAACAAGGGCGACAAGATCTCCGGCACCATCAAGTCGATCACCGATTTCGGTATCTTCATTGGTCTGGACGGCGGCATCGACGGCCTGGTTCACCTGTCCGACATCTCCTGGAACGAAGTGGGCGAAGAAGCCGTACGTCGCTTCAAGAAGGGCGACGAGCTGGACACCGTCATCCTGTCGGTTGACCCAGAGCGCGAGCGCATCTCCCTGGGTATCAAGCAGCTGGAAAGCGATCCGTTCTCCGAGTACGTTCAAGAGAACGACAAAGGCGCAATCGTTAAGGGCATCGTGAAAGAAGTTGACGCCAAAGGCGCCATCATCACCCTGGCCGACGATATCGAAGCGACTCTGAAAGCCTCCGAAATCAGCCGTGACCGCGTTGAAGACGCGCGTAACGTTCTGAAAGAAGGCGAAGAAGTAGAAGCCAAGATCATCAGCGTTGATCGCAAGAGCCGCGTAATCCAGCTCTCGATCAAGTCGAAAGACGTTGAAGACGAGAAAGAAGCTATCCAGAGCCTGCGCGACAAGCCAGTTGCTTCGGATGCTCCAGTAGCCACCACTCTGGGTGACCTGCTGCGTGCTGCACAAGCGGAAAAACAGAACTAAGTTCTGACTTTCTGTAAAAAGGGCGACTTCGGTCGCCCTTTTTTTTGCTGTAATTCTCTCCCGTCCTAAGCGCGAAGCGTTACCAGATGAAGCGGTCTTTCGGGCCGTGGCGAAACCACTGACCAACTAGGTTGTCTTTTTTATGAAGGGGAATGATTAAATATAGCTGGGATAGTGAGCTATCCCATTCCAAGGATCTGAATGAAAAAGCTTTTTATGATCATGATTGTTCTGGTGCTTGCAGGTTGTGCTACAGGCGCCAAGACCCATGCAGTGCGCGGTATAAGTGGCGTTGAGATCGATTGCTCAGGGCTGGGTTCTGGGTGGGAGAGATGTGAAAAGCGGGCTGCCAAGGAGTGCAAGGGAGCGGGTTACAAAGTGATAACCCGATCGGATGATGCAAAGGATGACACTCAATACCCGTTTGGTTTCAATCCAGCGGGTTACCTCACTCGCACAATGTTGGTCATGTGTCGGTAAGCCGCAAAATTCTTGGCCTGCACTGAAATGGGGCGGTTGAGGTGCGAGAAAGATATGTCAATAGCTGGGCTGTTCAAATTCGTCGGAGCATGCTAAAACCTTTGAAGCGATTTTCCTAGCTGCTTGAAAAAGAAGGGAAAAACATGACGAAGTCGGAGTTGATCGAACGAATTGTTACCCATCAAGGGTTGCTCTCATCTAAAGATGTGGAGCTGGCCATCAAGACCATGCTTGAACAAATGTCTCAATGTCTGGCGACTGGAGATCGTATCGAGATCCGTGGTTTCGGCAGCTTTTCCCTGCATTATCGCGCTCCAAGGGTAGGGCGTAATCCTAAGACCGGTCAGTCTGTCAGTCTGGACGGTAAATTTGTACCTCATTTCAAGCCGGGCAAAGAGCTTAGGGATCGGGTGAATGAGGAGGAGGGGGATGAGCTCTGAAAAAGCTGCAAAAGGGGAGTTTTGTGAGGAGTTTTAAACGGGTTGCTTTCTTCGTTGCCGCGCTAATCGTGGCTTTGACGACTATTCTATTTGTAATTGAAAATACACAACCAGTATCCTTGGCGTTCGCCGGTTGGTCAGCCCCTCAGCTTCCTGTTTCGGTCTTGATACTCCTTGCGCTTCTCGCAGGGATGGTTATCGGCCTGGCACTCTTCTGGTTGGTGAAGGTACGTTCGCGGGTAGCATGAGGCTATATGATTTCCCACCACTTTGGTAAGGGGATCGCCGTTAGCAGTTTTTTATTATGGGTATGTTTCCATGTCAGAATTTTCATGGTCCGCCGAAATTTATATCGGGACCTCCCAAGCGTTAACCTTTATTGCATTCACCGCGTTGAAGGGCAAATTTTCCGCAGCCGCATTTGAGAGCCCGTATGCATAATAATCGTGTTGATGCGCATGACGCTCAGGAAATTGATTTGATTGCGCTGCTTCGCAATTTTTGGGTTCAAAGGTGGCTGGTTATAGGTGTTACGTTCGTAGTAACGGTGGGGGCAGGGGCGGTTGCCTATCTTTCCAAACCCATCTATGAGGCTAGATTCTATATTAGTCCCCCCACTCAAAATGGTATTGCTGAGTTAAATTACGGCCGTGACGCAAGCACTGGGTTGGAGCCCTATTCAATCAAACAAGTTTACGATCTATTTGCTCGCAATCTTCAGAGTGAAACCCTTCGCCAGACCTTTTTTCATGATATCTATTTGCCTTCACTTGAGGAGTCTCAACGTAAGGGGCCGTTTGACCTTTTATATGAGAATTTTTCTCGTGTGCTGATGGTCGGGGGGCCGGGTAAGGATACTCCCGAAAGATTCTCGGTCATCGTCCAGAGTAATGATGCGAAAAAGGCAACTGACTGGACCAGAGTCTATGTGCAGCGGGCTAGTGAAATCTCCAAGGCTGAGTTGATCAAAAACGTTACTAGTGAGGCTGCTGTTCGGGCGAGAAATCTGGAGCAGCAAATTGTAAGTTTGCGGGAGAACGCCCTGCGGGTTCGTGAGGACCGTATTCAGCAGCTTCGAGAAGCTCTAAAAATTGCTGAAGCGATAGATTTGAAGACGCCTGCGATAAACGCCCCTGGTGCAGTTGATATTACTGTCGATACGGGTAATAAGATGGATTATCAGCGAGGAAGTTTAGCTCTGACGGCGGAAGTATCCGCTTTGGAGGGAAGAGTTTCTGATGATGCATTCATTCCAGGCCTACGCACGTTGCAGATGCGTTACGATTTCTATCGTACGCTTAAAGTCGAACCCGATCTGGTGTCGGTATACAGACAGGATGGTAACGTAGAGGTACCACAGACCCCAATTAAGCCAAATAAGCTAGCTATCCTACTGAAGGGAATGATCCTGGGCCTTGTATTGGGGCTCGCGGCCGCGCTTATGAGGCAGCTAGTCCAAGCGCGTGTTGAAAAATAATCGATACATGGCAGCAGGTCCACATCAAGAGGTTCCAAGCAGGTTGATAGTGTAGAGGTTCGTACTCCTGTTGAAAGCAAAGTTGGTGTGTTTGTGCCAGTTGCAGATACTAATTTTGACGGTGTTCGCATTAAGTCATAAATTTTCTGCGGTCAATCTAAATGAAGTGGTGTTTGGTTGCGGATATTAGAGGTTTTAGGTCAGGACGACTCTAAGGGTATAGATGATTGTTTTTGGTTTTTAAATTTTATGTTGTTATGGTTTTTATGTCGCTTGTGTTAGGTGTTACGCTATGGTTGGCAGTACGGCAATAAGAAAGGGAATGCTTCGGTCGATTATAAATATTGCCGTTCAGGCTGTATTTAAGTTGATGTTTTCTGTCGCCTCACTAAAGGTTGTTGCATTTTATGTTGGGCCCAGTGGAATGGCTGTAGTTGGACAGGTCCAATCCTTTCTTCAAGTGTTAAGTGCTGGTGTTTCGTCAGTTACTACAACTGGTGTGGTAAAGCTAATTGCAGAAGATAAGCACCCTAAAGAAAAGGTGGTGCGGACTTCTGCGTTTTTGTTGATTTCCTTAAGTTTTATTTGTTTTTTTATCTTGCTTCTCTCAGGTAGGCAACTAGCAAACTATTTTCTACAAGGGGATTGGTTTGTAGTGCTTATACTGCTGCCGCTGGGAGGGTTTTTTATAGGGTTGAATAATCTATTTGTTTCATATTTTAATGGTGTGCAGAAATATACTGAGTATTTTTGGTACTCAATGATTACTGCTTTTGTAACCGCGCTTTCAACTTGTGCTATTTCATTTTACCTTGGAAAGGTTGGGGCGATTTACTCTATAGTAGTAGCGCCAGCTATCGCTGGTGTATGCATTTTGTTTTTGCCAGAAAGATTTCGCCTGCCACGAGTTGGAAGTGTCTTAAAAAAAATTGATGGTGAGATACTGAAGGTGTTGGTCTCTTATTCCTTCATGGCGTTGGGGTCCGCAGTGGTTGTATATGGAGGGCAAATTTTTCTGAGGAACTATATTGCAACTAACAGCACGATGGCTGAGTCTGGGCTATGGTATGCAGCAACACGTTTGTCAGATATTTATATGGGTATATGTAGTGTGTTGTTTTCTACTCTTTTACTGCCAAAGTATAGTTCGATGGAAGGAAGAGTTCTGGATAGCTTTGTTTGGCGAACGGCAGTAGTTGCGATAGTTTTTGGGCTTCTCCTGGTTCTTGTGGTTGGTCAGTTGGCAGGTTTTATTGTCTGGTTGATTTATGGTGAGGCTTTCGCAGTCTCTGCAGATGTATTGAAAATATATGTCATGGGGGATGGGCTAAAATGTTTGGGATGGATATTTCTTTATGTAATGCTCGCCAAACAGCGCGTTCGAGCTTATCTCGTCTATGAGGTGATTACGGCATCATTGTATTTGGCGTCGTGTATTTTTTTCTACAGGCTGTATGGACTTGAAAGAATGGCTTACGGCTACGTTCTGCAAGGCTTAGTTTCGCTATTGTTAGCGCTACTATGGTTTTTTATCAGCCGAAATAAAACCGCATCTGTAGTGGCAGTCGCGTGATGATGCAGTATAACATTATATACGCACTGATTTGGATGTTGGCCCTGTTGTCATTGAAAAAGACAACTTTTCCGTCGGTGGTGATATACGCATTCCAAGTGACGTTGCTGTCTTTGTTTGTTGGTCTAAAATTTCAGACAGGCTATGACTGGCCTATCTATGAATCGCATTACAATGCAATACGAAGCGGTGAAGAATTTTATCTGGATTTTGAATTTGGATATGAGTGGCTTGTTCATGCGTCAGCGTTTCTCGATTTGCCGTTTGAGCATTTCTCTGCTTTGGTTTCTATTATAGAGGTTGTATTCATATCGATCGTAGTAAGGAATGTTTTTCCCAGGCATTGTTTGCTAGTGTTGGCTGTAATGTATTCTATTCCTGACTTTTATTTGATCCCTACATTCTCCCTGATTAGACAGGGGTTGGCGGTTAGTATCTTTTTGCTTGGGGTAAATAAATTCTTGTCGGAAAGGCGGTCTCTCGCATTTTTATTGTTTGTCATCGCAGCCTCTATACATTACTCGGTATTGGGCGGCGTGCTGCTGTTGCTGCTGATTTATTGGTTTCCTATAAGTCGAGCGACGTTTCTAATCGTTTTCCTAATCTCCGTAGCTCTGTACTTATCTTCAGTGGATCTTATCCGTGGCGCTGTAGAAATACTTATAGTTTATGTGAATCCCAAGTACATGATCTATTTGGATAGGGATGTATTTAATGCTTCCTTTGCCTATCGTGCAGCCTATGTCTTAGTTTCAGTTGTGGTTTTTTCAAGTATTTACTTGGCGTGGGGTAATAGTGGCGCTCAGAACAATATAAATCAATTAGCTTCTCCGGTGCTCTATCGTTTGGCGTTTGCAGGTCTGCTTATTCCTTTGATAATATTCGGGTTCCCTACGCTATCTACTAGATATCAGTATTTTTTCGCAGTTTTTTTAATTGGTGCTGCAATGAATATATTGTTGTGTTTAAATTTTAGAAGTCGACTAGTTGCGGTTTTTGTAATTGCAGTAGTCGCATATTTGCCATTTTATCGATTCCTCTCGAGTCCACTTTCTATTGTTTATATTCCTTACCAGAGTCAGTTGTTTTATGATGAGCGCAATTCGACGGGGCAAGAGAGAACAAATAACCTACTCAATCAACTTGACGAGCTGTGGTCCAAATAATGAGCCTGCGTAAAGAAATTGTACTGCTTACCACGAAGTATGCTGACGACAAAAAAGACGCTTGGCTCACCAACGAGCTAGCCTACTCCATGAACGAAGAAGGAAACGACGTTACTGTCGTCGTTTTCTCTTGGCTAAAAAATGAGCCAAAAACGGTTACAAAAATTATCGATGGAATCAAGGTAATTAGAGTCAAGCTTCCAGCTATATTTTATAATTCCGGCGTCATTGGGACGGCGTTGAAAATATTCATATTTCCCTTCCTGGCAAGATATAAAATAGCCAAAGAAGTTAAATGCTGCGATTTGCTTATAGCGAACACGCCGTGCGTAACGATTTTAGGAATGGCCAAATTTTTTAGGAAGAAATATGGCTCTAAAAGCTTTCTTGTGTTGTGGGATTTTTTTCCTTTCTATTTGAAAGATCTCGGCGCGATCAGAAATAAGCTTTTCTTCGGTTTTTTTCGATATCTCGAAGAATTGATGTATATCAGTTTTGATCGAATTGGCTGTATGACAGAAGGGAATGCCCGATTTCTTTTTGATAATTTTCCTTCCGTCGCAAGAGATAAAGTAAAACTTTTACCTATCTGGGCAAAAATCAAGGATGTTGAACCAGTTGATAAAGCTGAGGTGAGGGAAAAGTATAATTTGCCATCTGAGGGGTTTATTGCGATATACGGTGGTGCGATGTCCATCGTACAAGAGCTGGAAAATATTCTTGACTTAGCTGCGATGTATTCAAAAGATGAGGTGACTTTCGTTTTTATTGGTAAAGGCACTGAAAAAGAGAGGCTGCAAAAAGCGGTTGCGACTCGTGGGTTGCAAAATATTATATTTATTGATTATATTCCCCGTGAAGAATATGAACACGTAGTGCAGTCGTGTGATGTCGGACTGATATCATTGTCTGGGAAGTTAACGGTGCCCAGTTTTCCATCTAAATCTCTTGATTACTTCAAAGTTTCGTTGCCGATTCTGGCGTCCCTGGATTCGGTGACGGATTTTGGCGATATATTGGAAAACGACGTTCGCGGTGGCTATGCTGTTGCGGCTGGTGATGCGGCGGCGCTGAAGGCAAAGCTGGATTTGCTGATTGAGAATTCAGTCCTCTGCACTGAGCTAGGCAGGAACGGTCGACATTATTATGAAAAAAACTTGAGCGTAGAAAACGCGAGAAGTATCATTATTTCATTATTGTAAAAGGGGTTGTTTTATGGCTATTTCGTTCAAGGACTCTACGCTTTTAATTACCGGAGGGACAGGTTCCTTCGGAAACGCAGTGCTCAAGCGATTCCTGGATACCGACATCAAAGAAATACGTGTGTTTAGCAGGGATGAGAAAAAGCAAGATGATATGCGTAAAAAGTATGTCAATAATAAATTAAAATTTTATATTGGTGATGTTAGGGATTTTCAAAGCGTCCTTAACGCTACTCGCGGCGTAGACTACATATTTCATGCGGCAGCCTTGAAACAAGTGCCTTCTTGCGAATTTCATCCTATGGAAGCCGTTAAGACGAACGTATTGGGCACGGATAATGTGCTTGAGGCAGCAATTCAAAATAATGCGAAGCGCGTCGTTTGCCTCAGCACTGATAAAGCCGTTTATCCAATCAACGCAATGGGCATCTCCAAGGCGATGATGGAAAAGGTGATGGTTGCAAAATCACGGAATGATAATAATACAGTGATTTGTGGAACGCGTTATGGGAATGTAATGGCATCACGCGGCTCAGTGATACCTTTGTTCATTCAGCAGATTCGTGATGGGAAGCCTTTGACCCTAACCGATCCGAGCATGACCCGCTTCATGATGACGTTGGCCGATGCGGTGGACTTAGTGTTGTATGCTTTTCAGCATGGTAACAATGGCGATATGTTCGTACAGAAAGCACCAGCCGCGACGGTGGAAACGCTTGCCAGGGCGTTAACGCAGATGCTTAAAGTTCCAGAGCATCCGATCCAAGTCATTGGTACTCGGCATGGTGAGAAGCTTTACGAAGCATTGCTGAGTCGGGAGGAGATGGCTTGTGCCGAAGATCGCGGTGATTATTTCCGAGTACCGCCTGATCTGCGTGATTTGAACTACTCAAAATTCGTAGAGGAAGGTGAAGAAAAAATATCTCATTCGGAAGATTACAACTCCCATAACACTACTCAGTTGGATGTGGAGGGTATGAAAGAGCTATTGCTTAAGCTTGATTTCATGCGCGCAATTCAACGCGGTGAACAAGCAACACCTGAGGAGTAGGAAATGAAGGTGCTAATTACCGGCTCCAACGGATTTATCGGTAAGAATCTCATAGCGCACCTAGGTGAGCGCAGCGACGTAGAAATCCTGCGATTTACTCGAGAGGATGACGTTGCTCAATTACCTAGCTTGCTCACGCAAGTGGATTTTGTATTCCATTTGGCGGGTGTTAATCGTCCGCAGAATCCGGAAGAGTTCAATGCTGGTAACACCGACTTAACTCGCGCAATTTGTGATGCTGTAGCGCTAAGTGGTCGTTCGATTCCTGTCCTTTATACCTCTTCTAGTCAGGCCGAGCTGGACAATGCTTACGGTAATAGTAAGCGCGGAGCTGAAGCGGCGTTGACCGAACTTGCCGATAATTACGGTATAAAGGTCTACGTATTCAGACTGCCAAATGTTTTTGGTAAGTGGGCACGTCCTAACTATAACTCTGCTGTTGCTACGTTTTGTCATAATACTGTTCAGGGCTTGCCAATACAGATTCACGATGCTCAGGCGAAAATTGATCTTGTCTATATAGATGATGTTATCAGACACTTCATTGCCGCGATGGATGGGCTGCTTTCATCTGAGCGCTTTGCTACCGTGGAGCCTACGTACACTATTAGTGTGGGTGCACTGGCAAAGCAGCTGGAGGCATTTCGTGATAGTCGAGATACGTTAATTACTGAGCCCGTGGGGAAAGGGTTGATAAGGGCTCTTTACTCTACCTACGTTAGTTATCTTTCCCCGGATCGCTTTACTTATGAAGTTCCCAAGTATGGAGATTCTCGGGGTGTATTTGTTGAGATGCTGAAAACGGCTGATAGCGGTCAGTTCTCGTACTTTACAGCCCATCCTGGAATCACTCGCGGTGGGCATTATCATCATTCGAAAACTGAAAAATTTCTGGTGATTAAAGGTACGGCTTGTTTTCGATTTCGCCATATTGTTTCCGGTGAGTTTTACGAGTTATTCACATCGGGTGAAAAACCGGAAATAGTGGAAACTGTTCCGGGATGGACTCACGACATCACGAATGTGGGGGGGGAGGAGATGATAGTCATGCTTTGGGCCAATGAAATTTTTGATCGCGAGCTCCCGGATACCTACACTCGTCCAGTAGCTACGTCTATTCAATGAGGCTTTTAATTATAAGAGTTTCAGCTTGGATTCGTTGATTTATTGTGGTCTCGATGGATTCATGGTTGTTTAATTATTATTCAGTGTGGTTTCTGAAATGAAAAAATTAAAGGTTGTAACTGTCGTAGGGACCCGTCCAGAGATCATTCGTTTGTCGCGTGTGATGGCTGCCTTGGATCAGTATTGTGATCATATTCTTGTTCACACTGGGCAAAATTATGATTACGAATTGAACGAGATTTTTTTCCAGGATCTAGGTATCCGAAAGCCTGATCACTTTTTGAACGCTGCGGGTGCAAGCGGGGCCGAAACAATAGGTAATGTGATCATTGGTGTCGACCGACTTCTGTCTGAGGTGTTGCCTGAAGCTCTGTTGGTATTGGGGGATACAAATAGTTGTATGGCCGTGATTCCGGCAAAACGACGGAAAATTCCGACATTTCATATGGAAGCCGGTAATCGTTGCTTTGACATGCGTGTACCTGAAGAAATCAATCGTCGAATTGTCGACCATACTGCCGATATTAATCTGACTTACAGTACGATTGCACGTGATTATCTCCTTCGGGAGGGGCTCTCGCCTGATATGGTTATAAAAACCGGTAGTCCTATGTTTGAGGTGTTAAATTATTATCGTGAGGGTATTGAGGAGTCAGATGTTCTTTCTCGCCTTGGCTTGGAAAAGGGCAAGTTTTTCGTAGTCAGTGCACATCGCGAGGAAAATATTGATTCGGATAAGAATTTCGGCAAGCTGGTCGAAACTCTTAATGGCGTTGCTGAGCATTATGGATATCCGGTTATTGTCTCCACGCATCCGCGTACAAAAAAACGAGTTGAT
Organism: Pseudomonas sp. FG13; assembly: GCF_057809755.1. Classification (NCBI taxonomy): domain Bacteria; kingdom Pseudomonadati; phylum Pseudomonadota; class Gammaproteobacteria; order Pseudomonadales; family Pseudomonadaceae; genus Pseudomonas; species Pseudomonas sp. FG13. The sequence continues at coordinate 159,353 of NZ_JBMDKO010000004.1, forward strand.
GAACTCGGCGTAAAGTTTCATTCAAATGTCCAGCTACTCAAGCCACTCGGTTTCAAGGATTATAACAAGTTACAGTTGGAGTCCAAGGCGGTTCTGTCCGACAGTGGCACCATCAACGAAGAGTCCTCTATTCTTAACTTCCCGGCGTTGAATATTCGGGAGGCGCATGAGCGTCCTGAGGGGATGGAGGAAGCTGCTGTAATGATGGTAGGCCTGGAAATCGAGCGTGTGATGCAGGGCTTATACGTACTGGAAGAACAAAGTCGCGGTGCGGAGCGCAGCATGCGGCTTGTTTCAGACTACAGTATGCCAAATGTAGCAGAGAAAGTAGTGCGTATCATACATAGCTACCGTGACTACGTTATGCGGACCGTCTGGAGAAGGTATTAATACGCATGACTATTCGTGTGCTTCTGCTCACGCAGTGGTTTGATCCTGAGCCGACTTTCAAAGGACTGGTTTTTGCTCGTGAGTTGGTTGCGCAGGGCTTTGAAGTTGAAGTTGTCACCGGGTTTCCCAATTATCCAGGGGGGGAGTTGTATCCTGGCTATAAAATTAAAGTGCTTCAACGAGAGGTTGTTGACGGTATCCATATAACGCGTGTGCCGCTCTATCCTAGCCATGGGCAGAGTGGTATTGGGCGGTTGCTAAACTATGTTAGTTTTGCAGCCAGCGCCCTGTTCTATGGTCTTCTTCGCGCAAAGAAGCCTGATGTCATTTATGCTTACCATCCTCCGCTGACGGTCGGAATTGCAGCGGCGTTTATTCGTTTTTTTCGGCGAGTACCGGTGGTATACGACATTCAGGATATGTGGCCAGATACGCTCAGAGCTACGGGAATGTTCTCCAGCGAGAAGCTCCTGAAAATTGTCTCAAGCGTGTGCAGTTGGGTTTATCGACATGTGGATCAGATCGTGGTGTTGTCGCCAGGGTTCAAACGCTTGCTAATTGAGCGGGGGGTGCCTAAGCAAAAAATCGATGTGATATACAACTGGTGTGCAGAGGACTTGGTTAGTTCTAGTTCGGTAAGCCTTCCTGATCAATTTCCAGAGACCACTAAATTTCGAATATTATTTGCTGGAAATATGGGCAAGGCACAGTCGCTGGATACAGTTATTGAAGCTGCTCAGTTACTGCGAAAAAATAACAAACAAGTGGCGTTTATTTTTCTTGGTGGCGGAGTAGAGGCCTCAAGGTTGGAGGCACTTGTCGAAAGGCAAACGCTGCAGGATATTTTTTTTCTGCCAGGCGTTCCCATGTCTGAAGTGGGTGCTTATTTAGCCGGCGCTGATGCATTGCTTGTGCATTTGAAGAAAGATCCGTTGTTCAGGATCACCATTCCTTCCAAAACCCAGGCATATATGGCGGCTGGGAAGCCAATATTGATGGCTGTGGAAGGTGATGCGGCTGACCTCATACGCGTTGCTGGTTGTGGTGTTGTCAGTGAGTCAGACAATCCCCGGGCGCTTGCTGAGGCTATCATTGCGTTGATGGAAGTTTCCGAGGAGGGGCGTGCTCTGATGGCTGAAAATGGACAGGCGTTTTATCGTAAGGAGCTGTCCTTGCAGGTAGGTGTTGAGCGTTTTGCGGCGCACTTCAGGCGATTATCGAAATAGAATCTGAATAGTAAGCTGTTTTTCCGTGGAGCTCCGATGTTAAAACGTGTCTTCGATATTGTGGCCTCCCTGGCCGGATTGATTGTCTTGTCTCCCGTGATAGCGATCATCGCGTACTTGATTCACAAGCGATTAGGATCACCGATTCTGTTTCGTCAAGTGAGGCCCGGTCTCGGAGGTATACCTTTTGAGATGGTGAAATTTCGTACTATGCGAGATGCCATGGATGCCAAAGGTCATCCGCTACCTGATTCTGAACGTATGACAGACTTTGGCAGATTTCTTCGGTCGAGTAGTCTGGATGAGTTGCCTGAGCTCTGGAACGTGATCAAGGGAGATATGAGCCTGGTTGGGCCACGTCCGCTGCTGATGGAATATCTGCCTCTGTACGATGAGATGCAAGTCCGTAGGCACGATGTACGTCCAGGCGTGACCGGTTGGGCTCAAATAAACGGTCGAAATGCGTTGTCTTGGGACGAAAAATTTCAGCTTGATGTTTGGTATGTAGAAAATCAGTCATTGTGGCTTGATCTTAAAATCATCTTCCTCACGGTAAAGAAGGTATTGATCCGCGACGGAATCAGTGCTGAGGGCGAAGTTACAATGCCTAGGTTCACGGGTTCGAAGAAATGAAGAGGTTGGCGATTCTTGGGGCGAGTGGCCATGGGAAGGTTGTCGCCGACACTGCAGAGTGCTGCGGATGGCAAGCTATCGAGTTCTTTGACGATGCGTGGCCAAGCGTCAGTTCCATCGGGGTATGGCCGGTAGTTGGTAACACCGAAGATCTAGTTGCTCGCGTGGAGGAGTTCGACGGTGTACTGGTGGCTATTGGCAACAACCGTATTCGGCGGAATAAAATTGACGAGCTAAAAGCTTCTGGTGCGAGACTGCCAGTACTGGTGCATCCTTCGTCCACTGTAAGTCGATACGCTAACATCGGTCCTGGAAGCGTCGTATTCGCATCTGCGGTAGTCAATGCCTACGCCTCTGTTGGTGGAGGAGCGATCCTGAACACCGGCTGTAGTGTCGATCACGACTGCGTTCTTGGTTTATGTGTGCATGTCAGTCCAGGCGCTCGACTGGCGGGGGCCGTAAGCGTCGGTGATGGAAGCTGGATTGGTATCGGAGCGAGTGTCAGGCAGGTGCTCAGCATCGGCGTTAACGTAACGGTGGGAGCAGGCTCCACGGTGGTGTGCGATATATCTGATAACATGACAGTGGTAGGGACACCCGCTCGTGAGATTGTCAGCCCCTGAGCTTTACCAATGAATCCGCAAGACGGACTGGCCGTTTGAGTTTTCGACGATTCTTTATTAATTCTGGATGACAGGTAAAAAACGTGTTGAATACTCCATTTTCTCCTTGGCCTTCGTTCACAGAGGAAGAGGCCAATGCCGTTCGTGACGTAGTTTTGTCCAATAAGGTCAACTACTGGACCGGACAAGAGTGTCGCGAGTTTGAGAAGGAGTTCGCCGCATGGACTGGCACAGCGCACGCTGTCGCCCTGACGAACGGCACCGTTGCGCTTGATCTCGCTTTGAAGGCTCTTGATATTGGCCCTGGAGACGAGGTCATCGTCACCCCTCGAACCTTTCTTGCTTCAGTTTCCAGCATCGTCAATGCCGGGGCTGTTCCCATTTTCGCCGAGGTGGATCGGGATACCCAGAACATAACGGCAGAGACTATCCAGTCGGTGTTGACGCCTCGGACCCGGGGAATAATCTGTGTTCATCTTGCTGGGTGGCCTTGTGATATGGATCCGATCATGGAGCTCGCCTCCCTTCATGGTCTCAAGGTAATCGAAGACTGCGCTCAAGCACACGGTGCTAGGTATAAGGGGCGGGCTGTTGGTTCCATTGGTCATATAGGAGCTTGGTCATTCTGCCAGGACAAGATCATGACCACCGGCGGTGAAGGTGGGATGGTCACGACGAATGATCGAGACCTTTGGTTGAAAATGTGGTCATACAAGGATCATGGCAAGAGTTGGAATGCGATCTACGAACGTGAGCATCAACCAGGATTCCGCTGGTTACATGAGAGCTTTGGTACGAATTGGCGTATGCTGGAATTGCAGGCCGTCGTGGGGCGGATACAGCTTCGTCGCATGCAGGAATGGCACGACAGCCGGATCCGTAATGCTGAGCGTATCTGGTCGCATGCCCGGGAGTTGAAAGGTTTACGGGTGCCCGCTGTTCCTGAGGATCATGTCCATGCTGCTTATAAATGCTATGTCTTTGTAGAGCCGCAGCAGTTGAAGTCCGATTGGAATCGTGACCGTATCATTGCCGAAATCAATGCTCTGGGCGTGCCATGCTTTTCAGGCTCTTGCTCTGAAGTCTATCTAGAGAAAGCTTTTGACGACACGGGGTGGCGGCCTGAGGTACGGCTGCCTGTGGCCAGGGAACTGGGCGAGACTAGCCTGATGTTCCTGGTGCATCCAACGCTTACTGATATGGAGATCCAAAAAACATGCGAAGTGATGCGGATAGTGCTGCAACAAGCTTGTAAGTGCTGAGGATCCAGCCGAAGCTTGATCTGAATCGCCGTATTCGCCTCGGAAGCCTATTGGTTCGAGATGCTGGCGATTTGCTAAGGTAGTTGAGGAAGGGATCTATCCCATCGAATCATTCATTATCGATGGTGAGTAAATACATCGACTGACGCGGAGTTTACGAAGCGTGTTGTATTTTCGCTTTACTTTGCTAACAGGATCCATGGCGTGACGGGTACGCTAGGAGAAGTATGCTCGTGACAGATAATCAATAGGGGCGTTTTCGAGGTGTTCGACAGGGTTATGGATAAGTTACGCACATTTTTGCTGGGCCTGCCACGTCGTCATAAACGGCTTATTCAAGTGTCCACTGACGTCGTTCTGGTATGGGTCGCATTGTGGCTTTCCTTTTTGGTTCGCCTTGGCCTTGATGATATGGTCAATCCGCTTGTCGCTCATACTTGGTTGTTTCTGAGTGCTCCGGTAGTTGCCATCCCTCTGTTTATACGCTTTGGTATGTATCGTGCGGTAATGCGCTATTTTGGTAATGACGCGCTTGTCGCCATTATTAAAGCCGTGACCCTTTCATCATTGGTTCTGGGCTTGGTTCTATATTGGTATAGCAATCATCAGAATATCGTGCCGCGGTCCATAATTTTTAATTATTGGTGGCTGAGTTTAATAATGGTTGGCGGATTGCGGCTGGCCATGCGTCAATATTTTCTGGGGGATTGGTTCGCCGCCGCGCAACATGTGCCGTTCGCTAACCGGGATGACGGACTGCCAAGAGTTGCAATCTTCGGTGCGGGAGCTGCAGGAAATCAATTAGTTGCAGCATTACGAATGGGACGTGTGATGCGTCCTGTCGCTTTTATTGATGATGACAGCAGTATTGCTGATCGAGTTATTTCTGGACTGCAAGTTTACAAGCCCAAACACATAGAACAGATGATTGAAGAGACGGGAGCGCAGGAAATATTGCTCGCGATACCCTCCGCCACACGGGGGCGTCGGCGGGAGATACTTGGTTTTTTGGAAGGGTTTCCCCTTCATGTCCGTAGTGTTCCTGGCTTCATGGACCTCGCCAGCGGTCGTGTTAAAGTTGATGATATTCAGGAAGTTGATATAGCAGACCTGCTGGGCCGAGATGCGGTGCCGGCGTTAAGGAGTTTATTGCAGCGCTGCATCACAGATCAGTCGGTATTAGTTACTGGTGCCGGTGGCTCAATCGGTTCCGAACTATGCCGGCAGATATTACTATTGAATCCGAAGACGCTTATTCTTTTTGAGCATAGCGAATTTAATCTTTACAGTATTCTTTCGGAGTTAGAGCAGCGTGTCGAACGTGAGTCGCTGAATGTTCGCTTATTTCCTATCCTCGGATCTGTGCGAAATCAGGAAAAACTGTTGGATGTGATGAAAACTTGGAGGGTGAATACGGTTTACCACGCAGCCGCCTATAAACACGTCCCTATGGTCGAGCATAATATCGCGGAAGGGGTGTTGAATAACGTAATTGGAACGTTATATACGGCTCAAGCCGCGTTGCAGGCAGGGGTCGAAAATTTTGTCCTGATATCCACTGATAAGGCTGTGCGCCCTACGAATGTAATGGGCAGTACCAAACGGCTTGCCGAGTTGACTCTACAAGCACTTAGTTGCGAAAAGGCGCCAGTGTTGTTTGGCGATAGAACTTGTGTCTCCAGAGTCAACAAAACCCGCTTCACTATGGTCAGGTTCGGCAACGTATTGGGGTCGTCCGGCTCGGTTATTCCTCTTTTCCATAAGCAGATCAAATCTGGCGGCCCATTGACGGTCACTCACCCAAAAATCACTCGCTATTTCATGACGATTCCTGAGGCTTCTCAGCTTGTCATCCAGGCCGGATCAATGGGGCAGGGAGGAGATGTTTTTGTTCTCGATATGGGCGAGCCGGTAAAAATAGTGGAACTGGCGGAAAAGATGATTCATCTGTCGGGGCTAAGTGTACGATCTGAAAAAAATCCTCATGGAGATATCGCTATCCAGTTCACAGGGCTTCGCCCAGGTGAGAAGCTATATGAGGAGTTGTTGATTGGGGATAACGTCGAGGCGACGCAACACCCAATGATCATGAGGGCCACGGAAAACTACCTTTCATGGGATGTGCTCAAGGTAAAGCTGGAGGAATTGCTGACGGCTATCGATCAATACGATTACGCTCGAGTCCGTCAACTCTTGCGAGATACAGTCAGTGGCTATGCTCCTGAGGGTGAAATCGTGGACTGGATTTATCAACAACGCCGCGTCGAACCCTGATTGTTACACAGATTGTAACGTACGTATTTTTGACAGCGCCCCATTCTCGCCTAGGTTTAGGAAGCAGCTTCGGAGAGCTGCTACTTTCTTAACTATGTCATGGAGCTTCATTAATGCGTACAAGCTATTTCTCCTCCTTGGTTTTTGCCCTTCTGACCAGCGCTTCAATAGCTGTTATCGCCGCACCGGCCGCCAATCCGGAAGCTGTGTCGTCACCGCTAGTCACACAAGCGGCAGCGTCTGTTCCCGGGACAATCGATCTTAACAGTGCTGACGCCGCGACCCTGCAACGAGAGCTTGCGGGGGTTGGCAAGGCGAAGGCTGACGCGATTGTTGCTTATCGCGAAAGTAATGGACCGTTTTCATCGGTAGAAGAGTTGCTTGAGGTTAAAGGAATTGGCAAGGCCATTGTAGACAGGAATCGCGACAAGCTGGAGGTGAATTGAGATACAACTGCCCTAGCGAAAAAAGCCGGTCTTGACGACCGGCTTTTTTGCATGTCGGCCCAACGTAGGCGCGATCTTGGTAAGCGCTCCATGAACCCCACTTTCACAGCTACGCTGTGACCTCGACTGCTGTACTCCCCATTTCTTTCCAGGGCCAGTCTGATGACTCGGCGTTCAACAGGATGAGGTCATTGCGTTTCTCCTGACCTCAATCTATCGATTCTGTCTTCGTACCTTTGCGATTGCAGAAAAGCCACACGGCGCGTGGCGCTCTTCAAGAAACCGCGTGTTCTAGTGAGTCGACGATGCCCGTCAACTGCTCCTTGGTCAGCCCAATCCACAGCGGTAGGCGGATCAAGCGTTCCGATAGGCTGTCAGTATTTGTCATCGTGCCATGGCTGCGTCCGTAACGAACTCCTGCTGGTGAGGAGTGCAACGGCACGTAGTGGAACACCGAGTAAATATTGTCGTGCTTAAGCTTATCAATCGTGCGTTGACGGTCGATGCCGGGAGCAAGCAAAACATAATACATGTGCGCATTGTGCGTGCAATTTGCCGGAATGATCGGGCGACGTAACGCGCCTAACGATTCGAGTCCTTCGAGTGCTTGGTGATAGTAGTTCCAGCTATCCAGGCGGTTTTGTGTAATCGACTGTGCTTCTTCCAACTGTGCCCAAAGAAAAGCAGCGGTCAACTCACCTGGTAGATACGAGGAGCCAACCTCTTGCCAGGTGTACTTGTCAACCTCACCCCTGAAAAAGCGACTTCGGTCCGTACCTTTCTCTCGGATGATCTCCGCGCGTAACGACATGGACGGATCATTAACCAATAGCGCGCCTCCTTCACCGGAAATCACGTTCTTGGTTTCATGGAAGCTGTATGCCCCTAAGTCCCCGATACTGCCTAGGGCCCTTCCCTTATATGAGGACATGACTCCCTGCGCGGCATCTTCGACCACGTGAAGACCATGCCGACGGGCGATCTCCATTATCGTGTCCATTTCACACGCGACTCCGGCGTAGTGAACCGCAACGATTGCCTTGGTGCGAGGTGTAATCGCGGCTTCAATCAACCTTTCGTCCAAATTTAAAGTGTCTTCTCTGATATCTACAAACACTGGTATCCCGCCGCGCAACACAAATGCATTAGCGGTGGAAACGAATGTGTAAGACGGCATGATGACTTCGTCCCCAGGTTGAATATCCAGCAGTAGCGCGGACATTTCCAAGGCTGCAGTGCATGAGTGTGTTAAAAGTACTTTGTTGCTGCTGCTGTAATGCTCCAGCCACTGATGGCAGCGCCGAGTAAAAGGTCCATCGCCCGAGAGCTTGTTGAGGAACTTTGCTTCCGCGATATAGTAAAGTTCCTTTCCCGTCATGTAAGGGCGATTAAAGGGGATTTTAGATTCGCTCACTGCATGTCTCCCGGTTATAGTTTTCTCCAACAGATCGATTTAAGGAGTGGATACGATCTGAGATTCATTAATCTGCTTCGCTACTTTTTGTTTCTGAGACGACTTTCCCGAACAGTATCCAATATGTAAATGATTCCACCGAAAGCGGATGGGATTAGCGCCATAATTGCGTAATTTGCTAGCGAAGCGCCTACAGCAATATTTGCAGGTACCCCCAGTAGGCTATAGAAATACACAAAAAAACCTTCCCGCACCCCAAGGCCACCTATGGTTATCGGGATCATGGTCAGGATCGCGATAACAGGATAGAGCGCAAAATGTTGTACGAAGGGAATATCATAGCCATACGATCGAAATACTAGATACACCACTGATATCAGAGAAATCTGATAGCAAAAAATATAAAGTAATGATGATCTAACTGCCCGCCGATAGGGGAAGTTTACCATGCTTGCGTGGAGGTTCTGTATATACCTTAACAAACGAGAAAGGGTTGCGTTCTTAACGGTGTAGTGATTATAGAGTCTATAGATTTTTTTGCTGATGAGTAGAAATTGGACGCCTACCGCTAGACTGCTAATAGTGCCGACAGTGATGATAAGTGAAGTATATTCCTTGGACGAAGGTAAGAAAGGTAGGGCTGAAAGAGTACAGGCACATAACACCAATAGCCCCATCATGCGCTCAATGATTACCGTGCTGCCCGCCAAACCTTGCTTATTTGGATGACGTCGTTCGATGTGAAATATACGAAAAGCATCGCCTCCTTGCGTCGATGGAAAAATCAGACCTTGGAATTGAGACATTAAGCTTATTTTCCACAAAGTTGCAAAAGTTTCATCTATTGAGTTAATGCGTAAAAATACCTGCCAGCGGTTAGCGGAAAAAAATGAGCTTAGTGTTATTGGGATGCAAGCCGCCAGAATGAAGTAATGCCATTCTGTAATGTCACCGATTAGCGCGGTTAGTTTAAGGTCGAACGTCTGCACCAGAAATACGCCGAGAAGAATGGCAATAGACATTTTAAATAGCATCACAGGCATATGAGCTGCTCAGAGTTGAAGGGCGAGACTAACACTGCGCTGAGACATGGGGGGATATCCTGTCGCGTTTGAATACAGCATAAGGTGGGGAGGTTGTACATACTTGTTTCCTCCCTTGCGCGGTAATGACTATTGCAGTTCTTGTTTTGACTCTATGTAGTGGGTCAGATCATTTATGTTGAGAAGACTCTCGATGTCCGAGTCAGGTATCTGAATCTCATAATAATCTTGGATAGCTAGCATAATAGTGAATATGTCCATAGAATCAATCCCCTGATCGGCCAGGTTAATGTTATCGCGCAGCATCGAGGCGTCAGCTACAACATTCGTTTTGGCAATAATTTCGATGATTTTTTCTTTTGTCTTGGACATAGGTAGTATTTCCTCAGGAATCGTAGTCACCCCGGTGGTGCGCTTGTACTGCTCGGGGTTGGATGGAATTACTAGCGGTAGACGAGATTGTCTGCGGCAATTGAATTCAACGATGGAGATTTTGCCACAATCCATACGGCACAGGGTGCTCCTTGTTGCTATCTGCAGAATGACACAACCCATGGAGGCGAAAGAGCCACGGGGCCTGCGTCATAGGCTTGCCAAGGTGGCCCTGATCCAATCTCATATGCCGGTCGGAAAAAGCTACTCGACGTTGAGGGCACTGAAGTAGATTGTCCCGATGTGCTCTGCATTGAGCTGAATGTTGCTGCGAGTCAATCGAGTACCGAGCGTTTGCTCCAGTGTCAGCTCTGCCCCGCTCAAGTCATGGTTCAACGGCCATTTGGGGCTTTCCCAGCGACAGAAAACCCACTGGCTATTGGTGGGGAGGCGTAGTTCTTTGAGATGTAACACCTTGTTCAGGGCTATCAGCACTTCTATCGAAGAAAAGCCTTCTGGCATGCTCGTCAGGCTAATCGAATGCTTAGCATTGGAGTATTGGCTGTTGCTTTCTATCAGTGACTCGTCATAGGCGCGTCGATCTTCGGCAAATCCTTCGGCTTCAGTCAATTTACCCTCATGTTCAACACCATCGAGGTGAAAGGTGAAGCTAGCGATAGCTTTACCCGCTGGTGCCTGGAGAGTGGATTTTGGCCACCAATAACAATTGAGCAAATGGCTAGTCATTGCGCCTATTTTGAAATCGAGCTTTTCGACTCGTGCGTGCGGCGTGTTATCCATAATGGATTGCATCGTGGCGTTGAGCATGTCGGTGCCATGGACATAAGTCCGTTTGCCCTTGAAACCCAATGAGAGTTCAATGGAGTGCATCACTTCAATCTCCCCAGATGGGCCGTCATGTTCGCCCTATGATTGATAGCGAAGTTTCCGGACACAACGCTATGTGGTGCGATGTCGCTGATAACCACCGAGCCCATTTTTATTTGTACCGCATCCCCTATCACCAAACCCTGGGCGATGGAGCAGGAGGCACCGACCCATACACCTGCTCCCAAGCGGGAGCGCCCGGCGACCACGGTGTTGCCAGAGACCACGCAGTTTTTTCCAATCACCGCGCCGTGACCAATATTGGTCATGATGCCAATCTGACAATTATCGTGGATGGTGGTCGGTTGCTGGAATAAAGAACGTGCAATCACCGCGCCAGCGAGTACTTGACAGCCCGATCCAATGCGTACCCCACCCTTATGCTTGACCATCATCAATGTGCCGTCGCCGTTGCGTAAAGTGATAAGGCCTTCAGCGCCCACTACGGCGTTCGAACCGATGAAAACGTTGTCTCCGATCTCGACAGGGCCTTCGATGACAACGTTCGCTGAAACTTCGACATTGTTACCCAGCTTGGCCAACGGCGAAATGATCGCGCTAGGGTGCACGGTACAGTTTTCACCAATGGTGGAGGCTTGTTCAGTCACGCGCGTCGTTTCTTCATCAAAACGGTTATAGAGGTGAAAAAAGGCAGTGCGAGGATCGGTGCAGAATACAATTGATTTTTCTGTTGCCAATACCTCATCTTTTAAATTTTCAGGGCAGAGGATGCAAGCCACATTGGGCATGCTCAGTGCTTTGTATAGATAGTGAAAATTCTGACAATACACCAGTGCGCCTGGTGCTTGAGCTTCAATTTCGTCGAGGTGCGTGAAGGTACCACTGTTTAAAACCTGCTCAGCAGGGAAATAATCTATGACGCGGTAGGCAGATGTCATTGTTATTCTACGTGTTCTTCAATAATTGGAAACTGACTAAGATCAGTTGCGTTTTCGACCAATCTTCCGAGGTATTCGCCTTGCACGCCCAAGGCCAGAAGAATGTTGCCAGCGAGGAATGAGACCAGGATCGCCAGTGACGCCCATCCGGGCACCACGTGGTCAGTCAGAAGGGTTCGAAGCAAAACAAAAACAGCAAACAGGATGCTCGATGCGCTGACTAAAAAGCCCCAGATCACGACATATCGCAGGGGAAGAAGTGAATAATTGACGATAAGGAACGACAGCGTTTTGAACATCTTGCCAAGAGTATAGGTGCTCGGACCTCCATCGGCCCGGGACGCGTGGCGAATAGTCACATTAGCCATCATGTTTACTGGCACGGAGTTGAACAGCATTGCGGCGACATGGGGATGTGAACCTTGATATCGGGCGAGCTGTTTTGCCACTTGTTGGCTCATCGCTCTATAACTCGAGAGGCCGAAACTTGTCGGCTTGCCAAGTATCTTGCTAATCAGTTTTTGGTTGAGGTGAGATGCCAAATTACGCCAGGCGCTGTGCTGTTTTTCAGCTTTGGGAATCTTTCCAATGACGACATGCGAACCCGCTTGAAGTAGGTCAATGAACAAGGGAAGATCTTCAGGGAAGCACTGTAGGTCATCATCAATAGTAACGACAAAGCGTTTGCGCGCATAAGTGATGCCGCAAAGCGTAGCATGTTGTTGCCCTTTGTTCTTCGCGAAGCGAACAATCTTGATTCTGGGATCTTTTTCGTGAAGTGTCAGGGCGGCACACCAGGTCTGATCCGGACTCGCATCATCGATTAGAATTATTTCCCAGTCGTTGCAAATCTGATCGAGTGTGGCGCTTGCCCGTGCATAAAACTCCGGAAGTGTACTTGCGCTTTTATAAACGGGTACAACTAAGCTAACTGAAACGGTTTTATCAATCACCTTGAGCCTCGCCCTGACCATTGGATTGTACGATGATAGGTCGCTTCGGTTATAAAGACGGAAATTTTAGACGATGGGGCAGCAGGTGTCACTGCTTGTGAGCGTTGGCCCCGTTTCTGTGCAATACCGACAAATTTTTCCGCCGCAATCAATGTATCTCTGGCAGGGATCTCCAAGGAGCGACAACCTGCTCCTCAGGCGGTCGTGATCAACCCTCTCGACGCGATGACGAAGAAGCTATTTCGAACGTTCGTTGGAAGGTGCGCATTGGCAGGCGGTGGTGTGATGCGGAGCTGGTCAGGGAAGCTCTGGAGAAGACTTTGCCGAAGCCGAGCACGCCGGCAAGCGCAAGCAGACCAGCGGGTGAGCGAAACTCTTGGCGTGATAAATGGCTATGGGAGGCCGTGACTTGTCGTCGTTTCAAGACACCTTCATCGACGGAACGCGGAATCATGCGCCCAGTTTCACGAGGAACGAAAATGGTGAACGCGACCCAGAGATGCACCCAAACAAGCAAGGTAACCAGTACTATGTCGGAGCCAAAGCTCACTCGTCGACGACGAGTCAGGTTTGGTGCTCAGCGTGGTGAACGCAGTGGCCAATGTCGCAGGCATCACTAAGGTCGCCCCTTGAGGAGAAGATTTCTTGGTGGGTAGTTTGCAATGTAGGATTAAGCGTAGAGTTCGAGCTATCGTTGCTGCAGATTATGGGTTTTATTGGTCAAGATGGGGCTTCGTTTTTATTTAAATAGGTGTGAGCGAATGAGAGTTGTTGTAGGTAAGGGAGTTTCTATTGTTGTTTTAGTGTTGTTTTTTGGCACTCTGCTAAGTGGTTTTTTTCTTCCGGTTTACTCCGACGAAGTAATGACTAAGTTTAGAATTGCCAGGCTCTTCCTGGAGGGAGGGGATGCGGTTACTCTTTATCCGCAATGCGCCACTACGGCGGGGCGGTCAGTTTCATGGATATTTTATCCCGCCGGTGTGGTGTTATCGGGATTATATGCCCACCTTGGCCCTATGGGACTGAGGGTGAGCGGAATTTTCCTATCACTGATTTGGTTTGCTCTGCTTGCTTATTGGTGCCTGAAGCAGACATGTGATTCGGAGGGTGTTCTACAACGTTTCGCTGGGTTGGTTGCAGTAGCTTCATTAGGTGTTCTGCCTTATCTGTGGGTTATGGCACGTCCTGAACAGTTGTTGATGCTGACGATTTTGATGCTTTGTTTATTAGCGCTTTTTCCCAGGACGCCTAGGTCTACGAGTGCCCAGGCTGCGATGGCCCTGGGGTTGGCATTATTGCTCTCAATTTTTTTCTATTCCCACCCGAAAAGCATGTTCTATATGCCGTTCGCGCTTACGGCTGTATGGTTGGCAACTGCGGCATATCATAAGTTGGTTCGCTATGGTTTGCTGTTATTTGGGGTGGTTCTATGTGTTCAACTCTTTCAATATTTCAATGCGTTAGCGGATTGTCAGGATGCGCCGAGTATTCAGAAAATGTTGGCGGCGAACACTTTGTTGCCCAGCATGTTGTTCTCCTCACCCATTTCGTTTATTAGCGCCGCCTATAACAACTTGATCAGCTTTCCCGATCGGATGTTGGCGCATTTGATTTTTAGTGCTAGTTTTCAATCAGGTTGGCTGCCTCCTATAGATGATGGCGTTAAAGCTCTACCCTATATCAATCTAGGCATCTATTACTCTCTATATGCATTCGTAATAGGGACTCACATTTTCGGGGTCTGGATGTTTTTGTTGCACTTGGTTCGCCGGCAAGTGTGTGGCCCTATCGTGCTTGCGCTTCTCGTGATCGGCGCGGATGTAATCAACGCTTTTTTTTACAATCTGCAAAATTTTTATGCAGGCCTTCAATTCGTGCCGGCGTCCATCATCGTCGCTACTTTGTTGATGCATTCCAGACATCCAGCGAAGCTAGGTAATAAACCCGTGCTATTTGCTTATTCGTTATTGTTGGTGTTGTCAGTAGTCTCGATGACTACGCTGCTGACCCTCGTGACTCCTGCCGTAGTACGCAATTCCTCCTCCACCCAATCGAGCTTGCCTGGGCAGCCACTTTCGATTCCGGTGTTGGGCGTTCGGGACCATTTGGACTCGATCAGAAGATTGGGTCAATCGTGTGGCATCCCGGCACGATCGGCGGAGAACGTCGTCGTGGATCACATGACGTATTTTGCCTTTTTAAACGACAAGAAACCGATCCACGTGCTCTACGTATCTGAGTATGGCTATGGCGGCGATTTAAGTAATGGCAGGCTGTTGCCATTTCTAAAAGGGTTAAATAGCCCAGGCCTGATTACGCGCTGCGAATGGGTGCCACTTCAATTCCGACCGATGCAGAAGATGGGCGAGATGGATTACTGTTGTGTAAATTTCGGGGATATCTGAGCAATCTACCGGTTCTCTGCGCCCCGGAGACGGGACGCGGAGGAAGTTTCACTGGAGCCTGAGCCACATGATGTCGAGGAGTATTTATAGGATAGTTGGTTTTTACTATCCATCGCTTTTGTTGTGTTGACATGGTTCCTTAGGTTCGTTAGCCGTCGATTTGTTTTCGACAAAGCTATCTTAGAGAACGCTACTCGCCCAACCGTTGGATATGAGGGTCAAATGCCATGTACAAAGACTACCCAGCCGCCTACCAAGTCAGCAAAGGCTCGGCCCTGCAGGTGGACAAGCCCTTCTACGACCGCATCCGCGCCGAGCAGGACAAACGCACGCTGATCGAGCAGTTCGAGGTGCCGATCCGCACCGGTCGTGCCTGGCATGTGCCGGCCGGCCACGTGTTTCGCGTCACCACCCCGGTAGGTCCGCAAGTAGGCGATTTCAACGTTTGGAACGCTCACGATCCGCGGGAGCGCTTGTGGGCGGCGCGCACTCGGCAGTTGCAAGGCGCTCATGTCAGCACTCATGACCGACTCTGGTCGAACCTGCCTTTCTTGAGACCCCTGGTGACCATCACCGATGACAGCCTGGCCGGCTACGGCATCGACGAGCATGGCGGGCGGCTACACGATTTGCTGGGAACCCGTTGTGACCCCTACGTGAACAGGATGCTGACCGGTGAGGATTTCCATCATCACTGTCATTCGAACCTGACCCGTGCGGTATTGCCTCACGGTCTTACGGAGTTCGACGTGCACGATGTGCTGAATATTTTCCAGTGCACCGGGCTCAACCATGACGACATGTACTTCATGAAGGCCTGTCCGGCGCAGAAGGGCGACTACCTGGAGTTTTTTGCCGAGATCGATCTGCTATGCGCCTTATCCACTTGCCCTGGTGGTGACTTGTCGTTGGCGATGTGGGGGCCGGATGCTCAGGATCCGCTCAGCGTCTGTCGTCCGCTGGGCGTGGAGATCTATCGGTTGGAAGATGCGTTACTCGAAGGCTGGAGCCAGCCCGAACGGGCGGCGTACAAGGGGATGCATGGCTTGCAGATTGCCAAGGCGGATTGGGAGAAATAACACTTCCTTTGTGGCGAGGGGCAGTGCGACGTTTCGCTAAATCCCCCTCGCCACAAAAAAGCGGTGCGCAGCTCAAGCCATCAACGATCCTTTGCCTCCTTCGCATCCATCTCCGCATTCCTCTCGGCCACGCGCTTGCGTTGCTCATCAGTCAGTTCGACCTTGTTGGCGGTGTCGCGCAGCATCATCAGGCCTCCGACGATCGAGCCGATTGCAACGATCAAAATCAGCCAGGCATACCAGGGCATAGGATTCTCCTTGAGGGCGGGCCAGTGGGCGTCGTTCACCCAATCCGCCACACCTACCACTTATGAGCGAAGGTTGCTCGCAGTGGTTCAATACTACCCCTGTTCTACCGGATGTAGCTCATGACGCGGCCAGTAGGCCATCGTTCGTTTTTACGAATTCTTTATTCCTCGACCCCACCCTCGATCTCGTTCCTTTACAGCCTCCCTGCCGACAATCACTCCACACGCGGCACGACGCCGCACCACGGAGAAATCCCATGAGTGTCCTGGACGGGGTGTCATTGCTGCTGGCAGTGGCGCTGTTCATTTATCTGCTGGTTGCGCTGTTGCGCGCAGACCGGAACTAGGAGCGGTTATGCACGGTTATGACTACGGGCTGATCATTGCCTTTTTCGCGCTGGTACTGATCCCGGCTCCATTTCTCGGGCGGTTCTTTTACAAGGTCATGGAAGGGCAGCGCACCTGGCTTTCCCCGGTTCTCGGGCCGCTGGAGCGAGGCTGCTATCGGTTGTCGGGGGTGGATCCGCAGGTCGAGCAGACCTGGCAGAAATACACCCTGGCCTTGCTCGCCTTCAATCTGGCGGGTTTCGTGTTGCTGTTCGCAATTCTCCTGTTGCAAAGGCACTTGCCGCTCAACACCGAGCAACTGCCCGGCATGGAATGGACCCAGGCCTTCAATACGGCCGTGAGTTTCATGACCAACACCAACTGGCAGTCTTACAGCGGTGAAGCGTCCCTGAGCTACCTGAGCCAGATGATTGGCCTCACCGTGCAGAATTTTGTCAGCGCCGCCACCGGCCTGGCTGTGCTGGTGGCGCTGTGTCGTGGGATCGGACGTAAATCGGCCAGTACCCTTGGCAATTTCTGGGTCGACATGACCCGTGCCACCCTATATGGACTCTTGCCGCTGTGCCTGTTGCTGGCGTTGTTTCTGGTATGGCAGGGCGTGCCGCAGACCTTCGCGCACTATGTGCACGGGGTGACGGTGCAAGGCGCCGACCAGGTGATCCCGCTGGGCCCGGCGGCCAGCCAGATTGCGATCAAGCAATTGGGCACCAACGGCGGTGGCTTCTTCGGTGTCAACTCGGCGCATCCGTTCGAGAACCCGACGGCCTGGAGCAACGTGTTCGAGCTCGCTTCGATCATCCTGATTCCCGCTGCGCTGGTGTTCACATTCGGCCACTACGTCAAGGATCTGCGTCAGAGTCGGGCGATCATTGCCTGCATGCTCGCGCTTTTCTTGATCGGCGGTGCGACTTCGTTGTGGGCCGAGTACCAACCCAATCCGGCATTGGCCGATGCGGCCGTGGAGCAGGTTGCACCGCTGGAAGGCAAGGAGTCGCGCTTTGGCACCACCGCCTCGGTGCTGTGGTCGGTGACCACTACGGCGGCGTCCAATGGCTCGGTCAACGCCATGCACGACAGCCTCAACCCCCTCAGCGGCATGATCGCGCTGGTGAACATGATGGTTGGCGAAGTGATCTTCGGTGGCGTCGGGGCCGGGCTCTACGGGATGTTGCTGAACGTGCTGATCGCGGTGTTCCTGGCCGGCTTGATGATCGGCCGTACCCCGGAATATTTGGGCAAGAAACTCGGCGCCCGGGAAGTGCAACTGCTGGTGGTGACCCTGTTGGTCATGCCTGTAAGCGTGCTGGTGTTGGGTGCCGTGGCCGCAAGCCTGCCCGGGCCTGCCGCTGCGGTGAGCAATCCCGGTGCCCATGGTTTCAGTCAATTGCTGTACGCCTACACGTCGGCGGGGGCCAACAACGGTTCAGCATTCGGCGGATTTGGTGCGAACACGCCATTCCATAACCTGATGCTGGGTCTGGGCATGTTGATCGGCCGTTTCGGCTACATCCTGCCCGTGCTGGCGTTGGCCGGCAGCCTGGCGCTGAAGAAAACCGCCCCGATCGGCCAGAACAGTTTCCCCACCCACGGCCCGCTGTTCGTGACCTTGCTGACCGTGACCATTTTGCTGGTGGGCGGCCTGACCTTCCTGCCGACCCTGGCCCTGGGCCCGATTGCCGAACACCTGAGCATGGGCTTCTGAGGATCCGATGATGAATATGCCCGCACCCCAAGCGGTGACCACCCAGGCACCGCAAGCGAAAACCGCCATCTCCGCCCTGTGGCGGCCGGCGTTGCTACAAGCTTTCGTCAAACTCGATCCGCGTCAGTTGCACCGTGCACCGGTGATGCTGGTGGTGGAGCTGACGGCAGTATTCACCACCGTGCTGTGCTTCATTCCCGACAGTGCCGTGCCGACGTTCGTTGCCGCGCAGATCGCGCTCTGGCTTTGGTTCACCGTGCTGTTCGCCAATTTCGCCGAGGCCCTGGCCGAAGGGCGCGGCAAGGCCCGGGCCGACAGCCTCAAGGCTGGCAGCGAAGGCCTGAGCGCACGTCGCCGGACTGTCAATGGGTTTGAAGTCGTCCCCGCTACCCGTTTGCGCAAGGACGATGTGGTGCGCGTCGAGGCAGGGGAGATGATTCCGGGCGACGGCGAGGTGATCGAAGGCATTGCCGCGGTCAACGAGGCGGCGATCACTGGTGAGTCTGCACCGGTCATTCGTGAATCCGGCGGTGATCGTTCGGCGGTCACCGGCAACACGCGGTTGGTCTCCGACTGGTTGCTGGTGCGCATTACCAGCAACCCCGGCGAGTCGACCATGGACCGCATGATCGCCCTTGTCGAAGGCGCCAAGCGGCAGAAGACGCCGAACGAGGTGGCGCTGGATATCTTGTTGATTGGCCTGACCCTGATCTTCCTGTTGGTGGTGGTGACGCTGCAACCGTTCGCCCACTTTGCCAACGGCAGCCTGCCTCTGGTGTTCCTGGTGGCGCTGCTGGTCACGTTGATTCCCACCACCATCGGCGGGTTGCTGTCGGCCATCGGCATCGCCGGGATGGATCGGCTAGTGCGCCTGAACGTGATCGCCAAATCCGGTCGCGCGGTGGAAGCGGCGGGGGATGTGCACGTGCTGATGCTGGACAAGACCGGCACCATCACGTTCGGCAATCGTCGTTGTGCAGCGGTTCATGCCGCCCCTGGTGTGAGCATCAAGGCGCTGGCTGAAGGCGCGTTGTTGGCCTCGTTGGCGGACGACACGGCGGAAGGCAAGTCCATTGTGGAATACCTGCGGGCTTTGCATCCGCAGCCCGAGCCTGCCTTGCAATCGCTGACGGCGGTACCGTTCAGCGCTGAAACCCGTTTGTCCGGTGTCGATCATCAGGGGCGGGTATACCGCAAGGGGGCGGTGGATTCGCTGCTGGGTTTTATTGGCCTGCCGCGCAACCAGTTGCCGTCGATGCTTGCCCAAGAGGTCGACAAGATCGCCCAGAGCGGCGGCACGCCCTTATTGGTGTGCGTGGACGGCAAGCTGCTGGGCGCCATCCATCTCAAGGATGTGGTCAAGCCGGGTATCCGCGAGCGTTTCGCCGAGCTGCGCAAGCTGGGGATTCGTACTGTGATGGTCACTGGCGACAACCCATTGACCGCGGCCGCGATTGCCGCCGAGGCGGGCGTCGACGACGTGCTGGCCGAGGCCACGCCGGAGAAAAAACTGGCGCGTATCCGCCATGAGCAGAATGACGGTCGGCTGGTCGCCATGTGCGGCGATGGCGCCAACGACGCTCCGGCCCTGGCCCAGGCCGATGTCGGCATGGCGATGAACGACGGCACGCAAGCGGCGCGGGAGGCGGCCAACATGGTCGACCTCGACAGCGATCCGACCAAGTTGCTGGACGTGGTGCAGATCGGCAAGGAACTGCTGGTCACCCGTGGGGCACTGACCACCTTTTCCATCGCCAATGACGTCGCCAAATACTTCGCGATCCTGCCGGCATTGTTCGCTTCGATTTATCCACAGCTCGGCGTGTTGAACGTGATGCACCTGAGCAGCCCGCAGAGCGCCATTCTCTCGGCCATTGTGTTCAACGCGCTGATCATCGTGGTGCTGATCCCCTTGGCCCTGCGCGGCGTGCGGGTGCAGGCGGCGAGCGCGGCGGCGCTACTGCGGCGCAACCTGCTGATCTACGGCTTGGGCGGGATCGTGGTGCCGTTCGTGGGGATCAAGGCGATCGATATGTTGTTGACGGCATTGGGGCTGGTTTGAGCCCGTTACTGCTGTCTGCTCGCCACAGATGTGTTTTCAACTGAGGATTTTGGAATGTTCAGATTAGTTCGCCCGGCCTTGAGCCTGCTACTCCTGATGACGTTGATCACCGGGGTCGCCTACCCGCTGCTGGTTACGGGCGTGGCGCAAATCGCCTTCCCCGTCCAGGCCAACGGCAGCCTCGTCGAGGGGGCCGACGGCAAAGTGCGCGGCTCACTGCTGATCGCCCAGGATTTCCAGGGGGATGCCTGGTTCCATCCACGTCCCTCGGCCGGCACCTTCGCCACGGTTGCCAGCGGCGCGAGCAACCTTTCCCCGACCAGTCCGGCCCTGGCCACGCGGATAATCGATGATGCACACACGCTTTTGGTGCCGGGCCAAGGGCCGGTGCCGCTGGCGCTGTTGACCACTTCCGGCAGCGGGCTGGATCCGCACTTGCCACCGGCGGCGATTGCCTATCAACTGGCGCGAGTCGCCGCGGCGCGCAACCTGCCGGTCTCGACCTTGCAGCAGTTGCTCGACACTCACATCGAGCAACCTCTGGTGGGGCCGCCGGTGGTGAATGTGCTGGCGTTGAACCTGGCGCTGGAAAAGCTGTAACCCCCTTTGTGGGAGCGAGCCTGCTCGCGATAGCGGTGTATCAGTCACACATCTGCAAGCTGATACATCGTCATCGCGAGCAGGCTCGCTCCCACAAGGGGTCCATGGAGCCTGTGAGAATGGGCGTGCCCTCAGTACCCGAAAGCAAGAGAACCACACCATGAGCGACTCCGGCCGCGCCGATGCCCTGTTAGCCAATCTGCCCCGCGCTGGCCGTGGTCGGCTCAAGGTCTTTCTTGGCGCGGCACCGGGTGTTGGCAAGACCTTCGCCATGTTGCAAGCGGCCCACACCCAGTTGCGGCAGAACGTGAAGGTCATCGCCGGTGTGGTAGAGACACACGGTCGAGCCGAAACCGAAGCCTTGCTCGGCGGCCTGGTACAACAGCCTTTGGTGCGCTCCCAGTACCGGGGCGTGATGCTCGAGGAGATGGACCTCGACGGTCTGCTCGCCGCCCGGCCAAAGCTGGTGCTGGTGGACGAACTGGCCCACAGCAATGCCCCCGGCAGTCGCCACGCCAAGCGCTGGCAAGACATTCAAGAGCTGCTTGCTGCCGGCATCGACGTCTACACCACCGTCAATGTGCAGCACCTGGAAAGCCTCAATGACCAGGTGCGCGGCATCACCGGGGTGCAGGTTCGCGAAACGCTGCCGGATTGGGTCCTGCAGGAGGCCGATGAACTGCTGCTGATCGACCTGCCGCCCCGTGAACTGCTGGAGCGCCTGCGCGATGGCAAGGTCTATGTACCGGAGCAGGCCCGCGCGGCAATCGACGCTTTCTTCACCCAGACCAACCTGACGGCCCTGCGTGAGCTGGCGATGCAGACCGCCGCCGCGCAAGTGGACAACGATCTGGCGCTGGGCTATCGACAACTGGGGCAGGCCGCTCCGGTGGTGCGGGGGCGGTTACTGGTGGGGGTGAACGGCGACGCCCAAGCCGAGCGCCTGGTGCGCCATGCCAGCCGCGTCGCTCAGCGTCGGCATCTGCCGTGGAGCCTGGTGCATGTGGACAACGGTGGCGCCCGGGACGAGGCCTCGCGCCAGCGCCTGCAAAACGCCCAGCAACTGGCGGAACGTCTGGGCGGCGAAGTGGTGTTGTTGCGGGCCGGCGAAGTAGCCAGGACCCTGGTTCAACATGCCATCGAGCGTCGGGCCACTCTGCTCCTGGTAGGGCAGTCCCGACCACGCCTGCGCAGGCGATGGTTTGGCGGAGGCCTGGCCTCACGCTTGTTGCGCGATGCCAGGGGGCTGGAGATCAATGTACTGGACAGCGATGAACAACTGCGTCCCGCCCGCGTTTATTCAAGCCGCGTCCAGACCGGCTTCGACTACGTGTTGGCGTTGCTGGCGACCGTGGTGGCCAGTGCGTTGGCCTGGGGCATTTCCGGGCTGCTGGCGTTGCCCAATATCTCCCTGGTGTTTCTGATGGCGGTCTTGCTGGTAGCGGTGCGCAGCAGCCTCGGCCCGGCCTTGGCCTGCGCGGCGCTGTCGTTCCTGGCCTACGATTTTCTGTTCATCCCGCCGAACTTTTCCTTCACCATCCAGCGTGAGGAAGATGTGTTGACGTTGGTGTTCTTTCTGCTGATGGCGGCGCTGACCGGCAATCTTGCTGCCCGCCAACGTAGACAGTTGCAGGTGCTGCGCGACACCCAGCAGGAAACCGGCGAATTGCTCGATCTGTCCCGCAAGCTCACGGCTGCCACCGACCGCCAGGCCGTGATCAGTGCCGCCGCGCAGCACTTCAACGGCTGGCACGACTTGCAGCTATGCCTGCTCAATCGAGAAGGCCAGAGTGGCTGGAAGGTCGAGACTGCTGAGTCGCTGACGTTCGTCGAGGCCGAACGCGCGGCGGCCGATTGGGCCTGGCAGCACGACCAGCCGGCCGGCGCCGGTACCGGGACACTGCCCCTCGGGCGCTGGTGGTGGTGGCCATTGTCGGTGGAGGGTGGACCGCTGGCGTTGCTGGGCGTGCGTTCGAAAGACGACAGCCCCTTGAGCGGTCAACGTCGGCGCTGGTTGGCGGCCCTCAGTCAGCCCCTGGCCCAGGCGCTGGCCCGGGCGCAGTTGGCGCAGGACCTCGAGGCGGCGCGTCTGCACGGCGAGACCGAGCAACTGCGCAGCGCCTTGCTCGCCTCGGTCTCCCATGATCTGCGCACGCCGCTGACCGCCATGCGTGGCAGCATCGACAGCCTGTTGGCGTTGGGGGAGGCGATCCCGCTGGCGGATCGTCGCGAATTGCTCGAAGGCACCCGCGATGAAGCCGAGCGTCTGGACCGCTACATCCAGAACCTGCTGGACATGACCCGTCTCGGCCACGGCGCCCTGAAACTGGCGCGGGACTGGGTGGCCCCGGCGGATATCGTCGGCAGTGCACTGAATCGTCTGAGGGCGGTGCTGGCGCCGCTGATGGTCAGCGTCGAAGTGCCCGCTCATTTGCCATTGCTGCATGTCCACGCGGCGCTGATCGAACAGGCCCTGGTGAATGTGCTGGAGAATGCCGCGCGTTTTTCGCCGGCTCACGGGCGCCTGCAACTGAGTGCAGGCACGACGGACAGCGAAGTGTTGTTTGCCGTGGCTGATGAAGGGCCGGGGATTCCCGAGCAAGAACGGGAGAAAATCTTCGACATGTTCTACACCGCTGCGCGCGGCGATCGGGGCGGGCAGGGCACGGGGTTGGGGCTGGCGATCTGTCAGGGCATGGTGGGCGCCCATGGTGGGCGGATCAGCGTGGGCGATGGCATCGACGGGCGCGGCACCTGCATCACCCTGCATCTGCCATTGCAGGCACAACCGGACATGGACGATGAAGCTTGAGCCGGGCTGCTTTACTCTCTGCCATTGATTTTCAGTGAACCGAACCCATGAACCAAACCGCGACCCTCCTGGTCATCGATGATGAGCCGCAGATCCGCAAATTCCTGCGCATCAGCCTGGTCTCCCAGGGCTACAAGGTGCTGGAGGCCGGTACAGGGGCCGACGGCCTGGCCCAGGCTGCATTGAACAAGCCTGATCTGCTGGTGCTCGACCTGGGCCTGCCTGACATGGATGGTCAGCAGGTGCTGTGCGAGTTCCGCCAATGGTCGACGGTGCCGGTGCTGGTGCTCTCGGTGCGAGCCAGTGAAGCCCAGAAAGTCGAGGCGCTGGACAACGGCGCCAACGATTACGTGACCAAGCCGTTCGGCATCCAGGAGTTCCTCGCCCGCGTCCGCGCCCTCTTGCGCCAGGCACCGGCAGGCGAGGCTCGGGAAGCGGCGCTGACGTTCGGTCCGCTGACGGTGGACCTGGCCTATCGACGGGTATTGCTGGACGGCGCCGAAGTGGCTCTCACCCGCAAGGAATATGCCGTGCTGGCACAACTGGCGCGGCACCCCGGACGGGTCATCACCCAACAACAGTTGCTCAAGGATATCTGGGGCCCGACCCACACCGAGGACAGTCACTATCTGCGCATCGTGGTCGGCCACCTGCGTCAAAAACTGGCGGACGACCCGACGCGTCCCCGGTTCATTGCGACCGAGGCGGGGGTGGGGTATCGATTGTTGGGAGAGGGTGGGTTTTAACCTCTCGGTCTTCAGCCAAGCACTGTTGTGGCGAGGGGATTTATCCCCGCTGGGGTGCAAAGCGCCCCCAAACCCGTCGACTCGATAAAGCTGGCAAACCGAGTTGCCTGATTTTAGGGCTGCTTCGCACCCCAACGGGGATAAATCCCCTCGCCACAGGATCAAGGTGTTGCTTCAGCTCTGTTCACTTTCATACCGATCCAGGGTGTCACTGGCAATCTCCCGCCCCAGGGCGATCAACTCCGGCGCCTTGTAGAACTCGAAGAACCGGCACACCCGTTTCGGCACGTTGATCAGTACATCCGGGGGATACCCGGCGATCTTGTATTGGGCCAACGAGGTTTGCATTACCTCGAAACTCTGGTTGATC
The DNA here is from genome assembly GCF_057809755.1 of Pseudomonas sp. FG13. NCBI lineage: Bacteria > Pseudomonadati > Pseudomonadota > Gammaproteobacteria > Pseudomonadales > Pseudomonadaceae > Pseudomonas > Pseudomonas sp. FG13. Next base: position 184,148 of record NZ_JBMDKO010000004.1, read on the forward strand.
AAATCCAGCAACGAGGCCGGGCCGACGTTATCGATGATGAACGAACCGGTGGCGGACTTCGGTGCGCCTTCAGTCTCGGGCGCGGCTGCTGGTTGCTGGCCTTCAGGCTCGGCGGATTCGAGCCAGGGGTTGATGTCGGCGGCCTCGGCCTTCAACGCTTCTTGTTCCAGCAGTAACAACTGCTCGGCCTGCTTGCGCCGAAAGGGCAATTTCGACCCCAGGGAACTGATTAGATTGTCGAATCGGCTCCTGAACGCGGCCGGACGTGGGATGACCGGCAGACTGTATTGTCGCTGGTTGGTGGCATTGAGGTTGACTGCGATGATCAGGTCACAGTGACTCGATACTACCGGCACGATCGGCAGCGGATTGAGCAGGCCACCATCCACCAGCATGCGATTGCCTTGCATCACTGGTGTGAACAGGCTGGGAATCGCCGCCGAAGCGCGCATTGCCTGATGCAGGCAACCTTCCTGGAACCAGATTTCCTGTTGGTTGGTCAGGTCCGTGGCTACGGCGGTGTAGGGAATGCGCAGGTCTTCGATATTGAGTTCGCCGACGATCTTACGGATCTGTCCGAAGACTTTTTCACCGCGGATTGCACCGAGGCGAAAACTGACATCCACCAGCCGGAGGACGTCGAGGTAATCCAGGCTTTCGATCCAGTTGCGGTAGTCCCTGAGCTTGCCGGCGGCATAGATCCCGCCCACTACAGCGCCCATCGAGCAACCGGCGATGCAGGCAATGTCGTAGCCACGTCGTTCGATTTCCTCGATCACCCCGATATGGGCGTAGCCCCGGGCGCCGCCCGAACCCAATACCAATGCGACACGTTTTGTCATGACCTGGCCTCTTGTCGAACAGACTTCAACAATGCACTGATCGAGGCTCCGGCTCAATCGTTGTGGCATCAGCGTCGTTTTTTGACACGCTGGGGTGACATTTTTGTATGCTCGCCCACACTTGAATTAAGGCGGTCCGGCCAAGGCACTTTTCGCCTTTGCGACCGTCTTACCAGCACGACTGTTTGACCTGACTGAGGTGTAATGATGAAAGCCCGGATCTGCCTGCCCCTAGTAGCATCCCTGATGGTTCTGGCCCTGGCCGGTTGCGCAGGCAAAACAGCTTATCGTGACAGCTGCGGCACCCAGCTTGACGCCGCCTGGCATGAACTGGACCTGGCCAAGGCCGAAGGTTTTGCCGGTACTGTCAGTTACTCCAAGGCGCTGTCGCTGCTGACCGGTGCCAAGACCCAGCAGCAGTTCGAAGCGTTCGAAGGCTGCTCCAGAAAGGCCGAGAAAGCTCGCTTCTACATCCGCGAGTCCCGTGCGGGACGATAAAAGCAGCGGCTGCTATAGACTGTAAGCTGCAAGAGAGCGGCACGACGTGACCCTCACTTGTGGCTTGCAGCTCGCCACTTGAAGCTGCTGTACGGAGTACGCCCCCCATGATTGATAGGCTGGTGGCCCGGATCGTCGGGCTGGAAGTCCGCCTGCTGGCCTGCCAGGCCCGCTTGAATGCCCATACCGACAGTGAAGCGCTGCATGACCTGCGGACCACGGTTCGCCGTTTGCGCAGCTTGCTCCGCCCATTGCGCGGCTTGCCGGGTGTCGAACAGCTGGAAACAGCCGCTTCGGCGGTTGGAACCCTGACCACGCCGTTGCGTGACCGGGAAGTGCTGGCAGCTTATCTTGAACAGCACGACAACACCGATGCCGCGCAACGGCGTCGGCTGCAGATGGCCGAGGCCTATCCTGCCGTGGCCGCGAGCCGGGAGTTGGCGCAGCTGTTGATGATCCTTGATGCATTCCCGCGCTTCATTCGCGCGGCCCAGCGTCAGGGGCTGCTCAAGGGATTGCGCAAACGCATTGAAAAACGCCTGGACAAACAATGGAAACAACTCGGTGAAGCGTTGCGTGATCCGGCCCATGACCGCCACCGGTTGCGGCTGCTGATCAAGCGCGTGCGCTATGCGATCGAAGCCTACCCGGAGCTCGATCGACTGCCGGAAGCGGCCATGCCGCGGCTCAAGTCCGCCCAAGGCGCCCTGGGCGATTGGCACGACTGCTGGCAATGGCTGGCCCAGGCTGAACGGGAACACGACCTGCAACCCTGTGTGCCGGTCTGGCGCACTACCATGAGCGAGGCCGAAGCCAAGGCTGACAAGGTGCTCGATAAGCTGATCGCGAGCTGCTTCGAGAAATCCTGAAAAAACCACCCTCTATCTCCCACAATGCTCTGTGCGTTGATTAAAGTGTGGCGGCCTATCTGTCAGCCTCTTTGGCCGGAATGAGCGCTGTGTCGTTTATCCCGGCTGGTTAAGATTCCTTCATCTTTCTCCCATGCTTTCGAGGTTGCCATGCGCTTTTCCGATTTGATCGATGCTGTGCGCCGTCAGCCTGGCGCCGTGACCATCGCACCCGAATGGGGGCAGGGACGCGCCACTTTTGGTGGGCTGGTGGCGGCGCTGCAGTATGAGGCGATGCGCGCACGGGTGCCGGCGGATCGTCCGGTGCGTTCACTGGCGATCACCTTCGTCGGCCCGGTCGAACCGGACGTGCCCGTCAGTTTTGAAGTCGAAGTGCTGCGCGAAGGCAAGGCGGTCAGCCAGGTGCAGGGACGCGCTGTGCAGAACGGCCAGGTGGTGACCGTGGTGCAAGGCAGCTTCGGTGCATCGCGCTCTTCCGTGGTGGCGGTGCAGGCCGACCCTGCGCCTGAGTTCAAAAGCATCGAGCAATGCCAGGAGCTGCCTTATATCAAGGGTGGCACGCCGGAGTTCATGCGGCACCTGGCGATGTGCTGGAGTGTCGGTGGTCTGCCATTCACCGGCAATAAATCACGCAGCATGGGTGGTTGGGTACGGTTGCGTGGGGATGTAAAGGAAGAGCCGCTCAACGAGGCCCACATCCTCGCGTTGGTGGATGCCTGGCCGCCCGCGTTACTGCCGCACCTGACACAGATGGCGCCGGGTAGCACGCTGACCTGGACCATCGAATTCGTCCAACCGGTGCTGGCGCTCACGACGTTGGACTGGTGCAAGTACCTGGCCGAGATCGAGCACGCCCAGGACGGCTACGGTCACGTCGCTGCGAAGTTCTGGAGCGCCGATGGCCGCCTGATCGCCATGAGCCGGCAGACGGTGACGATTTTCGGCTGAGGTATGTGGGCGCTCAATGAGTGTGGTGCAGCAGTCCCAGTGAGGCGAATACAGCGATGATGCCGATGCTGATGTCCGCCAGGTCCAGGTTGAGCGCGCCCGAGATGATCAGCAGCGATGCGATGATGAGCAAGGGCACGGCGATCAGTTGCAACGCCAGATGGGTTGGGTTGAAGGCGTGCCATTGCCAGCCTGCGAGGGTAGGGTGACGTTTGTGCATGATGCTGCTCCTTATGCCTGACATCTGTTGATACAAGAATAGGCATGGCGGGGCAGGGCGGCGAATCGCGGTTGGCTATGGGAGCGATAGATCCGAGTCAGTTCTCGGATGAAGCAATCGCGGGCAAGCCTTGCTCCCACAGGTCCATGTGTCCTTTATGGGATGAAGTTTACCTCTCCACAGGTCCACATTTTCTTTGTGGGGTAGGGCTCGCCTCTCCACAGGTCCACATTTTCTTTGTGGGGTAGGGCTTGCCTCTCCATCGTCCACATTCCTTTGTGGGAGCAAGGCTTGCCCGCGACGGCGGTCTCAGAGTCTGAGCTGCCCGATCGCCTTGCTCAATTCACCCGCCAGGGTCGCCAGTTCATGGCTGGTCGTGGCCGAGTCCACGGTCTGGCGCACGGTGTTTTCAGTGACGTCGCGAATGCCCACCACCGCCCGGTTCATTTCCTCGGCAACCTGGCTTTGCTGCTCGGCCGCGACGGCGATCTGGGTATTGCTCTCGCGCATCTGGGCCACCGCGTCGGTGATCTGCGCCAATGCCTCGCCGGCCTCGCGGGCCTGTTGTACGCAATCGTCGGCTTTGTAGGAGCTTTCCTGCATGAAGTCCACCGCGTCCTGGGTGCCCGCCTGCAGGGCCGACACCATGGTGGTGATTTCATCTGTTGAGATTTGCACCCGTTTGGCGAGGTTGCGTACCTCGTCGGCTACCACGGCGAAACCCCGGCCCATTTCCCCGGCCCGCGCGGCTTCGATGGCGGCGTTGAGGGCCAGCAGGTTGGTTTGCTCCGCGATGCTGTGAATCACGCTGACCACGCTGTTGATCTTCTGGCTGTCTTCGGCCAGGCGCTGGATCATTTCGGCGGTCTGCTGCACCCCGGAGGAGAGGCCGGTGATTGACTGCTCAACACGATTGACCACATTACGGCCATTGCCGGCCAGGGTGTCGGCGGCTTTCGACAGGTCGCGAGTGGCGCCGGCATGTTGGGCGATGTGATACACCGTGGCGGACATCTCGTTGATCGCCGTCGCCGCCTGGTCGGTTTCGCTCTGCTGCCCAAGCATGCCGTGGCGAACCTCGCTCATGCTCGAGGCCAATCGTGCCGCGCCACTGTCCAGTTGGCGGGCCGTGCTGGCCACGGTATCGACCACCCGTTGATAACCGGCTTGCATGGCATTGAATGCGGCGGCCATCTGGCCCACTTCATCCTTGCAGGCCAGGGGCACGCGGGCGGACAGATCGCCGGTCTTCTCCACATGCAGCATCACGTCCTTCAGGGTGTTGAGCTGGCTCAACAGAAAGCGGATCAACAATTGCGACGCGCCCAGCATGGCCAGCATCAACACGAACACCGCCACGGCGTATTGGCTGAAACGCTCGCCGAGTACCTGGCTCAGGCTTGCGCCCTGGGCCAGGACGGCGAGTTGTTGGCCGTCGCCGCGTCGGATGACGTCAGCGCCCAGCAACGGCTGATTGCCGACGAGCGGTTTGGAGTCCAGATCGACCCAGCCCTGCGCCTGCGCCAGTGAAGGCAACGACTGACCGTTGAGCGCGGGCGCCTGGCCTTGCTTGAACGCCAGCAGGTTATCGGCCCTGGGCAATGCTTGCCCGGCGGGCCAGGCACTGAGCAGGCGCGCCTGGGCCTGGGCATTCACCCGGGCCGCATCATTGCGGGCCTGTTGTTCAAGCTGCAGTGCATAGAGCACGAGCAGCAAGGTGGTTACAAAGGCGACCGCGTTGACCGCCCAGAATTTGTATTTCAGCGAGATATTGCTAAGCCAGGCACCCATGGAGGTCTTCTCTGATAGCGGAAACAGTTTTGGCAAGGTGCCATTATTTTGCCGCTATCCCGGGAGGTGGAGTGTTGATGTGGGTCAACAGACCTGGTGCTAGGAGCCATGGGCTGGCCCGGATTCCCTGTGGGAGCGAGCCTGCTCGCGATAGCGGAGTGTCAGCCACTGACTTGCAAGCTGATTCACTGCTATCGCGAGCAGGCTCGCTCCCGCAAGGGATTTCGGGGGCTCAGGAGATCGTGGGCAGCCCGAAAAACGCCCGCGCACATGCTGTGCTGTGAGCGGCCAGGTCTTCTTGGGTTTCGCCTCGATGCAAGGCGATTTCCCGCAAGACTTCGGTCAGGTAGGCCGGCTCGTTGCGCCCGTTCTTCGGTTTGGGACGCAGGGTGCGGGGCAGCAGGTAGGGCGCATCGCTTTCGAGCATCAGCCGGCCGCGGGGGATTTCGCGTACCAACGGGTGCAGATGCGTGCCCCGGCGTTCATCGCAGATCCAGCCGGTGATGCCGATGTGCAGGTCCAGGTCCAGGTAGTTGAACAGCGCCTTTTTCTCACCGGTAAAGCAATGCACCACCGCAGCCGGCAGACGGTCGCGGAAATCCCGCAAAATCTCCAGTAAGCGCTGGTCGGCGTCGCGTTCGTGAAGAAAGACTGGAAGTTGCAGTTCCGCCGCCAGGGCGAGGTGTTCTTCCAGGACTTTCTCCTGTTGTGGGCGAGGGGAGAAGTCCCGGTTGAAATCCAGTCCGCATTCTCCAACGGCACGGACGTGGCTTTGCTTCAGCAGGTCCTTGAGGTGCCGGGCGCTGTCGGCTGTCCAGTCGCTGGCGCTGTGGGGATGGATGCCGGCGGTGGAGAACAGGCGCTCGCCGGTCTCATCCAACTGTTGGCACAGCTCGAGAGCCTGTTCGCTGCCCTCGATGCTGGTGCCGGTCAATACCAGTTGGCAGACCCCTGCTTCATAGGCGCGCTCAAGCACTGCCTGCTGTTTGTCGGCGAAACTGGGGTTGGTCAGGTTGACGCCGATATCGATGAGTTGCATGGTGCTACCTCGGCCCAAAGGCCGGAAAGCATATCAGAGCTGTAGATTTATAAGAAAAGCCAAGAACTACAACGAGTTGAGGCTGTCTGTTGAGGCCATGAGACAGGTCGGGTTGGTATAAACGCCATCACTGTGCCAGTCTTGCGCACTTTTCAGCGCCCCAGGTGCTCTGTTCCTGTCGACCCAAGCCTCTTTTTTCAAGAAGGCGGGTCGCGGTATTCCTTCCGGAGAGTGGATGACACGTCCCCAGGTGTTCTTACTGCTGTGTTGTTCGCTGCTGCTGCCAATGCCGGCGGAGGCGCGGCTGCCTGGGCCGGTGCAGGCGGTGGCGCCGGGTACGGTGCGTGACCTGGCGCAGATCCGCAGCAGTCGAGTGCTGAAAGTATTGGTCAACCAGAGCCGCAACAGTTCCGGTGAAGTCCAGGGGCAACCCATCGGCGTCGAATACCACCGGTTGCGGGCGTTCGAACAATACCTTAACGGTCATGCCCGGGATGGCCAGGAAATCACCCTCAAGATCATCCCCAAGGCCAAGGACCAGTTGCTCGGTGCCCTGCAACGCGGAGAGGGCGACCTCGTGGCGCCGGGTGAATTGCTTGAGCCCTTGGCCAGTCACGCGGTCAGTGCCAGCGATCCGATTCGCAGTGGCGTGCCCTTGATGCTGGTGGGCATCAAGGGGGAGAAGCGCTACACGCGGGTGGAGCAGTTGTCCGGCAAGACCCTGGCCTTGCCCAACGGCAGTGCGGCGGGGGACGCGGTGGGGCAGATCAACCAGAAGCTGGCTTTGCTCAAGTTATCACCGGTGAAGATCGAATGGGTCGACCCCACCCTGGCGGTCGAGGATGTGCTGGAAATGGTCCAGGGAGGGATTTTCCATCTGACCATTGTCGAGCAACCCATCGCCGAGCGCTGGGGCAAGATCCTGCCCAAGCTGCGCTTCGACCGGCAGTTGCTGATCGGTGAGCCGGATAACGAGCACTGGTTCGTTCGCCGCGACGCCGCCATGCTGCGGGCGAGCATCAACGGCTTCCTGACGACCTACAAGGTACCGTCCAACGAGGACGCTGCGTTCCTGCGCATCTATCGTCGTTTGTACCAGGTTCATTATCCGCTGGCTCGGGCCGACCGCCAGCGGCTGGAGAAACTGCGCCCGGTGCTGCAAAAACATGCCGAGGCCCAGGATATGGACTGGCTCAACCTCGCGGCCCTGGCCTTCAAGGAGTCCGCTCTGCAACCCAGCGCCCGAAGCGGTAGCGGTCCCACCGGGCTCATGCAGATCACTCCGGCGGCGGCGCAGCGGGTCGGGGTCGGCAACATTCAGAACCTGGACGCCAATGTCCAGGCCGGCGCCAAGTACCTGGCCATGATCCGCCGCAAGTTTTTTTCCAGCCCCAAGCTCAACGAGCGCGAACGCATGGCCTTTGTATTGGCTGCCTACAACATGGGTCCCGAACGCGTCCAGGGCATGCGTGCCGAGGCCCGGCGGCGTGGACTGAATCCCAACCAGTGGTTTTTCCAGGTCGAACGTATTGCCATGGAGCAGGTAGGAATGGGCGCCGTCAGCTACGTTAATAGTGTGAATAAGTACTATCTGGCGTTTGATCGGGAGCGGGAGTCGTTGGAGCCGAAGGAACAAAAGGTTGCACTGCGCAAATGATCGAATAAGTTGATTGGTATGACGGATATATTGCGTTTTTAACATGAGTTTTATTGATTAATATAGCGACCAACCCAACCTTCCCAAGGAAATGAACCCATGAGCTCTTTCGTCAATAAAATCCTGTCCACCCGTGCCGGCTACGGCCTGACCGTCCTTCGCATTGCGGTCGGTGTCATTTTTGCGGCTCACGGCTCGCAAAAGCTCTTTGGTCTGTTTGGTGGCTACGGGCTGGCGGGAACCGCGCAGTGGATGGAAAGCATCGGCCTGACACCCGGCTACGTAATGGCCACATTGGCCGGTGGCACCGAGTTTTTCGCCGGGTTGGCCTTGATCGTTGGCCTGCTGGTTCGTCCGGCGGCGTTGGGGTTGGCTTTCCTGTCCCTGGTGGCTATTTTTTCCGTGCACATCGGCAATGGCCTGTTCATGGCCAACAACGGTTATGAGTTTGCCCTGGCGCTGCTGGCCGCGAGCATTGCGGTGTTGATCGAGGGTGCAGGCAAGCTGTCGGTCGATCGCGCCATCGCTAGCTGATCATCGAGTACAACCATCGAAGGCCCGTCTGGTACGGGCCTTTTTTGTGGCTGCAGATTCTTGACACTGGCCCGTCGGCTTCTCTAGGATGCTGTCCATGCGCCGATTTAAACAGCTACTTGCGGGGCGCCAGGTGACTCATCCAGTCATCGTCAGAAGCTTGGAACAGGCTTCGAAATACCGCTAAAGCGCTGGTTCGGTGTTGCCTCTCACCTGCCATGCAGACTTTTTGAGGCAGAGACACGACACGATGAACGCACCCAGTCCCCTTGTACGTCTTGCGCCGATTACGGCGAGCCTTCAGCGCAATCCCAAAATCCTCTTGGGCGGTACCCATCAGCCAACGTTGTTGCGTTATCTCGACGGCTGGCCGCGGCGCAGCCACGGGCCCGCTGCATTCCTGATCCAGTTTGTCGAAGATGGCGAGTCCCTGGCACGTTTCGCCAGCGATAGCTTCGATCTGGCGGTCATCCAGTCACCCAGTGCGGCGGATGCGCCTGAAATGATCCGGCAGTTGACCCGTGTGGCGCGGCAAGGGCTGATCACCCGGCGCTGAGGCTGCCTGCCTTGGCCGACGCCTTGAGACCGTTGGCGTGCATGCAGTTGAATACAATCCGGCTGCGGGTCGACCAATCGGTGTTGATGATGTGGAAGCGCTGGATATAGCTGCTACTGTCCCTGGACTCGAACCACTCATCTATCTTTTCACTGAAGTCGTCGGGAAGATGAAGAGGCAACACGTATTTCGCGCATTGTATCGAGCGCAATACGAAGTCGGGTTTCTGCCTGGCGGATTGCTCATCCATGAATGCTTTCAAGGCCGCGGTGGAGTTCAGGTTCTTACCGCTCCATTGATGCTCCACGCCCTTCCAGTACTTCGCCCTGACGCGGTGATTGTAGGAAATCACAACGGTCTTCTCCGGACGATGGGTCCATATATCTTCCAGCGTTGAACGCCGCCAGTTCCGGGGGATCAGCCGTTGTCCGATTTTCGAATCGATCAGGCTGTGCAGTTCCTGGTGGATGGTCCGGTTGAAATGCTTGAATTTATGAAAGTTCAAGATAACGATTTCCTTGGCCCTCGTGGCCTTGTGCTCGGGGTCGTCGTAAAAATCATTCAACGGAGCCAGAACGTCACCGCCCACCGTGCGTCCGGAGGAGGTGAGGTGAAACAGTTGGAAGCGCTTGTCACTGCCGACAGGGGCGGTGGCGGAGAACACCACGCGCAGGTCGAGCACGCGAAAGCCCGCCAGGACCTGTTCGATGATCGGCACGTCCTGGGTCTTTTCCTGAGGCAACGTAGGGTTGGGGGCTTTTTTGTCTGCGCCGGAGTCATGGGTGCCGGGCAGAATCAATTCGTCGATACGCAGTTTGTATAACTGAGGGGTGTTGTACATCCAGCAGTCCAATCCATGGTGGGTAGCCTTCATGATTATTCATCCTTGAATAATGTTCTGAGCGAAAGGCACGAGGCAGCGTGCGCCGGTCATTTTGCGCAGCGCTGTCATCTTGTCAAAGGATCAAGTTTGCTGGGATGTTTCGAGGCCGCTGGGCTTTATCGGCGGCTCATGGATAAGTGATGTCCACGACATACACCCGCTTCTCGCCTGTCGGTGTCTGCACCCTGACTTCAGCATCCAATGCCTTGCCAATCAGCGCCCGTGCCAGTGGCGAGTCGATACTGATCAGGTTCTGTTTCAGATCCAGCTCGTCGGGGCCGACGATGCGATAGCGAGCCTCGTTACCGTCCTCGTCTTCGACCGTGACCCAGGCGCCGAAATACACCTTATTCGGGTCGCTGGGTTTTTCACTGACGACTTTGAGTGCTTCGAGGCGCTTGGTGAGGAAGCGGACGCGGCTGTCGATTTCCCGCAGCATTTTCTTGCCGTAGGTGTATTCGGCATTTTCCGAGCGATCACCCTGGGCCGCCGCCTCGCTGACCGCCTGGGTCACTTGAGGGCGGCGCACATGCCAAAGCTCGTGGAACTCGGCGCGCATCCGCGCCTCGCCCTCGGGGGTGATCAGCGCGGTGCCTGCGGTACGAGGTGGGCGATAACGGCTCATGGCAACTTCTTGTGGTGGTAAGGACGGAAGTCTATCAACCCTCGCGCAACACTGTCAGCGGGCTGGCGTTGAGCGCCCGCCGGGTGCCGAACACCCCCGCAGCGCCGATCAGCAATGCGCCCGCCAGCGGCAACATCAGCAACCATGGATGCGGATGCCAGGGCAGGTCGAAGGCAAAGCGGTAAAGCACCAGACTGACCAGTTCCGAACCCAGGGCCGCCAGTAACCCGCTGACTGCACCCAACAGGCCGAATTCGATGCGTCGGGCCTTGACCAGCAAGGGACGTTCTGCCCCCAGGGCCCGCAGCAACGCGCCTTGACGAATCCGTTCATCGAGGGTGGCCTGCAGGCCGGAGAACAGCACGGCCATGCCCGCCGCCAGGACAAACAGCAGCACGTACTCCACGGCCAGGGTCACCTGGGCCAGAATGCTGCGCAGTTGTTGCAGCAAGGCTTCGACCTGCAGAATCGTCACTGCCGGAAAGGCCCGGGCCAGGTCGACAATCTGCTGGTCGTGACCGGCGGCCAGATAGAAACTGGTGAGATAGGTGGCCGGCAGGTCCTTCAGGGTGCCGGGTTGGAAGATCATGAAGAAGTTGGGCTGGAAGTTGTCCCAGTTGATCTCCCGCAGGCTGGTGACCTTCGCTTCTCGGTTGACGCCACCCACGCTGAACACCAGCCGGTCGCCCAGTTTGATCTGCAGGTTCTCGGCCACTTTGCCCTCCACCGAAACCCCCGGTATATCGTCCGGTGGCTGCTGTGGCCACCAGTTCCCGGCGGTGACGACGTTGCCTTCCGGCAGGTCCGCAGCCCAGGTCAGGCTCAGGTCGCGCTGCAGTGCCCGGTCCCCGGCCGAGTCCTTGGTGACGAACTCCTTGGCCGGCTCGCCATTGATGCTGATGAGTCGCCCCGGCACCACGGGATAGAGCGGGGCCGATTGCGCCGACAACTGCAACAGCTTGTCGGTGAAGGCCTGCTTGTCATTGGGCAGGATGTTCAGGGCGAAGTAGTTGGGGGCATTTTTCGGCAGCTGGTTTTGCCAGGTATCCAGCAACTCGCCACGCAACAGTGCGATCAACGCCATGGACAACAGGATCAGGCCGAATGCCAATGCCTGGCCGGCCGCAGCCAGGGGATGGCGCAGCAATTGGCCGAGCCCCAGCCGCCAGGGCAGGGACGCGCGGGCGAGCATCCGGCGCAGGCTCTGGAGCAGCAGCAACAGCAGGCCGCCCAGCACCAGCGCGGCGACGACGCCGCCGCCGAGCAGGGCGAAGGTCAGCACCAGGTCCAGGCTCAGGCGCCACATGATCAGGCCAAGGGCACCCAGCGCGGCACCATAGACCACCCAGGTACTGGAGGGGATGGGCAGCATGTCCCGGCGCAATACGCGCAACGGCGGCACCCGCCCCAGCGCGGCCAGGGGCGGCAGGGCGAACCCTGCCAGCGCCACCAGCCCGGTGCCGATCCCGGCGATTGCCGGCAGCAGGCCGCCGGGCGGTACGGTGGCGGGTAGCAGGTCATGCAGCAAGGCGAACAACCCCAATTGGGCGACCCAGCCGAGCAGGGCGCCGCTGAGGCTCGCCAGCAGGCCCAGTACCGTCAGTTGCAGGCTGAACAGCACCATGGTTTCCCGACGTGACAAGCCCAGGCAGCGCAGCAGCGCACTGGCATCGAAACGTCGGGTGGCGAAACGGTTGGCGGAGAGCGCGACCGCAACGCCGGAGAGGAGCACAGCCACCAGGCTGGCCATGTTCAGGTAGCGCTCGGCCTTGCCCAGGGCGCCACCGATCTGCCGGTTGCCGTCGCGGGCATCCTGCAGGCGCTGGTTGGCTTCCAGGCCCGGCTTGATCAGGTCGCGATAGGTTTGCAGGGCGGACGCCGGGCCTCGCCAGAGATCGCGATAGCTGACACGACTGCCCGGCTGTACCACGCCAGTGGCTTCCAGGTCCTTGAGGTTGATCATGACCCGGGGTGTGAGGCTGTAGAAATTGCCGGCGCGATCCGGTTCGTAAGTCAGCACCCGGCTCAGGCGCAAGGTGATGTTGCCGACATCGATGCTGTCGCCGATCTTCAGGTCCAGTGCTGTCAGCAGTCGGGCTTCGACCCACGCCTCGCCCGGGTTCGGTCGTCCTCCGGATTCTTCCGGGGCGAAGGGGGACGGGGCGCTTTTCAGTTCGCCGCGTAACGGGTAGAGGTCGTCGGCAGCCTTGACGCTGGACAGCTGGATACCGTTGTCGGTGGCGACGACGCTGGAGAACTCCACGACAAGAGCGTGCTCCAGACCCAGCTCAGTGCCGCTGCGGATCTGTTCGGGGCGGGCAGGCGAGCTGCCTTCAAGCAGCAGGTCCGCACCGAGGAATTCGGTGGCGCGCAGCATCATCGCGCCGTTGAGACGGGCGCCGAAGTAGCCGATGGCGGTGCTTGCCGCCACCGCGACCAGCAAGGCGAAGAACAACACACGCAACTCGCCGGCGCGGGCGTCGCGCAGCAATTGACGGACGGCGAGACTGAACAGGCGCAACAGCGGCAAGCGTGCCATCAAGGCTCCAGGGGGGCGACCATCTGGCCGGCTTCAAGTCGGATCAGGCGCCGGCAACGATGGGCCAGGCGTTCGTCATGGGTGACCAGCACCAGGGTCGTGCCGCTTTCCTTGTTCAGTTCGAACAAAAGATCGCTGATGCGCTCGCCGGTGTGGCTGTCGAGGTTGCCGGTGGGCTCGTCGGCGAAAAGCACGTCGGGCTCGGCGGCGAAGGCGCGGGCAATGGCCACGCGCTGCTGCTCGCCACCGGAGAGCTGGCGCGGCGAGTGGGTGAGGCGTTGGCCCAGGCCGACCCGCTGCAACAGTTCCGTGGCGCGTTCGCGGGCATCCTTGCGACCGTCCAGCTCCAGCGGCAGCATGACGTTTTCCAGCGCATTGAGGCTGTCGAGCAGTTGGAACGACTGGAAGACGAAGCCGACGTGCTCTGCGCGGATTCGCGCCCGCTGGTCTTCGTCCAGCGCACTGAGGGCCTGCCCGGCGAGGGTCACTTCACCCTTGCTGGGCAGGTCCAGGCCGGCCAGCAGGCCCAGGAGAGTGGATTTGCCGGAACCGGAGGCGCCGACGATGGCCAGGCTGTCGCCCTTGTTCAGTTCCAAGCTGAGTTCGTGCAGGATGGTCAGTTCACCTTCCGCGCTGGGAACCACTTTGCTAAGGTCCTTCGCGGTGAGAATGCTTGAGCCCATGGAGAATCCGATGCGTGTGTGGTTTTTGAGTGCCGGCCTGGCCTTGATGTGCATGGTCCAGAACGCAGCGGCGGGTACAGTCCTGATCGTTGGCGATAGTATCAGCGCGGCTTTCGGCCTGGATACCCGGCAAGGCTGGGTGTCATTGCTCGAACAACGGCTCAAGGCCGAGGGTTTTGACGACAAAGTGGTCAATGCGTCCATCAGTGGCGACACCAGCGGAGGAGGCCAGGCGCGGCTGCCGGCGCTGCTTGCAGCCCATAAGCCGGACCTGGTGATCCTGGAGTTGGGCGGCAACGATGGCTTGCGCGGACAGCCGCCAACACAATTGCAACAAAACCTTGCAGCGATGATTGACGCCTCCCGCGCCAGCGGTGCAAAGGTGTTGCTGCTGGGTATGCAGCTGCCTCCCAACTACGGTCGGCGCTACACCGATGCCTTCGCCAAGGTCTATAGCGCTCTGGCCGATGAGAAAAAAGTGCCGCTGGTGCCGTTTTTCCTCCAGGACATCGGTGGGGTTCCGGGGATGATGCAGGGCGACGGATTGCACCCGTCCGTCGCGGCCCAGGGCAAGTTGCTGGAAAATGTCTGGCCGACACTGAAACCGCTGCTTTGACGCTTTTCTACAGGCGGGCTTTCGGCTAATGTGGCGCCCCCGATTTGGAGCCCCCGATGCCGCGTCCCGCCTGGTCCTTGTTTGCCTACCAACTGATCGAGCCTGACGAACAGCTGGACCTGTTCGCCTGCCAGGAAGTGCGGGTGCATCTGGTGACCCGGCAGCTGGAGCTCGGTGGTTCGGCGGACCGGACCCTCTGCGGCAGCCTGCTGCCGGCCCAGCCGCGCTGGTCTGGCGTTGATCGCCGGATATTCCAGGATCATCGCCTGTGCTCGCTGTGCCGGGCGATCCTCGAGTCCCAGAAGCGCGGTACCTCACCGATCTGGCCGGAACTGCGGTTCGAGCTGTAATCGCAGGATTCAAGGCATGCCCTTGGGGGGACTGTGGGAGCAAGGCTTGCCCTGATGCCAGTCAGTTAAGCCACAAACTGTGGGAGCCAAGCTTGCTCGCGATTGCGATAAGCCAGTCAGCAACAATGTTGACTGGTCTGTCGCTATCGCGAGCAAGCTTGGCTCCCACAGGACGCATATCGGACGCGCCATCGCCGCTCTCCCCGTAATACCGGCCTGCGGTGTACAATCGCCGTTTTAATACCTCTATTCGATCTGCGAAGGATGTCCCGGATGTTGCTGCGCTTGCCTGCCGTCGCCCGCTGCCTGTCTCTTGCCGCCCTGTGTATGGCGGGACCCGTTGCTGCACTGCAGCTGCCCCTGCCACCGCCGGGTGAGGACATTGTCGGCCAGGTACAAGTGATCAAGGCCAAATACGAAGACACCTTCGCCGACCTGGGCACGACCTATGACCTGGGTTACACCGAGATGGTCGCCGCCAACCCGGGCGTCGACCCCTGGTTGCCGGGCGCCGGTACGGAGATCGTGCTGCCGACCCGTTTCATCCTGCCGCCAGGTCCGCGCGAAGGCATCGTGATCAACCTTGCCGAGTACCGCCTCTACTACTTCCCCAAGGGCCGGAACGTGGTCTACACCTTCCCGCTGGGGATCGGCCGTGAAGGTTGGGGCTCGCCAATCGCCCACACGAGCATCACGGCCAAGACGCCGAACCCGACCTGGACCCCACCGGCCTCGATCAAGGCCGAGCATGC
The DNA here is from genome assembly GCF_057809755.1 of Pseudomonas sp. FG13. Classification (NCBI taxonomy): domain Bacteria; kingdom Pseudomonadati; phylum Pseudomonadota; class Gammaproteobacteria; order Pseudomonadales; family Pseudomonadaceae; genus Pseudomonas; species Pseudomonas sp. FG13. Next base: position 199,550 of record NZ_JBMDKO010000004.1, read on the forward strand.
CGCCGATGGCGACCCGCTGCCGAATGTGGTGCCGGCTGGCCCGGACAACCCGCTGGGGCCTTTCAAGTTCACCCTGGGCACCCCGGGCTATCTGATCCACGGCTCGAACAAGAAATTCGGTATCGGCATGCGCACCAGCCACGGTTGCTTCCGGATGTTCAACAACAACGTTCTGGAGATGGCCGGCATGGTGCCGGTGGGCACGTCGGTGCGGATCATCAACGACCCCTACAAGCTGGGCTTGAGTGGCGGCAAGGTTTACCTGGAAGCCCATACACCGCTGGACGACAAGGGCAACCCGTCGGTGGTGGACAAGCACACCGCGGTGATCAACGCGATGCTCAAGCGCGAAGACATCACCAGCAACCTGCGCATGGACTGGAACGTGGTGCGTGACGTGGTGGCTGCCGAAGATGGCCTGCCGGTCGAGATCGCCGTGCCAAATGCGTCGGCACCGATGGTTTCGAGCGCACCGATCGACTTGCAGCAGTAAGGTTCTGTTTCGACCCGCCGGCGTTTTGCGATGCCGGCGGGTTTTTTATTGCCCGGGGAAAACACCAGGCAATAAAAAAGCCGACCCAAAAAATGGGTCGGCTCGATAACAATCCCGAGGGACTATTACTTGCGGCTAGCTTTGTCCAGCATGCGCAGAGCACGCTCGTTAGCTTCGTCAGCAGTCTGTTGTGCTTTTTGAGCAGCAGCCAGAGCTTCATCAGCTTTACGGTAGGCTTCGTCTGCACGAGCTTGGGCGCGAGCTGCTGCGTCTTCGGTAGCAGTCAGACGTGCTTCGGTTTCTTTCGATGCGCTGCTGCAACCGGTAGCCAGAACTGCGGCCAGGGCCAGAGCAGAGAATTTCAGAACGTTGTTCATCGTGTTCCCCTTCAAGGACTTTCTATTTAGTGACTGTCTCCTCAGAGTGAGGAGTTAGCCGGCGTACATACTACCCATTACTTGTAGTAAGTAAACTGACGTAGCGCAAGAAGCAAAAAAATTGTAGGCGGTGATTCTTTTTCGAGCAACTTTTCTTGCTGTTGTTTAAAAAATACACAGCGCCAAGCCCTTGAATGGAGCGCGTCAGTGCACAAAAGTTCCGCTGGCGAGAGGAACTCCGGCAGGGTCGCTAAAGTCGCTGTTTATTGATTCGCCTACACTTTTGTTCATTTTTTGCGCAGCGTCCCGGGCATCTTTATTGGTAGGAGTGGTGACTTTAACTACGCGCGCTCGTCTCAAGACTCAACAACTGGCGATGTTCAGCTATTGCGCCTTCGCTAAATCCGACGAGGCTACCCTCCAATGACAGGTGTGCCTTGAGCATTTGCGTCATTGGTGCCTACTATTCACGACGTGCTCGGGTTTGAGTGATTGATTTTTTTGCGCTCGGTGACCGGACAGGCACGGGGTGGCGTAGATGTTCCTTCGCCGGAAAAACATCGGTAAGGTAGGGGTCAGCATTTAGACCCGCGAGGAGTAGTGATGAGCGAGGCGTTGTCCATCCACCATGACCAGGCTGGTCATCAGTTCGAGACCACTGTGGACGGTCATCGTGCCTATCTGACCTATATGGACCTGGGCAAGCAGACCCTGGATATCTATCGGACGTTCGTGCCCAACGCCTTGCGTGGCAGAGGGATTGCGGCAGCACTGACCGAGAAGGCGCTGCAGTACGCCGAAGATATGGGCTATACGGTGATCCCGTCCTGCTCCTATGTGGAGCGCTACATGGAGCGGCACCAGCGGCACGCGGCGAAGCTCTGACGCAACGGATTCCACAATAAAAAACGCCGGGTTGAAAGCCCGGCGTTTTTTATTGTGCGGTGATTGGCCTCAGCTGCGCTGACGCTTTGGCAGCACGTCCTTGAGTTTGGCGTGCATGCTACGCAGGGTGTTTTCAGTCGCGCTCCAGTCGATGCAGGCGTCGGTGATGGACACGCCGTACTGCAAGTCGGCGAGGTCTTTCGGGATCGCCTGGCAGCCCCAGTTCAGGTGACTCTCGACCATCAGGCCGATAATCGACTGGTTGCCTTCCAGGATCTGGTTGGCCACGTTCTCCATCACCAGGGGTTGCAGCGCCGGGTCCTTGTTGGAGTTGGCGTGGCTGCAGTCGACCATGATGTTCGGCTTGATCTTCGCCTTGTTCAGCGCCTGCTCACACAGCGCGACGCTGACCGAATCGTAGTTGGGCTTGCCGTTGCCACCGCGCAGCACCACGTGACCGTAGGCATTGCCCTTGGTGGTGACGATGGACACGCCGCCTTCCTGGTTGATGCCGAGGAAGCGGTGAGGGCTGGAAACCGATTGCAGGGCGTTGATGGCGACGGTGAGGCCGCCGTCGGTGCCGTTCTTGAAGCCCACGGCCGAAGACAGGCCGGAGGCCATCTCTCGGTGGGTCTGGGATTCGGTGGTGCGCGCGCCGATGGCGGACCAACTGATCAGGTCCTGGAGGTATTGCGGGGAGATCGGGTCCAGGGCTTCGGTCGCGGTGGGCAGGCCCATCTCGGCCAGGTCCAGCAGCAGTTGGCGACCGATGTGCAAGCCATCCTGGATCTTGAACGAGTCGTCCAGGTACGGGTCGTTGATCAGGCCTTTCCAGCCGACGGTGGTCCGGGGTTTCTCGAAATACACCCGCATGACCAGATACAAGGTATCGGAGACTTCCGCTGCCAGCACTTTCAGGCGCTCGGCATATTCGTGGGCGGCCTTGATGTCATGGATCGAGCAGGGCCCGATGACCACGAACAGGCGATGGTCGGTGCCGTCGAGAATGTTGCGGATGACTTCCCGCCCCTTGGTCACGGTGCGCAGGGCAGCGTCGCTCAGGGGGATATCGCGCTTGAGCTGGTCAGGCGTGATGAGGGTCTCGTTGGAGGCGACGTTAAGGTCATTGATCGGTAAATCAGCCATCGTGTTACTCGTCAGGTCACGGGTGCCGGCCGCCAGCGATCCCCGCGCGGCGGTGCACAGCGGATTTAAGCGCGTCGGGGAGCCGAACCTTAGCGCGTTACGAGGTTGCTCGACAATGGGCTGAGGCCGGTTTCAAGGGGATTTATCCCAGCTTTTGTGGGAGCAAGGCTTTACAAGAGGAGTAGCAAAGATGCAGGCAGGCGTAAAACCCAGGATCGGGATGATCGGTACCGGGGCAATCGGCGGGTTCTATGGGGTCATGCTGGCGCGCGCCGGTTTTGATGTGCACTTCTTATTGCGCAGCGAATTCGCAGCGGTGGCCGAGAATGGCTTGCGTATCGACAGCGCGGTCCACGGGCCCTTGAGCCTCGATCCGGTCCAGGCGTATAGCAGCGCAGTCGACATGCCACCCTGCGACTGGTTGCTGGTCGGTGCCAAGACCACCAGCAACGCGGACCTGGCCCCGGCCATCATCCAGGCGGCGGCTGACGGTGCGAAGGTCCTGCTGCTGCAGAACGGCCTCGATGTCGAAGACCAACTTCGCCCCTTGCTGCCCGAGTCGCTGCATCTGTTGGGCGGCCTGTGCCTGATCTGCGTACACCGCGTTGGCCCAGGTGTCGTCGCCCACCAGGCCCTCGGCTCGGTCAACATCGGCTATCACAGCGGTCCATGCCGGGACCAGGCTGAACGCATGGCGGTTGTCGACGCAGCGGCAGGGCTGTTCCGGACAGCCGGCGTGGATTCCCAGGCGATGCCCGACCTGCAACAGGCGCGCTGGCAGAAACTGGTGTGGAACGTGCCCTACAACGGTCTTTCGGTCCTGCTGGGGGCCAGCACCACGCCGCTGATGGCCGACCACCACAGCCGTGGGCTGATCCAGGCGTTGATGGCCGAAGTGGTACGCGGAGCCCAGGCCTGCGGACATCACATTGCACCGGATTACGCCGGGTATTTGTTCGCGATGACCGAAAAGATGGCCGATTACTGGCCGAGCATGTATCACGATTATTCCCACAAGCGCGTGCTCGAACTGGACGCGATCTACGGCCGGCCATTGGCGTCGGCGAAAGCGGCGGGGTGTGATCTGCCGAAAATGGAAGCCTTGTACCAGGCGTTGGCGTTCATGGATCGGCGCAACCGCTGATCGGGCGAAGGGGAGCGACATGGCAAGCAACATCGATGACAAACTGGTGCTGGCGATTTCGTCGCGGGCGCTGTTCGACCTGAGCGAAAGCCACAAGGTGTATCTGTCGGAAGGTGTCGAGGCCTATCGGCAGTATCAGATCGAGCATGAAGACGAAGTCCTCGAACCCGGCGACGCGTTCGCCCTCGTGCAGAAGCTGCTGAGCCTCAACGAGCACCTGGGGCGTGCCCGGGTCGAGGTGATTCTGGTGTCGCGCAACAGCGCCGACACGGGCCTGCGAGTGTTCAACTCGATCCACCACTATGGCTTGGCGATCTCCCGCGCCGCGTTCGTCGGCGGACGCAGTCCTTATCCCTACCTCAAGGCATTCGGCTGCGATCTGTTCTTGTCCACCCATGCCGAAGACGTGCGCAGTGCCCTGGACGCCGGCTTCGCTGCGGCCACCATTCTGTCGGGCGGTGCCAGCCGCGCTGCCAGTGAGGAGCTGCGCATTGCCTTCGATGGTGATGCGGTGCTGTTCTCCGATGAGTCGGAACGTGTCTATCAGACCGGTGGTCTCGAGGCGTTCCAGGCCAGCGAACGGCAGTCAGCCCGCGAGCCGTTGCGCGGTGGGCCATTCAAGGGTTTCCTGGCGGCGCTCAATGCACTGCAACGGGAGTTCCCGGAGGATGCCTGCCCGATCCGCACGGCGCTGGTCACCGCCCGTTCGGCACCGGCCCACGAGCGGGTCATCCGGACCTTGCGCGAGTGGGACATCCGCCTGGACGAATCACTGTTTCTCGGTGGCCTGACAAAATCCGCGTTCCTCGAAGCCTTTGCCGCCGACGTGTTTTTCGACGACCAGACGGGCCATTGCGAACTGGCGCGCGAGGTAGTCGCCACCGGTCACGTGCCCCATTGCATCAGTAACGAAGTGAAGCCCTGACTGTCCCGTTTTCCAGGGCCCGTCGCACTCCTCAAGGCACTGCTAAGCTGAATCCATCTCCGCCATTCTGGCACGCGAGGAGGTCACATGATTCGCTCGATGCTGTACGCCACAGACTTGGGGCTCTATGCCCCTTATGTGATGCAGCATGCCTTGGCGTTGGCACGGACGTTTGAAGCCGAGTTGTATGTAGTGCATGCGGTAGAACCGATGGGGCTGTTCGCCGAATCGGTGTTACAAAGCTATCTCGACGAGCAGGCGCTGAACGAATTTCATCGCCAGGGTCTGAATACGGTGATGGCCAATATCGAACAGAGGGTTCTCGACAGTTTCCGGGAGGAGCTGGGGGAGGGGCAGCAGGATTTGAAGCTGATCAGATCGGTCAGGGTGTTTCAGGGCGATCCTTCCCAGGTCATTCTCGAACAGGCGGCGAAACTCTCTGTCGATTTACTGATCGTAGGCAGTCACTGCCAGGGGGCTAGTGGTGAGACGCCCCTGGGCAGGACCGCCGCCCGGGTTTTGCAGTTGGCCCGGGTGCCGGTCTATCTGGTGCCGCTGGTGCAGCGTCGGCGCCAGGGCGAAGCTTGAGGCTAAATGATGGCAGTTTATAAAAAGTTCTAGATTTATTGTTGCGACCATTCATATAGTTATATACCGCCGCTGATGCCCGTGGCGTCCAACTGCTTTGAGGGATACATATGAAGCTTCAACAACTGCGCTACATCTGGGAAGTGGCGCACCACGACCTCAACGTTTCCGCTACCGCACAAAGCCTCTACACGTCACAACCCGGCATCAGCAAGCAGATCCGCCTATTGGAAGACGAACTGGGCGTCGAAGTCTTCGCCCGCAGCGGCAAGCACCTGACCCGCGTAACCCCGGCCGGTGAGCGCATCATCACCACGGCTGGTGAGATCCTGCGCAAGGTCGAAAGCATCAAGCAGATCGCCCAGGAATTTTCCAACGAGAAAAAAGGCACCTTGTCGATCGCCACCACCCACACCCAGGCGCGCTATGCGCTGCCTCCGGTGATCAGCAACTTCATCAAGCAATACCCGGATGTGGCGCTGCACATGCACCAGGGCTCGCCGATGCAGATTGCCGAAATGGCTGCTGACGGTACGGTGGATTTTGCCATCGCCACCGAAGCCCTCGAATTGTTCGGCGACCTGGTGATGATGCCCTGCTATCGCTGGAACCGCTGCGTGGCCGTGCCCCAGGGCCACCCGTTGACCAAGCTGCCGAAGTTGACCCTGGAAGCCTTGGCCGAATACCCCATCGTGACGTACGTGTTCGGCTTCACGGGCCGTTCGAAACTCGACGAAGCCTTCAGTCATCGCGGGTTGACGCCGAAAGTGGTGTTCACTGCCGCCGACGCCGACGTGATCAAGACCTACGTGCGCCTCGGCCTGGGCGTGGGCATCGTGGCGAAGATGGCTGTCGATGCCAAGCTCGACAGCGACCTGGTGGTGCTGGATGCCAGCGAGTTGTTCGAGTCCAGCGTGACCAAGATCGGTTTCCGTCGTGGCACCTTCCTGCGGGGATTCATGTGCGATTTCATCGAGAAGTTCGCGCCGCACCTGACCCGGGAAGTCATGGCCAAGGCCATTCAGTGCCACAACAAGCAGGAGCTCGAAGAGCTGTTCGAGGGCGTCGAGCTGCCGGTGCACTGATCGTCGCTATATCGCCTCGGTGACAGCGAACTGTTGCCGGGCGCCCGCTACGACGATCTCCACTTCATCCCCTTCGAACTTACCCAGCAGGCCCCGGCCCAGCGGTGAGCGAGGGGTGATGACCGTGATCGGTTGCCCCACCAGCGACACTTTCAGTCCCGCGGCATCCGGCCCCAGGAACAGCCATTGCTGGCGCCCATCCTCATCCTCCAGCCCGATCAGGGTGCCCACCTGGATGCCACGCTGCGCGTCATAGGGCCTGAGGGTCAGGTTTTGGCAGAGTGCGAGAGCCTGGCGGATTTCCTCCACGCGCCTGGCTTGTCCAGCGGCGAGGTAGGACGCTTCGAGGCCCAGGGTGTCGTATTTGTTCTCGGCGATATTTTCTTCGTGGGTCGCGGTTTCGTAGGCGGTCTGCGCGGCGCGTTCGGCGATGTCGAGATCGACCTTGAGCTTGTCGAGGATCAGTTGGTGGACGGTCTGTTTATTCATGGTCAGTCGCAGAATTGCAAAACGTTGGCGCGGGTCTTCTCGCTCGGCGCGTTCCGATCCTGCTCCAGCCAGAACTGGCACTTGGGGTTGGATTGGTTGCGCGGGTTGCTGCGGGCCTGGTCGAGGGCTTGTCGTTGTTCGTTGCGCTGAAGGTTCTGCTGGTATTGCTCGAACATGGGATTCGGCGGTTCGGTAGGCGGTTGCACGGCAGGCGGTTGCGCCAGTTGGTGCACGGCGGCAGCCACCGGGGCGAGCTGTTCGCCCAGGACGAATTTCGACAACAGCCAGCCCGTCAGTACGATGGCGAGGAATCCCAGCCACAGGCCCAGGGCGATGCTGACGGTCAGTTGCAAGGCGGTGAGGCGCGGGGCGGGCGGGTGTTCGGGCATGGTTGCTTCCTGGCAAAGGCATGGATAGACGACGATTGTCGCATGAAGATTAATCGCCGTCGGCTCTTCTGCATCATCGGTTTATTCGGGACAATCAAGGCTTTGCCACAGGGAATCGGGAATGGCCGTGCGTTGGGATATTTTTTGCACCGTCGTCGATAACTTTGGCGACATTGGCGTCACCTGGCGTCTGGCCCGGCAATTGGTAGCTGAGCACCACTGCGCGGTCCGGCTATGGGTCGATGACCTGCGAGCCTTCGAACGGCTGTGTCCGGAAATCGACGTCACGCTGGCCGAGCAATGGCAACAAGGCGTGGATGTGCGCCATTGGCCCAAGGACTGGCTGGGCGCCGATGCCGCCGACGTGGTGATCGCCGCGTTTGCCTGCCAGTTGCCAGGAGCCTACATGGACGCGATGGCGGAGCGCCAGACCGCGCCGCTGTGGATGAACCTGGATTACCTCAGTGCCGAGGACTGGGTGATCGGTTGCCACGGGTTGCCGTCGGTCAAATACAGGCATGTCCAGAAGTATTTCTTTTTCCCCGGCTTCCGCGAGGGGACTGGCGGCTTGCTGCGTGAGTCTGGGTTGCTGGCGCGACGTCGGCAATTTCAACAGGATGTCGCGGCGCAACGGACGTTCCTGCAGGGGTTGGGCGTCGAGCGCGCATCGGATGCGCGGCTGATTTCGCTGTTCGCCTACGAAAATGCCGGGCTGGCCAGCTGGTTCGATGCGATGGCCGGCGATGCCCGGCCGTCCCATGTGCTGGTTCCCGAAGGGCGAGTGCTGGGGGATGTCGAGCGTTGGCTCGGGGTGGCCGACCTCAAAGCCGGTGCGTTGCATCGACGCGGCGCCCTGACGGTACAGGTGCTGCCGTTCGTCCGTCAGGATCAGTACGATCAGTTGCTGTGGTGCTGCGATTTCAATGCGGTGCGGGGCGAAGACTCTTTCGTGCGGGCCCAATGGGCGGGTCGACCTTTCCTCTGGCATATCTACCAACAGGAAGAAGACGTTCATCTGGAAAAGCTCGACGCATTTCTCAGGCTGTACACCCAGGAGCTTGCAGAGCCTGCCGCAAAAGCGATGAGCGGTCTCTGGCAGGCGTGGAATGCCGGTCAGGACATGTCCGGGCACTGGAAAACCACCTGCGAACAGCTGCCGGTGCTGGCTGAACACGCCCATGCATGGTGTCTGGAACAGGCCTCGCGACCCGATCTTGCCGCGGCGCTGGTGAAGTTTTATGGAAATTGGATATGATACGCGGCCTAGATTTTTGTAAATCCCATCCAAATTCGGATATTCGCAATGAAAACTGGTAAAGAACTTAAACCCGGTACCGTGATTCGTATCGACAACGATCCTTGGCTGGTTCAGAAAGCTGAATTCACCAAGTCGGGTCGTAACAGCGCGATCATGAAGACCAAGCTGAAAAACCTGCTGACCGGTTACAAGACCGAAACCGTTTACGGTGCGGACGACAAACTGGACGACGTGATCCTCGACCGCAAGGAAGCGACCCTGTCCTTCATCAGCGGCGACTCCTACACGTTCATGGACACCACTGACTACACCATGTACGAGCTGAACGCCGAAGACATCGAAAGCGTTCTGCCATTCGTGGAAGAAGGCATGACCGACGTCTGCGAAGCCGTGTTCTTCGAAGGCCGTCTGGTTTCCGTAGAGCTGCCGACCACCATCGTGCGTCAGGTTGACTACACCGAAGGTTCCGCTCGCGGCGACACTTCCGGCAAGGTGATGAAGCCTGCCAAACTGAAGAACGGTACCGAGTTGTCGGTTGCTGACTTCATCGAAATCGGCGACATGATCGAGATCGATACCCGCGAAGGCGGCTCCTACAAAGGCCGCGCTAAATAAGCGAAGTCTTGTGTATGAAAAAAAAGCCCGACCATTGAGTCGGGCTTTTTCATTTCTGCGGGGGCCTGTCAGTCCCCTCGCCATTCTTCATTTCAGATGCTGTTTCAACTCTTCAGACACCTGCAGCATTGCCGAACGCACTGCCGGCACCTGGCTGACCACGTTGAGCAAGCCATAGTCGTGAATCATGCCGTTGTAGCGTACCGCTGTGACCGGCACGCCGGCCGCATCCAGTTTGCGCGCATAGGCCTCACCTTCATCGCGCAGTACATCGGCCTCGGCGGTCTGTACCAGCGCGGGCGGCAGGCCCTTGAGTTGTGCGGTGCTGGCCCGCAGCGGCGAGGCATAGATCTCGTTACGTTGCCCGGCATCGGTGGTGTAGTTGTCCCAGAACCATTTCATCATGTTCTTGCTGAGGAAATGTCCCTCGGCGAATTGGTTGTAGGACGCGGTCTCGAAGTTCGCATCGGTCACCGGCCATAGCAGCGCCTGGAAGCGGATCGCTGGCGTGCCCTTGTCCTTGGCCATCAAGGCCACGACGGCTGCCATGTTGCCGCCGACGCTGTTACCCGCCACGGCCAGGCGCTTGCCGTCGACATTGATCTGCTTGCCATGCTCGGCCACCCATTTCGTCGCGGCATAGGCCTGGTTGATCGCCACCGGGTAATGCGCCTCGGGGGAGGGCGTGTAGTTGACGAACACCGCCACTGCACCCGACCCCGCCACCAGGTCCCGAACCAGGCGTTCGTGGGTCGGGAAATCTCCCAGGACCCAGCCACCGCCGTGGAAGAACATGAACACGGGCAACTCACCCTTGACCCCGGCCGGGCGGACGATGGTCAGGCTGATCGACTGGCCATCGACCTGGATGGTCTTCTCGCTGACATCCGCCTTGGGCAACGTCAGTTTCACCCCCGCCTGGGCACCGACCAGTACTGCGCGGGCATCCTTCGGCGATAGTTGTTCCAGGGGCTTGCCGGTGCCGGCATTCAATGCATCGAGAAACGCCTGGGTATTGTGCTCGACGATGCCGTCGGCGAAGGCGCTGCTGACGCCAAGTGCGAGAAGGGTGCCGGTCAGGGCCTTGGTGAACGTGTTCATGGGAATCTCCTTGGGTTCGGTCCGGATCGGTGGGTTTAAACGGTCACGTGCAGGCGAACATCAACGTTGCCGCGGGTGGCGTTGGAGTACGGGCAGACCTGGTGAGCCGCGTCCACCAGGCTTTGCGCGTCGGTCTGGTCCAGGCCGGGCAAGCTGATGTGCAGGTCGATGTCGAGGCCGAAACCGCCGGGAATCTGACCGATGCCAACATGGGCGGTGATCGAGGCGCTGTCCGGGATCTTGCGTTTGCTTTGGCCGGCGACGAATTTCAGGGCGCCGATGAAGCAGGCCGAATAGCCGGCGGCAAACAGTTGTTCCGGGTTGGTTGCCACACCGCCGGCACCGCCGAGCTCCTTGGGGGTGGCGAGTTTGACGTCGAGGATGTTGTCGCTGGAGATCGCACGACCGTCACGGCCGCCGGTGGAGGTTGCGATTGCGGTGTAGAGAGTTTGCATGATGAGAGCCTCGTTTCTGGGTTGGTCGTATCGCGCTAAATGTTTGCGCGCTAAGTAGGTGTGAAGCGAATATAGTTCGCTAATATTTAGTGCGCAAGATAAATTTTTGGTCGAGGTCCTGCTTTTCAGACTCAATAGCCATGAAAGCCTTGAGTTAGAGCTGTTTGATTGGATGAAATTTTTTTAGCGGAGGCTGGAGTGACGCCATCGCGAGCAGGCTCGCTCCCACAGTGGTTATGGGATGTTCTCGGGAAAAGCGTCCACCACAACTTCCCTGTGGGAGCGAGCCTGCTCGCGATAGCGGTGGGTCAGTTGAAGGGGGGAGGATGATGTCTTCGCGAATGGGCTCACCCCTGGAGATGGGGTTACAGGCTGTCCTGCAAGTGGCTGCGCAGCGCCTGCAGCTCCAGTTGCAGCTTCTTCAGCTGTTCCATGGTCTGGCCGCTGGCGCCAAGGATGCACTGTGGAATATCGAGGGCCTTCTCCCGCAGGGCGCGGCCCTGTTCGGTGAGTTCGACGATCACCACGCGTTCATCTTCCCGGCTACGGGTGCGGCTCAGCAGGCCTTCGGCTTCCAGGCGCTTGAGCAGCGGCGTCAGCGAGCCGGGGTCGGTGAGCAGGCGTGTGCTGATTTCACCGACGGTCAATCCGTCTTTTTCCCATAACACCATCATCGCCAGATACTGGGGATAGGTCAGGCCGAGAGCTTGCAGCAACGGCTTGTAGACCTTGGTCATCATCAGCGACGTGGAGTGCAGGGCAAAGCAGACCTGGTTGTCGAGCAACAGGGCTTCGCAGGGTTCGGGGGTGTCGCGCTGGGGGCTCATGGCACAACCTTCAATCGATAATCCTGACGAATCTAGCGGGCGAACCTTTAAGGCGCCAGATAATTCTGACGTTCTGATCAGATGTTGCGTTCCCCCACTGGCGCCGACTGCGTAGGATAGACGCTCTGATGAAGGGGGAATCGTCTGTGATCGAAGTTGCGTTGTATCTGGTGCTGGGGGCCGCGTTGGGCACCTTGGGGGGATTGTTCGGCATCGGTGGTGGGCTGATCGCGATTCCGGTATTGGGCGTATGGTTCGGTCTGGACCAGCAGATTGCTCAGGGTACCGCCCTGGTGATGGTGGTCCCCAATGTAATGCTCGCGTTGTGGCGTTATCACCAACGCAACCGCATTGAGTTGCGTCATGTGCTGCCGTTGGCGTCCATGGGTTTTTGCTTTGCCTGGCTCGGCTCGATATGGGCCGTAGGTGTCGACGCCGAAAGCATGCGCATCGGCTTCGTCGCGTTCCTGGTCGCCCTGGCGGCCTATAACCTGACCCGCATGTTCACCGCTACCGCGCCGGCTTCTGCGCAGATGCGTTATGGCTGGCCATGGCTGGGTGTACTGGGGGCGGCATCCGGGACCATGGGCGGTCTGTTCGGTGTCGGCGGCGCTGTGGTTGCGACGCCGATCCTGACCAGCCTGTTCGGCACCACCCAGGTGGTCGCCCAGGGATTGTCGCTGTCGCTGGCCTTGCCCAGTACCGGCGTGACCCTGGCCACCTATGCATTCCACCATCAAGTGGACTGGTGGATCGGCTTGCCACTGGCTGTCGGCGGTTTGCTGAGCATCAGCTGGGGCGTGAAAGTCGCCCACGCCATGCCGGAGAGGCTATTGCGCGGGCTGTTCTGCGGTTTTCTGGTGTTGTGTGCGGTGCTGCTCGTCTTTAAAGTTTGAAGCCTTCGACGATGTGCTCGGCCAGGCATTCGGTGATGGGCGACGGATTGTGCAGGTTGCGGATCAGCATGATGCTGGCCTCAGGCAGTTCCGGCAGGTTTTCGGCCTCGCCGAGCACACGCATGTCCGGTGTCAGCAGGCTTTCCAATTGCGCGGTGATCGCCAGTCCCGCGCCCACCACCGCCATGAGTGCCGACAGGCTGGAACTGTTGTAGGCCACGCGGTATTCGCGGCCCATGGCATCCAGCGCATTGCAGGCCCATTGACGGCAGAAGCAATCGCTATTGAACATTGCCAGCGGCAGCGGTGTTTTCTCATGGGCGCTGAAACACGCCGCTTCGGCCCAGACAAAGCGTTCCTTGCGCAATAACTGGCCGATTTCATCCCCTGGCTTACGGGTAACGATGGACAGGTCCAGGTCCTGGCGCAGCAGCAACTGCTTGGACGATTCGCAGTGCACTTCAATCTCGATCAATGGATAGAACTGGGCGAAGCGCTGCAGGATGCCGGGCAGGAAGCGCATCACGTAGTCATCCGGCGTGCCGATGCGCACGGTGCCGACCATATGCGGTTCACGCAAGGTGTTGAACACCTCGCTGTGCAGCTTGAGGATGCGCCGGGCGTAACCCAATAGCACCTGGCCTTCGGCGGTGAGCTTGACCTGGCGCCCGTCACGCTCGAACAAGCGGCGCTGCAAGACATCTTCTTCGAGGCGCTTCATCTGCATGCTGACGGCGGATTGGGTGCGATTGACCAATTCACCGGCGCGGGTAAAACCACCCTGGTCGGCAATGGCGACGAAGGTCCGCAGCACTTCCGTATCGATGCTCGGGTAACTCGACAATTGATCAATCTCCGAGATGTATTGCATAAGAAACATTCGTTGGATTGATCTTAGCCTTGGGGCGAGACTTGAACCACCCCCAACGGAGGACATCACGATGAAAGGTCAGAAAGGATACGTATCGATAGATAGACATTCATTCCATTTTTCCCTCAGCGACCTGCTGCACAAGTTTAGCCGCTGGTATGAATTGCACCACGAGCGCGAATTGCTCGCCGGTCTGAGCGACGAGGCGCTCAAGGACATCGGCGTCAGCCGTGCAGATGTAGAACAGGAAGTGGTTCGGCCATTCTGGGATGACCCAATGCACAAATGAGCCATCCCTCCCTACACAAATCGATGACTGGTGAGGTAGGTTGCGAGCAGAGAAGGAGATCTCCATGCCCGCGACTGTGTCCTTTACCCTCAAACAGGCCCGGCGTCTGGCGTTGGCCGCTCAGGGATTCAATGGGCGGCTGGCGCCGGCTTCGGTGCAACCCGCACGTCTCAACCGCCTGATCGAACGCCTCGGCGTGCTGCAGATCGATTCGGTCAATGCGCTGGTACGTTCACATTATCTCCCGCTGTTTTCCCGCCTCGGTCACTACAACCCCGATCTGCTCGATCAAGCGGCCTGGAGCCAGGGGCGGCGGCGCACGCTGTTCGAATATTGGGGGCATGAAGCGTCGTTGCTGCCCCTGTCGATGTATCCACTGATGCGCTGGCGCATGGCCCGCGCGGCCCGTGGCGAAGGCATCTATCAACAACTGGCGCGATTCGGCCATGAACGACAGGATGTCATCCGCCGCGTCCTGGCGGCCGTCCGGGAGCAGGGCGCCTTGGGCGCTGGCAGTTTGTCCACACGGGCGGAAAAGGCTGGCCCCTGGTGGGATTGGAGTGCCGAGAAGCACGCGCTGGAGTGGCTGTTCGCCGCGGGCGAGGTCACGGTGGCCGGGCGGCGTGGCTTCGAGCGGCTCTACGATTTGCCGGAGCGGGTACTTTCGGCCTCGGTCCTGGAACAACCGGTTCCGGACGAGGCCCAGGCCCAACGCGCCTTGCTGTTGCATGCCGCTGGGGCATTGGGTGTGGGGACCGAGAAAGATCTGCGCGACTATTTCCGCCTCGATCCGGCCGACAGCCGTGCGCGCCTGGCCGAGCTGGAGGAAACCGGTGAGTTGTGGCGCTGCCAGGTGCAAGGCTGGAAGCAACCGGCCTGGTGCCTGCCGGATGGGAAAATTCCCCGCAACGTGACGACCAGCGCTTTGCTCTCGCCGTTCGATTCCCTGGTTTGGGAGCGCAATCGCACCGAACGCCTGTTCGACTTCCGTTATCGACTGGAAATCTATACGCCGGCCCACAAGCGGGTGTATGGCTATTACGTGTTGCCGTTTCTGCACAACGAACGTATTGCCGCTCGGGTGGACCTGCGGGCAGAGAGAGCCCAGGGCCGGTTGGCGGTGCACGCCGTGCATGAGGAGCAGCCGGGATTGGACGAGGAGGGGATACAGGTCTTGGCGATGAATCTGCGGCGCATGGCCGACTGGTTGGGACTGGAGCGGGTTCAGCTCAATTGCCAACGGGCGAGTGGGGTTCGGTTGGCGGGGGCGTTGGCTGGAATCGACGGTGGTTGATCGGGCCCCATCGCGAGCAGGCTCGCTCCCACATTGACCGTGCTGTTCACAAATATTGTGTGCACCGAATCACCTGTGGGAGCGAGCCTGCTCGCGATGGCGTTTGGACGTTAGCGCCGAACCTGCTTCAACGTCTCGGCAATCAGGAACGCCAGCTCCAGCGACTGATCGGCATTCATCCGCGGATCGCAATGGGTGTGGTAACGGTCCGACAGCCCATCCTCGGTAATCGGCCGTGCGCCGCCGATGCATTCGGTGACGTTCTGCCCGGTCATCTCGATGTGAATGCCGCCGGCGTAGGTGCCCTCGGCTTCGTGGACCTGGAAGAAGTGCTTCACTTCGCCGAGGATCTGCGCGAAATCCCGGGTCTTGTAGCCGCTGCTGGCCTTGATGGTGTTGCCATGCATGGGGTCGGAACTCCACAGCACCTGCTTGCCTTCGCGCTGCACGGCGCGCAATAGCTGCGGCAGATGATCACCGACCTTGTTCGCGCCCATCCGCGCGATCAGGTTCAGCCGACCCGGGTCGTTGTCCGGGTTGAGTACGTCGATCAGGCGGATCAGGTCGTCAGGGTTCATGCTCGGGCCGACCTTGACCCCGATCGGGTTGTTCACGCCGCGCAGGAATTCGACATGGGCACCGTCCAACTGGCGGGTGCGGTCGCCGATCCACAGCATGTGGGCCGAGCAGTCGTAATAATCGTTGGTGAGGCTGTCCCGGCGCACGAAGGCTTCTTCGTAACTGAGCAGCAGCGCTTCGTGGGCGGTGAAGAAGCTGGTTTCGCGCAGTTGCGGCGAACTGTCCATGCCGCAGGCGCGCATGAAGGCCAGGGTTTCGTCGATGCGGTCGGCCAGATGGCTGTATTTTTCCGCCAGGGCCGAGTTGGCGATGAAGTCCAGGTTCCACTTGTGCACCTGGTGCAGGTCTGCGAACCCGCCCTGGGCGAACGCCCGCAGCAGGTTCAAGGTGGCGGTGGACTGGTGGTAGGACTGCAGCAGGCGTTCCGGGTCCGGTACGCGACTCTGCTCGTCGAAGCCGATGCCGTTGACGATATCGCCTCGGTACGCCGGCAGGGTCACGCCGTCGATGGTTTCATCGTTGGCCGAACGTGGCTTGGCGAACTGCCCGGCCATGCGCCCGACCTTGACCACCGGGCAACCGGCGGCAAAGGTCATGACGATTGCCATTTGCAGCAGCACCTTGAAGGTGTCGCGGATCTTTGCCGCGGAGAACTCCGCGAAGCTTTCGGCGCAATCGCCGCCTTGCAGCAAAAAGGCCCGGCCCTGGGTGACTTCGGCGAACTGGCGGCGCAGTTCCCGGGCTTCCCCGGCAAACACCAGCGGCGGATAGCTGGCGAGGGTCTGCTCGACTTGCAGCAGGTGCGCTGCGTCGGGGTAGCGGGGTTGTTGCTGGATCGGCAGGGCGCGCCAGCTGTCAGGGCTCCAGGGTTGGCTCATCGTGATCTCTAGGTGGTTGACGCTCGGACGGCCATGTTATCAGCAAATTAGTGCGTGACCTGTTCCCGTCGCTTGGCCGACAATTGCGCTTTTGCCGCAGCCCGCCCGGCAAGCATCAGGAGATGAAATGACAGAGGAGCGCGTCGAGCATCTGCTCGCCGAGGTGCACGACGAGTTCGGCATGATCCGGGTCTTCGAAGTGGCCGATTACCGGTTTCTCGAATTCGGCGATGCCATCGAGCAGAGCTGCGTGTTCACGGCCGATCCTAGCTGGCTCGAATATGACTACACCCGCGCGATGCTGATCGGCGCGTTGTGCCACGAGCAGCCGGAAAGCGCGCTGTTCCTAGGGTTGGGCGCCGGTACGTTGACCCAGGCCTGTCTCAGGTTCCTGCCGCTGGAAGACGTCGAGGCTATCGAACTGCGCCCCGATGTGCCGCGCCTGGCCATCGAGTACCTGGGGCTGGATGACGATCCGCGGCTGTACATCCGTGTCGGCGATGCCTTGGAGTTGTTGGAAACCGCAGAGCCTGCGGACCTGATCTTTGTCGACCTCTACACCGATGTCGGCCCCGGCGTCGGTCACCTGGCCTGGGGATTCCTGGAAAACTGCCAGAAGCGGCTGAACCCCGGTGGCTGGCTGGTGATCAACCAGTGGGCCACCGACGATGGCAAGCCGTTGGGCGCGGCGTTGTTGCGTGGCTTGTACCACCGGCACTACTGGGAACTGCCGGTGAAGGAGGGCAATGTGATCCTGATCGTGCCGGCGGACCTGGAGCAGGCGATGGACATGGAAGGACTGATCGCCCGCGCCGAAGCGTTGGCGCCACGGCTGGGCTACTCGTTGCTGCCGTTGATCAAGGCTATCCGACCGGCAACCTGATACAACCGAGAATCCTGTGGCGAGGGGATTTATCCCCGCTCGGCTGCGAAGCAGGCGTTGGCTTTAAAACCCTATGGGCCTGCTTCGCAGTCCAGCGGGGATAAATCCCCTCGCCACATAGGTGAACCGGTTTAGTGGCTCTAAAAAAATCTCCCTTTTCAGGCGAATTCCGGTATAGTGCGCGCCGGCCTTTAGCCGGGCCGCGTCAAGGTAGCGCAATTTTTCGAAGCCAGCTTCGGTTGCATGTCCCCACAACGGATGCTTCCACGACGTTCTTTTTCATTCATTCGTTTTCGCAAATCCCCGCCGACAAAGCTGCCAGGGCGACTCTTGAGTCTCAACACGGCATGTGCAGCTTTGGAGCATGGGTCTTTGCGGATGCACTTAGAGGCAGACCCATGACCCAGGAAATCGGCGGCTTCGCCGCTCTTGAACTTCATCCCAATATTGTCGCTGCAGTAGTCGCTACCGGCTATGAAGAGCCTTCGGCCATTCAGCAGCAGTCGATCCCGATCATTCTCGCCGGTCACGATATGATTGGTCAGGCGCAAACCGGTACGGGTAAGACCGCCGCGTTCGCCTTGCCTATCCTGCACCGCATTGATCCGTCCAAGCGCGAGCCGCAAGCTCTGATCCTGGCCCCAACCCGTGAGTTGGCGCTGCAAGTTGCAACTGCTTTCGAAACCTACGCCAAGCAAATGCCGGGCGTAACTGTTGTGGCTGTCTACGGCGGCGCGCCGATGGGCCCACAATTGAAAGCCATCCGTAATGGCGCACAGATCGTTGTCGCCACCCCGGGCCGTCTGTGCGACCACCTGCGTCGCGACGAAAAAGTCCTGGCCACCGTGAACCACCTGGTTCTCGACGAAGCCGACGAAATGCTCAAGCTGGGCTTCATGGATGACCTGGAAGTGATCTTCAAGGCCATGCCGGAAACCCGTCAGACCGTACTGTTCTCGGCCACCCTGCCGCAGTCGATCCGTGCGATCGCCGAGCGTCACCTGAAGGACCCGAAACACGTCAAGATCCAGAGCAAGACCCAGACCGTCACCGCGATCGAACAGGCCCACCTGTTGGTTCACGCCGACCAGAAGACCTCCGCAGTCCTCAGCTTGCTGGAAGTGGAAGACTTCGACGCCCTGATCATGTTCGTGCGCACCAAGCAAGCGACCCTGGACCTGGCCAGCGCCCTGGAAGCCAAAGGCTACAAAGCCGCTGCGCTGAACGGTGACATTGCCCAGAACCAGCGTGAGCGCGTGATCGACTCCCTCAAGGATGGCCGCCTGGACATCGTTGTGGCGACCGACGTGGCTGCCCGTGGCCTGGACGTTCCGCGCATCACCCACGTGTTCAACGTGGACATGCCGTACGATCCGGAATCCTACGTTCACCGTATCGGCCGTACCGGTCGTGCTGGTCGCGAAGGTCGTGCGCTGCTGCTGGTGACTCCGCGTGAGCGCCGCATGCTGCAGGTCATCGAGCGTGTTACCGGGCAGAAGGTGGCTGAAGTTCGCCTGCCGGACGCCCAGGCCGTTCTCGATGCTCGCATCAAGAAGCTGACCAACAGCCTGTCGCCGCTGGTGGCTGACGCCGAATCGACCCACGGTGATCTGCTCGATCGCCTGACTGCCGACATCGGTTGCAGCCCGCGCGCCCTGGCCGCCGCCCTGTTGCGCAAGGCCACCAATGGTCAGGCACTGAATCTGGCTGCAATCGAGAAGGAACGTCCTTTGGTGCCGAACAGCGCACCACGTGGCGATCGTCCCGAGCGTAGCGGGGACCGTCCGGACCGTGGCGACCGTGAGCGTCGTGCACCGATCCCGCTGGCCGAAGGTCGTGCCCGTTGCCGTACCGCCCTGGGTGCCCGTGACGGCATCGCCGCCAAGAACCTGCTGGGCGCGATCCTCAATGAAGGTGGCCTGGCCCGTGAAGCCATCGGTCGCATCCAGGTGCGTGACAGCTTCAGCCTGGTGGAACTGCCGGAAGATGGTCTGGAGAAGTTGCTGACCAAGCTCAAGGACACTCGCGTAGCCGGCAAGCAACTCAAGCTGCGTCGTTATCGCGAAGACTGATCGACCCTTGGGTTGATTGATCGAGCATGAAAAATCCCCGACTGGTTCGGGGATTTTTTATGCCTGTCGTTTAGTGTTCCGTCGGTTGATAATGTTGCCCCTTTCGCGAGCAGGCTCGCTCCCACATGGGATCTCTGCCGCCATCCCAAACCCTGTGGGAGCGGGCTTGCTCGCGAAGGAGCGACCCGGTTCGCCTGTCAATCGAACCGGTAGATGTCCATCCCCAGTGTTCCCATCGTGAATCCCTCATGGACCAGGCTGAATCTTGCGCCAGCACCCCGGGCGAAATACAGCGGCAACAGGTGCTCGTCGCTGGGGTGGCTGCGCACGGCATTGGGGGCTTGGCGGCGGTAATCATGCAGGGCGGCCTCGTCGCCGGCTGCCAGCTTCTCCACGATCCAGTCGCGAAAGTCCTTTGCCCAGGGCTCGACGCTCTCGGGGCCGGCGTTCCAGTCCAGGTCACGCAGGTTGTGGGTGATACTGCCGGAGCCAATCAACAGGATGCCCTGCTGACGCAGGCTCGCAAGCGCCTGGCCGACCCGGGTCTGCAGCACAGGCCCCTGGTCGCTGGGCAGGGAGACTTGCACCACCGGGATGTCGGCCTGGGGGTACATCAAGGACAACGGTACCCAGACACCGTGGTCGGACGGCCGCTGGGCATCGAGACGTGCCGGCAGGTGCGCGGCGTTGAGCAGGTCCGCTACCCGGGCTGCCAGTTCTGGCTCTCCCGGCGCGGGGTACTGCACCTGGTACAGGGCCGGCGGGAAGCCGCCGAAGTCGTGCCAAGTGCGCGGTTGTGGATTGGCGCTGACCAGCAATTCGCTGCTTTCCCAATGGGCGGACACAATGACGATGGCCGTAGGCCTGGGCAGTTGCGCCGCCAGGCGAGCCAGCGCCGGGCCGCTGTCGCCGGGCTCGAGGGCGAGCATCGGTGAGCCGTGGGAGATAAACAGGCTGGGCAGCATGGACGAGCTCCTGAGCGTTAAGATGCGATTATCTTCTGCCAGGTCAATGATCTAAATCTAATATAAGTTTTAACCTGTTTTGATCGAATTTTTGGAGCGAATAATGGATCCCGAGTTTTGGCATAAGCGTTGGTCAACGAATCAGATCGGTTTTCATTCGTTGGAGGTGAACTCCTACCTGCAACGTTTCTGGCCGCCAATGGGTTTGGAGCAGGGCAGTCGGGTGCTGGTGCCATTGTGTGGCAAGACCCTGGATCTGCTGTGGCTTGCCGATCAAGGGCATTCGGTATTGGGGGTGGAGTTGTCGGAAAAAGCCATCACCGATTTCTTCGATGAGCATCAGTTGACGCCGAGCGTGAGCGAGGAGGGAGCTTTCAAGGTGTTCCGTGCCGGGCGCATCGAGATCCGCTGCGGTGATTTTTTTGCCTTGAGCCCGGAAGATCTGGTCGGTTGCGCCGCGCTTTACGATCGCGCGGCGTTGATAGCCTTGCCTGCGCAAATGCGTGAGCGGTACACGGCGCACCTGCAAAGTCTGCTGCCTGGCTGCGCCGGATTGCTGATCACCCTTGAATACAACCAGGCTGAAATGCCCGGGCCGCCATTTTCCGTGAGTGATGATGAAGTGCAGCGGCTGCTGGGGAACCGCTGGCAGCTGGAGATCTTGCAGGAACAGGATGTGTTGGAGGAAAGCTGGAAGTTCATTCAGGCTGGGGTGACCAGGCTGGATGAACGGGTTTATCGGATTTCCAATCGCTGAGTAGCGGGTGATCGTTCCCATGCTCTGCGTGGGAATGCAGCCTGGGACGCTCTGCGTTCCCAAAGGCCGAACGCGGAGCGTCCGTTGAGGCGTTCCCACGCAGAGCGTGGGAACGATCATCGTATCGTTGCGGGCTTCCTCTTTGCGCTCGAACCGATCAGCCGCGGCGACGCAGTGCGTCGATACGCTCTTCCAGTGGCGGGTGGCTCATGAACAGGCGAGCCAGGCCCTGCTTGACGCCACCGTTGATACCAAAGGCATTCAGGGTGTCGGGCATGTGTACTGGCAAACCTTGCTCGGCACGCAGGCGTTGCAGGGCGCCGATCATGGCGCTGGTGCCGGCCAGGCGTGCGCCGGCATCGTCGGCGCGGAATTCGCGTTTGCGCGAGAACCACATGACGATAGCGCTGGCGAGGATGCCCAGTACCAGTTCGGCGAAGATGGTCGCCACGTAGTAGGCGATGCCTTGGCCTTCTTCGTTCTTGAAGATCACCTTGTCGACGAAGTTGCCGATGATGCGGGCAAAGAACATCACGAAGGTGTTCACCACGCCCTGGATCAAGGCCAGGGTCACCATGTCGCCGTTGGCAACGTGGCCGATCTCGTGGGCCAGCACCGCCTTGACTTCATCGGGGGAAAACCGTTCGAGCAGGCCCTGGCTGACAGCAACCAGTGCGTCGTTCTTGTTCCAACCCGTGGCGAAGGCGTTGGCCTCATAGGCCGGGAAAATCCCGACTTCCGGCATCTTGATGCCGGCTTCACGGGACAGCTGCTCGACGGTTTGCAGCAGCCATTGCTCGTGACGAGTGCGCGGCTGGCTGATGATCTGCGTGCTGGTGCTCATCTTCGCCATCCACTTGGAGATGAACAGCGAGAACAGGGAACCGGCGAAGCCGAACACCGCACAGAAGATCAGCAGCTGATTGAGGTTGAGGTCAACCCCGTTGGCCGCCATGAACCCGTTGAAGCCGAAAAGGCTCAGGGTGATGCTGGCAATCAGCACGACCGCCAGGTTAGTGGCCAAGAACAGCAGGATGCGCATCATGGTGGTAGCAATCTCCTCATGCTAAAGATGTAGCGTTATGCGGGGTATATAAGGTGCCGCCGCAGGCTATTCAACTCAGCGACTATTTCAAACTGTGTCCTACAGACGTCCTAAATCAATGAAAGACTTTTCTGAAAGTCACTGAGGAAAAGCCGGATGCCGCCCTTGCCCCGTGAACGTTGGGCCGCGTCGCCCGTCCGCTGCTGAGGATTCAGTGTAGAAGCCCTGCCGGGGCCAGCGGAACGGATATGTTGCTGAATCAAACAGCGCGCGAGGCGGGGTGCCTCGCGCGCTACGGCTTACTGTCGGTAGGACTTGAGGAAATTGCCGATCCGGCCGATGGCTTGCTCCAGATCGTCGACCCGTGGCAGGGTCACGACGCGGAAATGGTCCGGCCACGGCCAGTTGAACGCCGTACCCTGGACGATCAGCAGTTTTTCCGACAGCAGCAGGTCGAGCACGAATTTTTCATCGTTGTGGATCGGGCAGACCTTCGGGTCGATCCGCGGGAAGGCATACAGCGCGCCCATCGGCTTGACGCAGCTGACGCCGGGAATGTCGTTGAGCAGTTCCCAGGTGCGATTGCGCTGTTCCAGCAACCGGCCTGGTGGCAGGACCAGGTCATTGATGCTCTGGTAGCCTCCCAGTGCCGTCTGGATCGCGTGCTGGCTGGGTACGTTGGCGCACAGGCGCATGTTGGCCAGCATGTCGATGCCTTCGATGTAGCTCTGGGCATGATGCTTGGGGCCGGAGATGGCAATCCAGCCGGAGCGGAAACCCGCCACCCGGTAGGATTTGGACAAGCCGTTGAAGGTCAGGCACAGCAGGTCCGGCGCCAGGGACGCGGTGCAGATGTGCACGGCATCGTCGTACAGGATCTTGTCGTAGATCTCGTCGGAAAACACCACGAGGTTGTGCTGGCGGGCCAGTTCGAGCATGCCCAGCAGCACTTCCCTGGAGTACACCGCACCGGTCGGGTTGTTCGGGTTGATGATGACCAGCGCCTTGGTGTTCGGCGTAATCTTGGCCTTGATATCCGCGAGGTCCGGGAACCAGTTGGCCTGCTCGTCGCACAGGTAATGCACCGGGTTGCCGCCGGACAGGCTCACGGCGGCGGTCCAGAGCGGGTAGTCCGGTGCCGGTACCAGCACTTCGTCGCCGTTGTTGAGCAGGGCCTGCATGGACATCACGATCAGCTCGGACACCCCATTGCCCAGGTAGATGTCTTCGATACCGACGCCTTCGACCTGCTTCTGCTGGTAGTACTGCATCACGGCCTTGCGCGCGCTGAACAGGCCCTTGGAATCGCTGTAGCCTTGGGCGGTCGGCAGGTTGCGGATGACGTCCTGGAGGATTTCATCGGGCGCTTCGAAACCAAAGGGTGCCGGGTTGCCGATGTTCAGCTTGAGGATGCGATGGCCTTCCTCTTCCAGGCGTTTGGCGTGCTTGAGCACCGGGCCGCGAATGTCGTAGCAGACGTTGGCGAGCTTGTTCGATTTGCTGACCTGCATGGCGATGTGTTCCCGAAGATGAACGATCCAGGCGGCGTGTGAACGGCCGTGCTGGTGATCCTGCGTCTGTGGCGAGCCTGACATGGCATGGGCGTCACAATCCGTTTGAATCCCCATGGCGCGACTGCCAGACTGGCGCTGACGAGGCGCAATCATACGTGCCGCCCGACCCGCGGAAAAGCGTCGGATCGGGCTTTTTCAATTGCCGAGGTGGGACGATGGAAAAGTTGGAGAAAACCCTTGAGGAATGGCGCGCCATGCTCGACCCGGAGCAATACAACGTCTGTCGGTTGAAGGGCACCGAACGGCCGTTCTCGGGTAAATACAACGGCACCAAGACCGACGGTGTGTACCACTGCATCTGCTGCAACGAGCCGCTTTTCGATTCGCAGACCAAATTCGATTCCGGTTGCGGCTGGCCGAGTTTCTACGCGCCCATCGAGGGCAGCGCGGTGGTGGAGGTGCGGGATGTCAGTCACGGCATGATCCGCACCGAAGTGGTCTGCGCCAAGTGTGATGCCCACCTGGGTCATGTATTTCCCGACGGCCCGCCGCCCACGGGCTTGCGGTATTGCATCAACTCGGTGTGCCTGGATCTCGTTCCACGAGAGTAGATCTGTGGCGAGGGGATTTAGCGAAACGTCGCACCGCCCCGCTGGGCTGCGTAGCAGCTCCAATAGGCGTCTACCTGAAAGATCAGGCCGATGCATCCCTCCTTGGGCTGCTGCGCAGCCCAGCGGGGATAAATCCCCTCGCCACAGGTTTGTGTCAGGGCCTATGGAGGTGGCTGGATAATTAAATTGCACACAATTGAATTGCTCGCTATCTTGCACGCCAGTCCCATTACCAAGGAGCCTTGCCATGAGCGACAATCTGCTGAGTATTCCCTGCACCACCATCAAGGGTGAGCAAAAGACCCTGGCCGATTTCGCCGGCAAGGCCGTGCTGGTGGTCAACACCGCCAGTCAGTGCGGTTTCACCCCGCAGTACAAGGGGCTTGAGCAGTTGTGGCAGACCTACAAGGATCAGGGCCTGGTGGTGTTGGGCTTTCCCTGCAACCAGTTCGGCAAACAGGAACCGGGCAATGAAGGGGCGATTTCCGAGTTCTGCGAGCTGAATTTTGGCGTGAGTTTTCCGCTGTTCAAGAAAATCGAGGTCAACGGTGCCAACGCCCATCCGCTGTTTGTCCAGCTCAAGCAGCGGGCGCCCGGCGTGCTGGGGTCCAAGGGCATCAAGTGGAATTTCACCAAGTTCCTGGTCGGCAAGGACGGTCAGGTGGTCAAGCGTTTCGCCCCGACTACCAAACCCCAGGACCTGACCCAAGAGATCGAAGCCCTGCTCAAATGAACGACGTGCCCGTCGATTCGCTGAAGCTCGACAGCCAGTTGTGCTTCAAGTTATACGCCGCTTCACGGGCGGTGATCCGGGGTTACAAGCCGATGCTCGACCAGCTCGGCCTGACCTACCCGCAATACCTGGCGATGCTGGTGTTGTGGGAGTGGCAGGACGCTGCGCCGGAACAACCCACGGTCAAGGCCCTGGGTGAACGGCTGCTGCTGGATTCCGGCACGTTGACGCCGCTGCTCAAGCGCTTGGAGCAACTCGGCCTGGTCCTGCGCCAGCGTTCGGCCCGGGACGAGCGGGAGGTGCACCTGAGCCTGCTGCCGGCGGGTCTGGCGTTACGCGAGCAGGTTGGTCCCCTCAAGGCTCGTCTGCTGTGCGACAGCGGGATTGATCTCGATCGCCTGGGGGAACTGCGTAACGGTCTCGATCATCTGCTAGGGCAGATCAAAGCGCTGACGTAGTCGGCACCCATTGATCCAGCATCGCCGCCAGTTCTTCGCGGCGGAATGGCTTGGACAGGTAATCGGTCATGCCGGCACCCCGGCAGCGTTCCCGCTCTTCTGGCATGGCGTTGGCCGTCAGCGCGACAATCGGCAAGTCCGGCCAGCGACCGCTGCGACGAATTTGCCGACTGGCTTCGTAGCCGTCCATCACCGGCATGTTGCAGTCCATCAGCACCAGGTCGAAGGTGTTTTGTTCGAGTTGATCCAAGGCCTCGGCGCCATGGGCGGCGACAATCACTTCGCAGCCGAGCTTGACCAGCATGCCTTTGGCGACCAGTTGATTAACCGGATTGTCTTCCACCAGCAGCACCCGTGCGCGCCTGGACGGCGGTAGGGCTTCGATCTGCGTGTCATTGATGATGGTCGTCTCGCTTTGCAGGGCACGACGCAGGATCTGATACAGCGCATGACGCGCCAGTGGCCGGGCCTGTTGGAGCAGGGGGGCCAGGGCGACGGCCTGTTCGCTGGGCATGAAGCTGCCGTAGGCGGTGACGAGCAGGATCGGTGCGTTGAAGGTTGGCCGCAAGTTGAACAGGCATTCAGGGCAGTCGGTAATCAGGACATCAGGCTTGAGGCCCAGCAAATTGTCATCCACGGAGCGTCTCAGGTAGTCCAACCCCCAGGTGGGCAGCAGCATGTCCAGCAACTCGGCCAGTCCGCTGCTGTTGGCGGTAATGGCGACGATATTGCCACGCAAGGGTTCGACCGGCGCCGCCGGGGTGTGGCAGGGCAGGGGCAGGTCGGCGCAGAACTGGCTGCCGAAACCGGCTTCGGAGCTGATCGTCAAGCGGCCCTGCATGGCTTCGCAGAGGTTGTTGGTCAGCGCCAGGCCCAGCCCGGTGCCCCCGAACTGACGGGTAATGCCGGCGCCAGCCTGGGTGAATGGCTGGAAGATTCTCGCCTGGGCATCCTGGGGAATGCCGATGCCAGTATCGCAGACCTCGATCCGCACTCCGCCTTCATAAGCGCTCAATCGCACATCGACCCGGCCGAAGCGGGTGAATTTGAGGGCATTGGACAGCAGGTTGCTGACGATCTGGCGCACCCGGGTCGGGTCGCCAAGCACCTGCGCCGGGAACTGCGGTTCAATCAGGCAGGCCAGCTCGACGCTGGGGGCGGCATTCTGTGAAAGCAGGTTGGCCGTGTCTTCGATCAGGGAGCCGAGATCGAACGGAATGCGTTCGAGTTCCAGTTGACCGGCGTCGAATTTCGACAGGTCGAGAATGTCGTTCAGCAGCTCGACCAACACTTTGCCGGAGTCATGGGCGATCGAGAGCTGTTGCTGTTGTTCGGCGGTCAAGGGGCCGTCAAGGGACAGGGCGATCATGCCCAGCAAGCCATTCAGCGGTGTGCGAATCTCATGGCTCATGCTGGCCAGGAACGCGGAGCGTGCTTCGGCCATGTCCAGGGCGGTACGCCTGGCCACTTCCAGCTCTTCGTTGGACTGGCTGAGGCGGGCGTTGATGGCCTTGAGTTCGGCGGTGCGGGCCGAGACGATGTTTTCCAACTGTGCGAGGTATTCGGTCAGGCGATTTTCCGCCATGCGCCGTTGCTGGATTTCGGTGGAAATGTTTTCGAACTGCTGGTTGGCGACCGACACCAGTACGCCGATTTCATCGTATTGGTGGCCGGAAGGGCATTCCAGGCTGCTCTGTTCGTTGCTGCCCGGGTCGCGGCTGCTCAGTTCGCGGATGACCCGTACCAGGGGCTTGGTCAGCATCACGTAGAACAGGGCCAGTAGCAGGCCGGTCAGGATCAGGCTACGAGCGAACCCGTTGAGCAACGTGACCTCGGCCCGACGCAGGAAGCGACTGCCGAAAGCATAGGTGTCGACGTCCAGTCGCAGCACGCCCAGGGATTCGTTGGGCAGATGATCCAGGTAGAGGCGGTCTTCGAACCGGCGCTGGGCGCCAAACAGAAAGTCGCTGATGAAACGGTAACTGTTCTGCAGCTCGGGTCGTTTGACGTCGGCCAGCACGGTATTGTTGTTGTCGACCAGCTCGGCGCCGATGATGGCGGGCGAGCGCAACAAGCCCAGGGCCAGCTCCTGGGCCAGTTCGGCGTCGATGTTGTAGGCGATGCGCGAGGCCGGGTTGTGGCTGATTTCCAGTAACGACAGGATCTCGCGGTTGATCGACGCGTCTTCGCTGGCATAATCGATGCCTATCTGCACCAGGCTGAGCAAAGTGCCCAGCACGAAGCCCACCAGGACGGTCAGTCGGGCCTGCTTGTATGACAGCCGTTGGGTGAATCTGATGTCCATGGAATGGTGAACCACTTACGTTTCCCTTCGCCGGTCAAGCATAGCTGATCATCTCTGGAGACCGGCGCGGCCGGTGTGTGCTGGATGGGATGAAACGCTCTTTGAAAACGGCGTTTCGGCGCGGCAGCGCCATCATTACTGTGAATTTGTCCGAGGAGAAGACGTGGACGCCCGATTGAATGCTTTTCTTGAGCGCGCCGATGCCGTTCTGGCCCGCATCGAGCCCCTGTTGCCCGCTCCCCGGCCCGCCATCGACTGGACGGTGACCCTGGCTGCCCGCTGGCAGCGCGACGGACGCAGCGGCTATCTGCTGCCGCTGCAGGTCAGCCTCGACATGCGCCTGTCGGACCTTATCGGCGTCGACCGCCAGGTCGAGCAACTGGGCCGCAACACCCGGCAGTTCATCGACGGCATGCCGGCCAACCATGCGTTGCTCTGGGGCTCGCGGGGAACGGGCAAGTCGTCCCTGGTGCGTGCCTTGCTGGCCGAGCATGCCGGAGATGGCCTGCGGTTGATCGAGATCGAGCGCGATCACCTGGCCGACTTGCCCCGAGTGGTCGAGCAGATCGCCAGGTTGCCCCAGCGCTTCGTGTTGTTCTGCGATGACCTGTCGTTCGAATCCGGTGAGGGTGATTACCGCGTGCTTAAAAGTGTGCTGGACGGTTCCCTCGAACAGGCGCCGGACAACGTGTTGTTGTACGCCACGTCGAACCGCCGTCACCTGGTGCCGGAGAAGGAAAGCGACAACGAGAACTGGAAACGGGTCGACGGCGAACTTCATCCCAGTGAAGCCGTGGAGGACAAGATCGCGTTGTCCGACCGTTTCGGGTTGTGGCTGTCGTTCTATCCGTTTACCCAGGAGCATTTCCTCAACGTGGTGGAACACTGGATCGGCGAGCTGGCGGCGAAGGCCGGGCTGGCCTGGCAGCGTGACGAGGCGCTGGACGTGCTGGCGGTACGCTGGGCCACCGGACGCGGCAACCGCAACGGCCGTTGCGCCTATCAGTTTGCCCGTTATTGGGTGGGCCTGAAACTTCTGGAGCACAAGGCATGATCGATTTGAAGAGCACGGGCCTAGGCCTCGACGGCTACGGCTTGTTATCGGCACAACTGGAGTCCCTGCTGGCGGATGAGCGCGATTTCATCGCCAACGCCGCGCAGTTTTCGGCTTTCCTGTTCAGTCAGCTGGACGATTTGAACTGGGCCGGTTTTTACCTCAATCGCAACGAGGAACTGGTGCTGGGTCCGTTCCAGGGCCAGATCGCCTGTGTGCGGATTCCTTTCGGGCGGGGTGTTTGCGGCGCTGCAGCCGCGAGCGGCCAGACCCAACGTGTCGAGGATGTCCATGCTTTTCCCGGCCACATTGCCTGCGACAGCGCGTCGAACAGCGAGTTGGTGGTACCGCTGATCAAGGACGGGCGACTGATTGGCGTACTCGACCTGGACAGCCCGAAGCTGGCGCGCTTCAGCGAACGTGACCAGGCGGGCATCGAGCAATTGGCGGAGATTTTTCTGCGTTTGACCGATTGCTGAATGGGCAGGAACTTCAGTGGGAGCAAGGCTTGCCGGCGATGGCGGCGGCATGGTCGACATCGTTTTCAACTGAGCCACCGATCGCGAGCAGGCTCGCTCCCACAGGGATTGCGGCATGATCAGCATGACCGCAATCCCGCCTGGGCCAACAGGCTGTCCGCGTCGACGTCATCGATCTGCTGCGGATCGAGAAACTGGTTGGCGTAGCTCAGGTAGATCTGTTCATCGATGAACAGCCCGAACAGCTCGGGGTCGATGTGGGCCTCACGGCACATGGTGGCCATGATGCCCAGGGCTTCGCTCAGTTTCTTGGCTTTCTTGTAGGGGCGGTCGGCCGCGGTCAGTGCTTCGAAAATGTCCGCAATCGCCATCATGCGTGCCGGCAGGCTCATTTGCTCGCGCTTGAGCCGCTTGGGGTAGCCGGTACCGTCCATTTTCTCATGATGCCCCCCGGCGATTTCCGCGACATTTTCCAGATGGCTGGGGAAGGGCAACTGGCTGAGCATCAGGATCGTTTGCACCATGTGGTGATTGATCACGTAACGCTCTTCACGGGTCAGTGTGCCCCGCCTGATGCTGAGGTTGTAGAGTTCGCCACGGTTGTATTTCCATGGCGGGACGTCCAGCTGGAAGCCCCACGGGTTGTCTGCCGGGATCAATTCGGCATCGTGGTGCTCGAACAGATGCTCGGGTTTGTCGGCCAGCAACGGTTCCGAGACCGGAAGCGTTGGCTTGGGCGAGCGCGCCTGGCGTCGGTTTTCTTCCCAGGAAACCCCCAGGCGATCATCGAGGGTCCGGGTCCACGGACGTTGGGCAATGCGTTGCAGGCGTTGCAGGTCGGCGTCGGCCATGGCTTCGGCGCCCAGGTTGCAGTGGGCGACGAAGGCAAAGTCGTCGTCGAGGCTGGCCAGCGCCGCATCCCGTGACTGCGCCAGGGAGGACGGCTCGCCACCCATTGCCAGGGCCTGCCAGTAATCGATCCAGGCGTCGCGTTTCAGCACTTCGAAACGGGTGCGGATTTCGTGGATGCGGTCGTTCAGGGTTTCCAGTTTGGTGGCTTTGTCCACCACGTACTCGGGAGTGGTGACTTTTCCGCAATCATGCAGCCAGGCAGCGATGTGCAGGGCTTCCCACTCATCTTCCGTCGGTCGGTAGGCCTTGAACGCCGGTGTCTGGCTGGTGGCGGCGGCCTGGGCGAGCATCAGCGTCAGGACTGGCACTCGCTGGCAATGGCCACCGGTGTAAGGGCTCTTGGCATCGATGGCACCGGCCAGCAGTTGAATGAACGAATCCAGCAATTGTTTTTGCCTGGCCTGCAGGCGCTGGCTTTCGATGCTCACGGTAGCGGCACCGGACACGGCCTGCAGGAACGCGATGCGGTCCGGTTGCAGTTTTTCCAGGTCGGCCTCGGTGCCGCTGTCGTTGATCAACAGCACCAGGATACCCACGGTTTCCTGATGACGATTGCGCAGACGGATGCCGATCAGGTGCACGCGTGGAGCGTCCAATGCCCGCAGGACGCCTTGCAGGTCACCCGCCTGCTCGAAACCCAGGGAAGTGACGAGGTTATCCGAGACAGCCAGTTGCTGGAGCCATGGAGGGCTGTCGTTGCTGCTCAGCGCATGGCGCTGCAACTGGAAAGCGCCCAGGTCCTGTGGGGTCTGCTCGATCACCAACCCATAGGGTTTCATCTGATCGCTGTCGTTCTCGCGCAGGTAGATCAGGCCGGCTTGGGCCTGACCGATGTTCACGGTCTCGAACAGCACCCGCTCCAGCAGCGGGGCGAAGCGGGTTTCGGCGCGCAGGCTGGCGGTAATTTCGAAGAAGCTTGCCAGGGTCTCTTTCATCCGGGCCATCGAGAGGCTCAGCTGATCGACCTCCAGCACCAGGGAGCGGCGGGCCATCGGGTAATGGAAATCGAAGCTGCGAATGGCATCGGCCTCTTGCACCAGCGCGTCCAGAGGCTTGACCAGTATCCTGGAGGTCAGCCAGCCCAGGGGCAGGCACAGCAGCAGGGTGGCGAGGGTAATCAGCGCGCCTTGCCAGCGCATGCGATAGGCGTCGACCAGCAGTTCATCTTCCGGGACCAGCAACGCCAGTTCCAGGCCCTGGGGACCGCCTTCCTCCATATGGCTGCGGGAAACGATCCATCGACGTCCAGCCACCTCCAGGCGTGAGGCATCACTGCGCGCGTCCAGCACGGCGGCGATGGCCGGATTGAGGTCGCGGGCCTTGATCAGGCGTGCCGAGTGGGTATCGGTGAGTAAGCGGTTGCTGTCGGGGTAGCCCACCGCATTGCCAAGAGGGTCGAGCAGCACGATCTCGGTGTCGGTGGTGACCTTGTGCTTGGCAAGGGTCTGGGAAAGAGCCGCCAGGGTCAGGTCGGCACCGATGACCGCCTGGTCGCCGCTACGTCGGGCGAGGGTGGTACCGATGTCGTGGGTGGAGAAGAACACGTAGGGCTCGGTGGTGATCTGGCCGGCCGTTTCCAGCGCGCTGCGAAACCAGCTTCGGCGGCGTGGATCGAAGGTGTCACCGGGGTTGTCCTGGCGACCGATGAGCACCAGCGCCTGGTCGTAGAACAATGACTGGGAGCGGATCGGGCCTTCAGGGTTTGCGCGTTCCACGGTCCAGACCTGATAAAACGCGTTGGCAGGCGCTTTCAAGGCGGTCTTCAGTGCCTCGGTGCGTAGCGGCCGGACCATCAGGAAGTCACCGTTGCTATCGCCCAGATACAACGAAGCCAGGTTCGGGTTGTCTCGCAGCGCCTGGCTGAAGGGCCCTAACAGGGCCAGGCGTTGGTCCACGTTGGATGCCTGTGTCGCGGGATAGTCGGCCAGCAGGCTCAACACGTGGCGGATCGGTTCGTAGGTGTCGTACAGGTCCAGGCGCACGTCCTGTTCAATTCGGTTGAACAGCTTTTCACTGCTGGACAGGATGATCTGCGTCGTCTGCCGGTAGTTGAAGACCCCCAGTACCACACCAGTCAGCAACAGAAGCAGAGTGAACATCACGCTGATGTGGACGTGCAGGGGGAACCGACGTTGTTCCGGACGCGGCGCGCTGGGCATTGCAGTCCCTCCAGGAGTCAGGCGTTCTCAATGGTTTTGCACCGCGTTGCATTGACGCGAGCCAGGCAAGGCGCGGAGGGGAACACCATTGAGAACGCCCCTGGTGCGCACTGCCGAGCGAACAGCATAGTAAACCCCTGTTTATTTTGCCTTGGCGATCTCTGTTTCCAGGACCCGTTCCAGCTCGGTCATGGCGTGTTCGAGGGCTCCGGTGCATTCCTCGATCCGGTAACGTGCCAGTGCTTCATGGCAGGCCTGCTCCAGCGCCTCGCATCGCTGGATCAGCAAGGGCGACTGCACGATTCGGGCGGCACCTTTTATCTTGTGCGCCGCTTCGGTCAGTGCCTGCCGGTTCCCGCTTCGGGCGATAGCGAGTAGTTCCTGGCGATCCGATCTGTTGCTGTTGAGCAATTCTTCCAACAGGCGCTGGGTGTACAGGGGATTGCCGCCGGTGAGCGCGTGCAGGTTCTGTACATTGAAAACGTTTGAGCGACTGATGGGTTTGATGGCCTTCATCCATTGGCTGAGTTCGCTCAGGCTGATCGGTTTGAACAGGCAGTCGTCCATTCCTGCGGCTTGGCAGCGTTGTTTTTCCTCAGGCTGTGCATTGGCGGTGAACCCCAGAATGGTGCAGGGTGGCAATCGTTGTTCGGCTTCGTGCTTGCGAATCGCTCCGGCCAGTTCGTAGCCGCTCATGACGGGCATGTTGCAATCGGCAATGACCAGGTCGAAGTCCCCTTCAAGCCAGGTCTTGAGCGCTTCGGCACCCTCATGGGCGACCTGGTAGCGATGGCCGAGATATTCCAGTTGTTGCGACATCAGCAAGCGATTGGCCGAATGGTCGTCCACCACCAGAACGTTCAGGGCGGCCGTGGCGGTTTCTATTACCGGTTCAGGCTGTGTGCCCGTCGTGGTCGGGGGCAGAACGGTCAGCTTCAGGCAGACCCTGACCTGGGTACCGGTGCCTGGCTGGCTGTTCAAGTGCAGGCTACCGCCCATCATCCGGCACAGGTTGCGACTGATCACCAGCCCCAGCCCGGCACCCTTGCGAGCCATCCGGCCGGCATTGTCGGCCTGGGCAAAGGGTTCGAACAGCCGTTGCAGGTCGGTGGGGCTGATGCCGATGCCGCTGTCGCTGACTTCAAGTTGCATGTGCAGGGTATCGTCCTGGGCGGATCGAGTCAGTCTGACCTCGACCCTCACCCAGCCGTGTTCGGTGAATTTGAGTGCATTGCTGATCAGGTTCGAAAGCACCTGTTTGAACCGCAGAGGATCCACCAGCACATCAGGATTATCGTCCGCTGGTTCGAACCGCAATGACAGCACGAGATTTTTCTGCCGCGCCACGCCTTCGAACACTCGTGTCACCGATTGCAGCATCGCCCTGAGACTGACCCGTTCGGGTGCCAGGCTCAGGTGACCCGATTCGATGCGCGCGATATCCAGGATGTCGCCAATCAGCTCCAGCATGCCGGAGGCCGATTCGTAGGCCACTGCGATTGTCGAGCGATCCACGTGCCCTTTATCGGCGTGCATCAACGCCAGTTCAAGCATGCCGATCACAGCGTTCATGGGGGTGCGGATTTCATGGCTCATGGTTGCCAGGAAGGTGCTTTTGGCCCGGTTCGCGTCATCGGCCCGCTCCTTGGCGGCTCGCAACTCATCGAAAAGCTGTCGTCGTTCACTGATGTCGATCCAACCACCGATAATGCCCTGTACCTGGGCAGCGGAGTTTCGATAAGGGAGGATCCAGTGATAGATCGTCAGCTTTCTGTCCCCAATGTGCAGCGGCCGGTCCACGATCAGGGCAGTGCCTTCGGCCATGACGCGTTGATAGTCCGCCTGGTATTCCTGCGCTTCGAAGGCGTTGCTCATCGATCCGGGCATCACGTCCTTGCCGATGACGTCTTCACGTTTTGCACCGAACACTTCCAGGTAGCTGTCATTGCAACTTTGCAGGACGCCGTTGCGATCCCTTACGTAAATGGGGTGAGGGGTGCCGTTGACCAGTGAGCGCATGAATTCGAGCTGGTCGTTCAACGCCAGTTCGGCCCTTTGCCGTTGGCGGATCTGTCTCTGCATGTAGGCGTTCCAGGCCAATGAGATCAGCAATAGCAGGCCAACGCCGGCAACGATCTGGAAGAACAGGCGGTTATAGGTTCGCCAGGTGTGTTCCGATGCCGAAACGTAGCCTCGCCAACGGTTGTTGATCACGCCCAGTTCGTCGGGGTCGATGCTGGTCAAGGCTTTGTCGAGAATGGTGTTCAACTCGGTGGCGTTCTTGGCTGTGGCCAGGGAAAACAGGGCCTGCTGGGTGCCAACGGTGCTGCTGATTTGCAGCGTGTCCCGGAATGCGTGCGACGAGAGAAAATAATTGGCCATGACCAGGGCATTCACACTGCCGTCGGCCTGGCCTTGGGCGAGCAGTTCAATGGCGTGCGAGGGGGTTTCAGTCTCGACGATCCTGATGTCTGGATACTGCTTGTGCAACCACTCGATGACCGGGTTGCCCTTGGCGATCGCCAGGGTCCTGGTCCCGAACTGGTCGAGTGTGGCAGGCGTGTCGGACTGCTTTCGAGTCAGCAGGACGAACGAACTGTCGACGTAGGGGCGGCTGAATTTCACCTGTTGCTGCCGTTCGCTGCTGGGTACGAGTGCCGCAATCAGGTCGGCCTGGCCGTTCAGCAGCGCGGTAATCGCGTCGCTGTCGTTGCGCTTGTGCTGGATCTCCAGGCGCAGGCCTGTACGCAGCCGGATCAGCTCCAGCAGATCGGCACTGATCCCGCGAAAATCGCCGTCCGAATCAAAAAAAGTGAACGGGGCGAACGTTTCGTTCACGGCGACCCGAACTACCGGATGCCCGGCCAACCAGCGTCGCTCCCGATCGGTCAGTTGTATCCTGTGCTCCGTGAGGTAGAGGTCGGCGCCGGCACTCCAGCGTTTGGAGATCGCGGCTTGCTCGGCGATCGGGATCTGGTTCAGTGTGGTATTGATGATTTCCAGCAGCCGGGTGTCGTGACGTCTTAGCGCAAAACCGAATCCGTAGGATTCATGTTTGCCGAAGCTGGCCATGCGGATGTTGCTCAGGTAGCCCTTGCTGATCATGTAATGAGTGGAAATGGTATCGCCGAGGAATACGTCGGCCTGGCCGAAGGCAACGGCATTTATGGCGTTCTGATAGGACGGGTAGGTGGTGAGGTGCGCCTTTGGGTAGAGTTTTTCGATGTCCTGCAAGGGCAGGTAGTGATAGACCATGCTCAGCCGCAGTCCCTCGAGGTCCTCGTTCAGGGATCGGTTTTCATTGGTTCGGGTGACGAGAACGGGCTGGTCCACGGCATAAGGGGTCGACAGGACAAGGTCGGGGTCGCGGGCTTCGAAACCGTTGGCGCTACCCAGAAGGTCGATTTGTCCGTGCTTGAGCGCCGCGATCGCTGCCTCACGGGAACCGAATCGCAGGACTTTCATCGGCAGGCCGGTTGCGTCGGCGATGAGCCCGGCGTAATCGGCGGTCATGCCTTCGTAGTCGCGTCCGCTGGTGGACAGATCGAAGGGCGGGTAATCCGGCGCGGAGGTTCCCAGGACCAACTCCTTTCGCCCCAGCAGCCATGCACGCTGGGCCTCATCCAGGTTGACCTTGGGAGAAGCCGCCGTCGAGCGACCCAGAAGTGTGTAGGGCTCGGGCGCACCCGGCGCCGCGGCGAGAAATCCTGCATATAACCCTGCCATCAATAGCAGGAGGCATCCTTTCATGCATCTGAACATCCTGTTTATTCTCACACCAGTGCGTTTCGTTTCGCCATTTCAATCAGTTCTACCAGGGACTTGACCTTGAGTTTCTGCATCAACCGTTTCTTGTAGGTGCTAACGGTTTTATTGCTTAGAAACATACCTTTGGCTATTTCCTTGTTGGTGCGACCCTGGGCAAAAAGTTGCAATACCATCAATTCCCGATCATTGACGTTCTTGAACAGATCCAACTCTATACTGCGCGGATCGTCAGGGCGCATCGGATTCAGTGCCTGGCTGGGAAAATAGTTGTAGCCGGATAATACGGCCTTGATTGCGCTGACAAGTTCGCTGAGGTCTTCCTGTTTACAAACGTAACCGGAGGCTCCGGACTGCATGCACCGGATGCCAAACAGAGTCGGTGACTGTGCCGTGAGCACCAGCGTTTTGAGCGGGGTCGTCATGGCATTGAAGCGCGAGAGGATTTCCAGCCCGTCCAGCTTGGGGATGCTGATGTCCAGGATAACCAGATCCGGCATACACTCGCGCACCATTTGCATCGCATCGACGCCATTGTCGGTTTCTCCTACGACTTTATAACCTTCGTGCTCCAGAAGCATGCGAACGGCGAGGCGAATGACCGGATGATCGTCGACAATGAAAACGGAGTTCATGAATAAAGTCCCTTGCGAGCTTAAATAAAGCGCGCACCTTAGCCCAGTTAAAGCCGTGGTCGTATGAGGAGACGGGTGTACATATTCAATTTCAGAAGTTTCCTACAAAAAAAGAAGCGGAGTACTACGAGGTAATTAGGTTTTTAGTAGGTAATGGGAATGAGAAGGCCGCGTTTTTATGAGCGGGCTAAAGACCGGGAGAGGGTTTTAGAGCGTCAGCTTTTACAAGCAGGGCGAAAGTATGTTGTCAACACTGTGCAACTTACGTTGCGAATCCGTTGTGGGAGTGAGCCGGCTTCCGAAGCGGAGTGTCAGTCGCCATGAAGGCAAAGTGATCGGACGCTATCGTCGGATCGCCGCCCGGAGCAGGCTCGCTCCCACAGGGCAATGTCACTGGCGGGTACGACCGGTCATCTCCTGGGCCATTTCGCTGGCATAACTGTCTGTCATCCCGGCGATGAAATCGATCATCCGCAGGAACGCAGTATGCAAAGGACCATTGGGATCGGGGGCATTGTTCCCCAGCAGGTCGAGAATACGGCGATTCTTGAAGGAGGGTAGGCGGCCTCCATGCTGTTCCAGGGCTGCACCGCAAAAGCCGTTGAGCAGGATTTCAAGCGTGGTGTATGCACCGATTTCATTCAAGGTCTTACGTTTGTCCTGGAATATTTTCTTGCGCGCCATGTCCTTGGCATTCAACACGCAACGCTTGGCCGGGCCATGCATATGCTCTACCAGATCACCCGGCAACGTGCCGGCCAGTAACGCTTCCTGTTGCTCGACGAACGCCCGGGCGGCGGCGTTGGTCAGGTGTTCGATGGCCTTGCCCCGCAGGATCGCCAGTTTGCGTCGCCGGGAATCCAGTGGCCCGAGCTGGCGATAGGTGTCCGGAATATCGTCGCCCACCAGATCCAGGAGCAGCGACTCCACCTGGGAATAGTCCAGCAGTTCCATTTCCACGCCATCTTCCAGGTCGATCAGCGCGTAGCAGATGTCATCGGCGGCTTCCATCAGGTACACCAGCGGATGCCGTGCCCAGCGCTGGTCTTCAAGTTGTGGCAGGCCGAGCTTGTGGGCAATCTGCTCCAGCAACGGCAACTCGCTCTGGTAGCAGCCGAACTTGTGCTTCTTGTAGCCCAGGGAGTCGGCATGGCGGGCGGTCCAGGGATATTTCAGGTAGGTGCCGAGGGTGGCATAGGTCAGTCGGGTACCTCCATCGAACTGATGGTATTCAAGTTGCGTGAGGACCCGGAACCCTTGGGCGTTGCCTTCGAAGTTGAGAAAATCGCTGCGCTCGGCCTCGCTCATGGCGTCGAGCCAGCCGCGGCCAGCCGCCTGCTGGAACCAATAGCGGATAGCGTCTTCGCCGGAATGACCGAAGGGTGGGTTGCCGATATCGTGTGCCAGGCAGGCGGATTGCACCACCATCCCCAGGTCGCTCGGTTCGCACCAGTCAGGCAGGGCGCTACGGATGGTTTCCCCCACGCGCATGCCCAGGGAGCGCCCGACGCAACTGACCTCCAGCGAATGGGTCAGGCGCGTGTGGATGTGGTCGTTGCTGGACACCGGGTGTACCTGCGTCTTGCGTCCGAGGCGGCGGAAGGCTCCGGAAAAGATGATGCGGTCATGGTCCTTGTGAAAAGGACTGCGGCCCAGCTCTTCCGGGCTGTGTACAGGTTTTCCGAGACGTTCGCGAGTCAGCAGGGTATGCCAATCCAAGGCCGGTTGCTCCGTTGAGATAGAAATGCCCTAGCTTCCCGGTTCGTGAAGCGTCCCGCAAGCCCGTCAGGGCTTGCGTACGTTGCGGGCCAGTTTGATCAGCGGCACCAGGGTCGTTGCCAGTCGGATCAGGCGAATCAGCCCGCCGCTGCGTCCGCTGCGGGTCCGCTTGCCACCGATGAAGCCGAGCAAGGACACGGCTGCCATACCCCAGAGTGGCGCATGCTTGATGCCGAAGCCTTCGTGCCAGCTCTGGCCAAGGCCACGCATCCGCTGCAGCGGTTGCAACAGCTGGCGCGTTTCCTGACGGATTTCCTGGCGATGCATTTCCATGCGCAGGCGCACCAGTGCCTTGCGCATTTCCTGGCGGGTACGGGCTTGAGGGATGTCGGGAAGGCTCATGGCAGCAGGCGCTCCCGGTCGTTGTTCAGTTCTTCGAGTGTGGCGTGGAAGGGTGTCGATTCATCGTAGATCGCTGCCCTGAGTCGAAGGCCGCAGAACAATGCCGCCAACAGATAGAACAGGCACAGGCCGATGATGCCCGCGAGGCGATAGGTGTCCCACACCAGGATCAGCACCAGGGTCGAGAGCCCTACCAGGAGCAGCAAGGCAAACACCAGCGCCAGGCCGGCGAACAACAGGAGGCTGACAGTCCGGGCTTTCTGTTCCTGCAGTTCCATGCCGAACAGTTCAACGTGGCTGTGCAGCAGCCCGAGAAACGCCGCGCCCAGGCGGCGCGCTGAAGAGGCTGTGCCCGATTCGGACGAGCCGGAGTCGTTGATATCCATATCAGCGCCGTGTCGCCAGCAGGCCGATCAGAAAGCCCACCCCAGCGGCGATGCCGACGGACTGCCAAGGATTGGCCTGTACGTATTCCTCGGTAGCGATGACTGCGGCCTGGCCGCGTTCGCGCATGGAATCTTCGGTCAGCTTGAGGGTGTCGCGGGCGCGCAGGAGCGTTTCGTGGATCTGGCTGCGCAGCTCATCGGCCTGGTCGCCCGCCAGTGTCGCGGTGTGGTCCAGTAGCCGTTCGGTGTCGCTGACCAGCGTCTGAAAGTCTTCCATAAGGATTTCTTGAGCAGTCTTTGCCTGGGTTCTGGCCATGGGTGAGTCTCCGTAAATGACGTCTGAAGCGTTCGAGTATGAGCCTTGCCGGAAGGTTCAGTGAAAGTGACTGGTACAACTTTTGCTCGGTTTTGGCCCAAGGTTCTGCCATGTACTGGTGCGTCGTCCCGCGCTACTGCGCTGAAGCTGGGCGCAGCCCGCAAAACCTTAACCCAAATAATCAAAACCCGCGAAGCACCCCGCAGCGGAACGTCGCATTGCCATTTTTAACGCACCAAAGCGGTTCGTTGGCCTCCGGCCAGTAAGCGAACTGTTTCAACTTGGTGCGTTGGCAGGTGGGGCGAACCGCTTCGGTGCTTCTTCAACTTTTTCAGGTCTGCCAACACCATGGAAAATATGCAAAGTGCCGTGGACAATCTGGTCCACAGCTCCAACACCCTGTTCATCCTGCTCGGTGCGGTCATGGTCCTGGCCATGCATGCCGGCTTTGCGTTCCTGGAAGTTGGAACTGTCCGGCAAAAAAACCAGGTCAATGCGCTGTCGAAAATCCTCAGCGATTTTGCCGTCTCGACCCTGGCCTATTTCTTCATAGGTTACTGGATTTCCTACGGCGTGACGTTCCTGCAGCCGGCCGCAGTGCTGAGCACCGATCATGGCTACAGCCTGGTGAAGTTCTTTTTCCTGCTGACCTTCGCTGCCGCCATCCCGGCGATCATCTCCGGCGGTATTGCCGAACGTGCACGTTTTGCGCCGCAGCTGTGCGCCACGGTGTTGATCGTGGCATTCGTGTACCCCTTCTTCGAAGGCGTGGTCTGGAATGGTAATTTCGGCCTGCAAGCCTGGTTGCGGACCCGCTTTGGTGCCGGTTTCCACGATTTTGCCGGCTCCGTGGTGGTACATGCCATGGGTGGCTGGCTGGCGCTGGCGGCCGTGCTTCTGCTCGGGCCTCGTAACGGCCGTTACCGGGAGGGGCGCCTGGTAGCGTTCGCGCCATCGAGCATTCCATTCCTGGCCTTGGGTTCGTGGATCCTGATTGTCGGCTGGTTCGGTTTCAACGTGATGAGCGCCCAGACCCTGCCAGGGGTGAGCGGATTGGTGGCGGTCAATTCGTTGATGGCCATGGTCGGCGGTACCGTGGCGGCATTGCTTGTTGGACGCAACGACCCAGGTTTCCTGCACAACGGTCCGCTGGCCGGGCTGGTGGCGGTCTGTGCCGGTTCCGACCTGATGCACCCGGTAGGCGCGCTGGCGACCGGTGCCATTGCGGGCGCCTTGTTCGTCTGGTGTTTCACCGCGGCCCAGGGTAAGTGGAAAATCGACGACGTGCTCGGTGTCTGGCCCTTGCATGGCTTGTGTGGCGTCTGGGGTGGCATTGCTTGCGGCATCTTTGGCCAGGACGCCCTGGGCGGCCTGGGTGGGGTCAGCCTGGTCAGCCAACTGATCGGCACTGCCCTGGGCATTGTCATCGCATTGGCCGGCGGGTTCGCGGTCTACGGCGTGATCAAGGGGCTGTTGGGGCTACGCTTGTCCCAGGAAGAAGAGTATTACGGCGCTGACCTGTCGATTCACAAGATCGGTGCGGTCAGCCAGGACTGAGTCGTCACGCGTCCTTGTCCTGGTTACCGGGATAAAAACCATGTAACAGGCGATAGCGATCGTGACGGACCTGATCCACGTGCTGTCGGACCTGCTGTTCCGGCAGCCCGAGCATGATCAGGGCGTGGGAGGCCAGCATCAGGCTCGACTCCAGCAGTTCCGGGACCACTTCGCTGGCCCCGGCGGCCTGCAACTCGGCCAGTTGACTGTCGTCGCGGGTGCGCACCAGGATCGGGACCTGCGGGTTGACCCGCCGGGCCGCCCTGAGCACGGTCAAGGCGATGTCGGTCTTGTCGACCGCGATCACCAGTAATCGTGCGCGGCTCAGCCCCACGGCGGCCAGCAGGTCTCCTCGTCTCGAATCCCCGTAATGCACACTGCTTTCCCCGACGGTGGCTTCCTGGATGATGACCGGGTCATCGTCCAGGGCGACGAAAGCCTGGCCTTCCCGGCGCAGAAACCGTCCGATGGACTGGCCGACGCGTCCGTATCCACAAATGACGACGTGATCCGAGAGGCCCGCGTTCAGCGCGTTGATCTGGTCCAGTTGCGCTGCTTCGTTGGGTTTGCGATGCAGGCGTGCGGCTATGGTGGGTGCGGCCCGCAGCAAGAGTGGCGTGAGCAGCATTGAACAGAACGTCGCCGCCAGCAGCAGGCCACCGATGTCGGCGGGCATGAGGCGGTTCTGTTGCATCAGTGCCATCAAGGCAAAACAGAATTCGCCGCCCTGGGCCAGGGCCAGGCCGCTGCGCCAGGCGGTTTCACCGTCGCTGCCGTGCCATTTCACCAGGATGGCGACCACGCAGCCCTTGATGAGCATCAGTCCCAGGGTCAACCCGAGGATCAGCAAGCCGTCATCGACGAACAGTTGCAGGTCGATGAGCATGCCGATGCTGACGAAGAACAACCCCAGCAGGATGTCGCGGAACGGGCGGATATCGGCTTCGATCTGGTGGCGGTAATGACTTTCCCCCAGCAGCATGCCCGCCAGGAATGCCCCCAGGGCCGGTGAGAGGCCCAGCAGATGGGTCAGCCAGGCGGTCAGCAACACGATCACCAAGGCCAGCAGCACGAACAATTCGGCGGAGCGAGAGGCGGCGACTTCATGGAACAGGCGTGGCAGCAGCAGGCGGCTGGCCAGCAGCAACCCACCGAACAGGACCAGCGTCTTGCCCAGTGTCAGGGGCAAGGCCCAATACCACGCCTGCGAACTGCCGCCGGCGAACACCGGTACCAGGGTCAGCAACAGCACTGCGACAACGTCCTGGAACAGCAGCACGCCAATGGCGTTCTGCCCGTGGCTGCTGAAGATTTCCCCAAGGCTGGTCAGTTCCTTGCTGACAATGGCAGTCGACGACAGCGCCAGTCCGGCCCCGAGCAGCAACGCGGCCAATACCGGCGCGCCGCAGAGTACCAGCAGCACGCCCAGAAGCGCTCCCGAACACACCACCTGGAGGCTGCCGAGGCCGAACACCACCCGGCGCAGGTCGAGCATCCTGGACAGGGAGAATTCCAGCCCCAACGAAAACAACAGGAACACCACCCCGAGCTCGGCCAGGTCCGGCAGTTCTTCGCTGTCATTCACCCAGTCCAGGGCGGTAGGGCCTATGGCCAACCCGACGCACAGGTAGCCCAACACCGGTGGCAGGTGCAATCGCCTGAACAGGGCGATGACCACCAGTGACGAGGCGAGAATGATCAGCAGGTTGGCAAACAAGGGACACTCCGTTTCAAGGCTTGGTACACAGCGTAGAAGGGGAAAGCTGACCAGGGTTGTCGAAAAGGCATTTGTGTTCAGTGATTTGCATCAGCGTTTTGCTGATGCGGAGACCCGACTCGACGGTTTTCGAGGGCGCGCCTAGAATGACCGTCTATCTCTTATGGGTCTACCAGCCATGCTTCCTGAATGCCAACTGTTCGGTACCGTGGGTTGTCATCTCTGTGAGATCGCCGAGGGTGTGCTGATGCCTTTCGTTGACCATGGCTTGCTCGTAGAGCTGGTGGATATCGGTGATGGTCCGGAGAGCGAGGCGTTGATCGATACCTATGGACTGCGCATCCCGGTGCTGCGCCGGGTCGATACCGGTGTCGAACTTGACTGGCCTTTTGACGCCGATCAGGTAGTCGCCTTCCTGCGCTGACATCCTTCCGTTCATCGTGTCCCCACGTCGCCATTGGCGAAAAGGCTGCATTCGGTTACTGTATGTTCATACAGCTATCTGGAGTGCACCCCTTGGTCAATGTCGAACAATTGAAGAACAGCGTGAACAGGATGTCCGTAGACGTTGTCCACGAAGCCGTCCTGGAACTGCGCCTGGACGGGTTGGTGACCGAAGGCAAGACACCCTTCAACAAATTGCATTTCAACACCTGTTTCGCTGAGATCGAAGCGCTGTTCCAGCGTGCCGGCTATCACAAGCAACTGGATGTGGTGGGTTATCAGGGGCTGTTGTATGCGTTGTACGACCCAGGTCGCTGGGAGGCGGTGGAGGTGCTGCGTTGGTTGAAGGAGTTCACCGAGGCGGCAGCAGTGGCCTCTGTTCCGGCGTGAGGTAATCATTGCTGGGCTGGCTGGTGCGACTGTCGGATAATGTGGCCCCGCAAAATGTTCAAGAGTGTCCGATGTCCGGTTCATCGTTTACCGCTGCACACCATCAGGCCAGCACGTTGTACCTGCCCCCCGGTTCCTGGCAGACCGTGCTGGAATGCCTGTGCGAGCATTTCAGCGCCATCAGCCGCGAGCAGTGGCTGGATCGGATTGCCCGGGGCCGGGTGCTGGATGCTGAGG
The DNA here is from genome assembly GCF_057809755.1 of Pseudomonas sp. FG13. Classification (NCBI taxonomy): domain Bacteria; kingdom Pseudomonadati; phylum Pseudomonadota; class Gammaproteobacteria; order Pseudomonadales; family Pseudomonadaceae; genus Pseudomonas; species Pseudomonas sp. FG13. The sequence goes on from NZ_JBMDKO010000004.1 coordinate 243,649, forward strand.
GCAAGGCGATTCCTGTCGATTTGCCGTACCGTGAAGGCTTGCGCATTCATTATTTTCGCGAAGTACCCGACGAGAAGCCGATCCCGGTCGTGGAGTCGATCCTGTACGCGGACGAGCATCTGGTGGTGGCGGACAAACCGCATTTCCTGCCTGTCACTCCGGCGGGGGAATATGTCGAGCAAACCCTGTTGCGACGGCTGATCCGGCGGCTGGACAATCCTCATCTGGTGCCCTTGCACCGGATTGACCGGCACACGGCCGGTCTGGTGCTGTTTTCGGCCAACCCCCAGAGCCGATCGGCTTACCAGTCATTGTTTCCAACGCGACAGATAGAGAAACGCTACCAGGCCATTGCCCGTGCGTTGCCTCAGCTGACCTTTCCGCGAGTGCATAGAAGCCGGATGATCGATGGCGACCCGTTCTTCAGGATGCAGGAGGGACCGGGCGAACCGAATACCGAAACGGCCATCGAAATCCTGGAAAGGAATGGCGAGCTATGGCGCTACGGCCTGTCTCCGGTCACCGGCAAGAAGCATCAGTTACGGGTTCATATGAATGCCCTGGGGGCGGGAATCTGCAACGACCCGTTCTACCCTGACGTGCTCAGGGATGCAGAGGATGATTACGCCAATCCCCTTAAACTGCTGGCTCAGGGGTTGCGTTTCATTGATCCGGTCACGGGTGAGGAGCGCATGTTCGAGAGCGGTATTACGCTGCAGTGGTAATTTTGGCTTTCCAGCCGCCAACAAAAAGCCCGCAATGTTGCATTGCGGGCTTTTCTGTATCGGGTTGCGGCGTCAGAGCTTACAGATCTTTAACGGTGCGAACCTGATCCTTGTTCACGCGGGTATGTTTGCCGTCCAGTTGTTCGAACTCGTAGAAGCCAGTGTCTTCATCGTACTTTGGGGTGTCGACGGCCTGGATTTCGCGACCGTCATTCAAGGTAATCACTGTAGGCGATGCGCACCCGGCAAGAGTGGCGAGGCCCAGTGCGAGCATGAAAGTGGCGAGGGTCCGTTGTGTCATGGTGTTTCTCCGAAAATGAATTCTTCAGGTTACTGACCTTCAGACGTATACATTGCACGCAAGTTCCTGGCTAGTGGCCTGTACGGTTAATTCGAGTACTCAAATTCGAGTGCCAGGGCTTGCCGGGCAAGGCGCTATGACGAGTCGTAGCCCCGCTACGGCGAGGAATGGCAACGCAGGCTGGCAAGTCCTGGCGCCGAAGTTGAGTAAACGAATTAGCCACACAGGCCACTAGTGGCCTTTATGTCGCGTCAGCAGTTCCGGCGTGTTCAGATTCGCCAACCGGGGATCGTCGGCCGGGCATTGCAGTGCGACGGCGTGCAGTGTGCGCATGATGCGGCCGGGGCTGCGTTCGCCTTCACTCCAGGCCTTTTCGAAAGCCGATGCCAATGCCAGTGGAATGATGCACAGCAGCGGTTCCCAATGTTCGCCGTGGCGCACCATCAGCGGTACATGGGGATGCTGGCTGGCCATCGTGCGCATGCTGTCGAGCAGGCTGGCATCGATCTGCGGTACATCGCATGGCAGCACCAGCAAATACGGATGCCTTGCCGCCTTGAGGCCGGCCCGGATGCCTGCCAGGGGGCCGGGATAATCACCTTCATCGTCATGCACCAAACGATCGGCATACCGTGCGTAACGTTCAGGGTTGCGGTTGCAGGAGATGATCAGGTCATCGCTCAATGCGCGGGTCTTGCGATGAAGATGGGCGATCAGCGGCTCGCCCTGCCATTCCACCAAACCCTTGTCCTGCCCACCCATGCGTTGTCCACGGCCACCGGCCAGCAGCAGGATGGAGCAAGATGGCAGGGCAGTATTCGAGGTCATGGTGTGTCTCCGCACAGGCGAAAAAATGAAGCGCTGTGATATAACACCGGGCTGTTTCCCCTACAACTGGACGAGCCTATGAAAGCCAAGGCTGATGTACCTTTCGTGCCGCTCAATATCGCGGTGCTGACTGTCAGTGATACCCGTACCCTGGAAACCGACACATCCGGACAGGTCTTCGTCGATCGACTCGGCGCGGCCGGGCATAACCTGGCGGCGCGGGTCCTGCTCAAAGATGATCTGTACAAGATTCGGGCACAAGTGGCGACCTGGATTGCCGATGAGGTGGTGCAGGTGGTGCTGATCACCGGTGGCACCGGCTTTACCGGGCGTGACAGCACCCCGGAAGCGGTCGCGTGCCTGCTGGACAAGCAGGTCGACGGTTTCGGTGAGTTGTTCCGGCAGATTTCCGTGGCGGACATCGGCACCTCCACTGTTCAGTCTCGAGCACTGGCGGGCCTGGCCAACGGCACGCTGGTGTGCTGTTTGCCGGGGTCTACCAACGCAGTGCGCACCGGCTGGGACGGGATTCTCGCTGAGCAGCTGGATGCGCGGCACCGCCCCTGTAACTTCGTGGCCCATTTGAAACAGGCGGCTCCTTGTGAATCCCGTGGGTAAACCTGGCAAGACCGGCGCCCTGATGGCTGTGGAAGTTGCATTGGAGCAACTGCTCGCCATGGCGGCAGCCACGCCGGTGACCCAGCGTGAGCGCCTGCCGCTGGCTGAGGCACAGGGGCGGGTGCTGGCGCAGGATCTGGTGTCGACCCTGGATCTGCCACCGTGGCCCAACAGCGCCATGGACGGTTATGCGTTGCGGCTGGCTGACTGGAAGGGTGAACCGCTGGTGGTCAGCCAGCGGATCTTTGCCGGACAGGCTCCGCAACCGCTGGCTGCTGGGACCTGCGCGCGGATTTTCACGGGAGCACCCGTTCCCGCTGGGGCCGACTGCGTGGAAATGCAGGAAAACGTCCTGGTTGAAAGCGACCAGCGAGTGCGGTTTACCGAGCCCTTGGCCAGTGGACAGAACATCCGTCCTCAAGGGCAGGAAACCACCGTTGGCGAACAGGTGCTGGCTGCCGGCACTCGCTTGGGACCGATCGAACTGGGCCTGGCCGCATCCCTGGGTTGTGCATCCCTCGACGTGATTCGCAAGGTCCGGGTTGCGGTCCTGTCCACGGGGGATGAGCTGGTGGAGCCTGGCCAGCCGCTGGGCCCCGGCCAGATCTATAACAGCAACCGTGTGCTGCTCTGCGGTTGGCTGCAGCGCCTGGGTTGTGAAGTGCTCGACGCAGGTATCCTGCCGGACGACTTGCCGACTACCCGGGCCCGCTTGGCCCAGCTGTCGGATGTTGATCTGATCCTGTCCACCGGTGGTGTATCGGTCGGGGAAGCCGACTTCCTGGGCGTCGTGCTGCGCGAGGAGGGTGAGCTGACACTCTGGAAGCTCGCCATCAAACCCGGGAAGCCGCTAACGGTTGGGCACTTCCGCGGCGTGCCGGTCATAGGCTTGCCTGGTAATCCTGCCTCGACACTGGTGACTTTTGCGTTGCTGGCCAGGCCCTACCTGTTGCGACGCCAAGGCGTTCAATCGGTGGCGCCGCTCAGGTTCAAGGTGCCGGCGGGGTTTGTCTGGGCCAAGCCTGGCAGTCGGCGAGAATACCTGCGAGGTCGCATGGAAAACGGCCGGGCAATCATCTACCGGAATCAGAGCTCCGGTGTGCTGCGCAGTGCGGCGTGGGCCGAAGGGCTGGTCGAAGTGCTCGAAGGGCAGACGCTGGTCGAGGGCGACGAAGTCAGCTTTATCCCCTTGAGCGAGCTCCTGGATTAGTGGTCTGTCTCGCAGATACAGGTTTTTCTGACGGCCGCTTTCACGGCAACGAACGTCATCAGAAATAAACAGTATTTGTGAGACGGAACACCACCTCTGCAGGCGCTGTACTCCAACCCAAGTCGATGTTCGAGTGTGGTGTCCATCGCCTTTATCGCGACAGCAGCATCACCAGTTGATCGAAACGGCTGTTCGCGATCCAGCCCAGGAGGCCGACGATCACCGCCGCCGCACCGGCCGAATAGGCCAGTCTGTGTCGGATCACCTTCACATCGGTGCGGATTTCATCCATGTCTCGACGGATGTACTTAAGGTGGGTTTCCAGTTCAACGACGCGCGGTTCCAAATCAATTCCTCCAACGGGATTACTGCAACTTTTGCATTCGTTCTGAGCATCGGTCCGCTCGCCTCCGATAGGTGCGAATTGACGAGGTGACAGCTTGTATTCATGGCTATGCATGGGACGCTTCATCCCTTTGGCCATAACTGTTCGAACCACTGATCCGTCCCTTGCGGGCCGTGACGTATCCATCCATGGGTTAGCACTTCCTTGTGTAATAAGTGTTTTTATCGGTCCAGCACAACAGAATGCCAAGGTGTCTCAATACTGCTGGAGGGTCAATTGAGCTGATTCGCCAAGTCTTGTAAGAAAACTCTTTGAGTGCAGCGGCATCGCTCCGATGGGGCGCTGGCCGTTTATCCGTGGACCGGGTAGCGGCTTTTCTTGTGAAAAAATTGACGCGGCAAGGGCTTTTTCAGCCGAATGCGCGGTCCCAATCCCTGGAACCTTCCAATGACGGAGATCGGGATGAGCAAAGGCAAGGCGCTATTGATTCTGCATGGCAAGCAAGCGCTCAACGAAGAGGTTCGCGCCGCAGTGATGCTCAGGCGCAAGCAGGGTTGGGACCTGGCGGTACGACTGACCTGGGAGGCGGGCGATGCCCGACGGTGTGTCGAAGAGGCGCTGGAAGCCGGTTATACGCGACTGATCGCCGGTGGCGGTGACGGAACCTTGCGTGATATCGCCGAAGCGATGGCCCTACACTCCAGCGATGCCAGTCTGGTGTTGCTGCCCCTGGGAACTGCCAATGATTTTGCCCGGGCGGTCGGGGTCCCGCTGGAACCGGATCGAGCGCTGGATCTGCTGGACGTTGAGCCGCACCCCATCGATCTGGGAGAGGTCGGCGGACGGATCTTCCTCAACATGGCCACGGGCGGCTTCGGCAGCCAGGTCACTGCGAATACCTCTGAAGAGCTTAAAAAGGTGTTGGGGGGAGCCGCTTACCTGTTCACCGGACTCACGCGCTTCAGTGAGCTGAGTGCGGCCTATGGCGAGTTGCAGGGGCCGGGGTTCAATTGGCGGGGCGATCTCCTGGCGTTGGGCATTGGTAATGGCCGGCAGGCCGGAGGAGGCCATGAGTTGTGTCCCCAGGCATTGGTCGATGACGGATTGCTGGACATCAGTATCCTGCCCGCCCCTCAGGAGGTGGTCAGTACGCTAAAGGACTTGCTGGCTGGTGGCCTGGGCATCGACAACATGTTCGTGCGGGCACGCTTGCCATGGGTGGAAATCAAGGTCGCCCAGGGCCTGGACATAAATCTGGATGGCGAACCCTTGCAGGTCGACAGCCTGCGGTTTACGGTGCGTCCGAAGGCGCTGCGTGTCCATTTGCCGCCCGATTCGCCTTTGCTGGCGGCCTCGGCGGCGCTCAATCGTCCAGGCTGATGATCTGCTCTCGCACCGCGAAAAGCACCAGTCCGGCCACGTCATGGATCTGCAGGCGCTTCATGATCTGGGCCCGGTGGGTTTCCACGGTCTTGATGCTCAGGCTCAGGCCGTTGGCAATTTCGCGGGTGGATTTGCCACGCACGATCAGCCGCAGGATTTCCAGCTGGCGTGCCGTCAGATTGTGGGTCTGGGCCGGAGAAGGTTGGTGCTTCTGCTGGGTACGGGTCAGGGCCTGGTTGATCACCGTATGGGCGATGGCGGGGCTCAAGTAATGCTCGTCGTTGCGTAATGCGTTCAGGGCGTGTTCCAGCTCGGTGGCTGTCGTGTCCTTGAGCAGATACCCATGGGCACCGGATTCCAGCGCCTGCATGATCAGCGCCGGATCGGTGTGCATCGACAGGATCAGCACCTTGCTGCGTGGCCGTACCTGCTTGAGCTCGCGCAGGGCATCCAGGCCGCTGGTGTTCTTCATGGAAATATCCAGCAGCACGATATCGGGATCCAGCCGTTCGACCAGCGCCGGCAGCTGTGCGCCGTCGCTGGCTTCACCGATGACGGCATAGCCGGGTAGGTCCATGATCAGTGCGCGCACACCAGCGCGGATCAGTGAGTGGTCGTCTACCAGAAGCAAATTACAAGTCAATGGAGAACCTTATTTTTACCGGCCCGTGCCAGGGCGCGAGGTGCCCAGGGGAAACGGGCTTCGATGTGCGTGCCTTTGCCGGCTTCACTGATGACTTTCAGCGTGCCGCCCAACTGCTCGACTCGCTCCGACATGCCGGCCATGCCGCGTTGTCCTTCGCGGGCGGGGTGGGGCGCGGGGACAAATCCATGACCGTCATCGTGGATCAGCAAGAGCAAGCCCTCGGGCAGGCGTTGCAGGCGCACCAGCAGATTATTCGCTTGGGCATGGCGCAAGACGTTGGTGACCGCTTCCTGGGTGATTCGAAAGGCGGCGACTGACATTTCCTCCGGGATGCCCGTCATGCGCTGCTGGCAGTCGAGGCTCCATTTTATCGGGGTATTGGCCAATGTCTTGAGCAGGTGCGCACGCAGACTGGCTTCAAGCCCGAGGCTGGTCAACTGCCTCGGGTTGAGAATGGCCGAAACGTCGCGGACTTTATCGAGGGTTTCGTCCAGGGTTTCGCAGAGGATCGAGCACTGCGCTTGCAATTCGTCCGGCACCCGGCGCTTGAGCCATTCGCTCTGCAGTTTCGCCGCCGTCAGAAGCTGGCCAATGTCGTCATGCAATTCGCGACTGAGTCGATGGCGTTCGTTTTCCTGGACTTCGAGCAACCGGTCGGCCAACTCCTCGGGTTGGAACTTGATGGACTTTCGCGACAGCTGGTACCGGACCCAGACACAGGCCAGGGCCGCGATGTTCAACATCAGCAAGCTCAATGGCAACGCACGGGCAGACAGATAGGTCAGCAGGCAGCCGAGGGTCGAGCAGGTGCACAGAAACAGTGTGAACCGGCGGGCGTTTTCTCGGGAAGGTGGCCAGGTGATGAATGACTTGAGGCTGGCGTACATGACGGATGGAGCCAATGAATGTTCGCTGCGGGCGAGCCGGTCAGCACATGGGACGGCCCGGGTCGGTAAATGGTTCAGGTCGAGGTTGGCTTCAGATCGACGGCATTTCTTGCCGCTGTTTTGAAGCGTCTGACGCGAGACATAGTACCACTTCATCCATGGTTGGTCGCGCTCGGCATGGCGTATTGAAAGCGCCGTGGAGCAGGCGCGTCGAGCTGGGCCGGCATCGTCGGTATCACGCTTGTTTCTGTGAATAGGTAAGCAGGCTCAGCGGAGGTGCTGCGGTCAATATCTCGCAGGGATTCTGGCCCACCTGGAGTGCAAATGCTTCGATCAACGAGGTCTGCTCGCTGTTGTCCAGGCCGAGCTGGCCGGTGGTAGGGTCGACCAGTTCAAGTTGCCATGCCATCAGCGTGAAGCAATCCTTCAACGCCTCCAGGGCTTGATCATGCAATTCCATGTGGTGTTGTGCATGGCTGAGCAGGCCATGGATATGCAGCGAAAACTCCGAAACGGTTTCCAGCGCCAAGGCATTGGCCTTGTTTGCCAACTTCAGCAGGGTGCTGAGCATGCAATCGATCGCGTCCTTGTCGTTGTTGATCAACTGCAGGTGGCTCAGGCATTCCTCCGACTTGGCCAACAGTGTCTCGGCTTCGGTCAGGAACTCGGGAAAGCGCTGGAGCCAATTCTTACGATCGTTTGGCATGCTTATCTCCACAACATCATGTCAGGCGAAAGGAGACCGCTTGAGGCGAACGACGGAACCGAGCGGTCGGCAACGAACGAACCTGCGTCGTTGCGCCTTTGCCTTGGGTAAGGACGAGCCTGCAAGCAATTGCACTGGCGGGATCGGCCGAAAGGCTGGAAGTCCGATGTCCTGCGGTCGCGCACAAAGGCCTGACTCCGTTCAGCAATGAGAATGGCGTCACATTAATGGCTATTGGATAGCGGGAATATCAGGTTGGACCTGATTGTGCCTAGGGGAATCCCTTAGGCAGGGGAACTTTGTGCGCAAAACGAGGTCGCGCAGCGGAGAAAACCGGTGGAATGAGAAGGTGAACGCAGTAAAGCATGATGTTAAGGTGATATCAATCCTTCGCGCAGGTATTTCTGGCAGGGGTCAAGATCCGGTCTGGGCGGCCGATAGCTGTTCTATTGGATTCATCCGAACAATCCCAGGAGTCATCGATGGCCAGCATTCTCGACACAGTAGATCAACGAACCCAGCTAGTGGGTGAGAATCGCCTGGAAATTCTCATGTTTCGCCTGGCGGGCCGGCAATTGTTCGCCATTAACGTGTTTAAGGTCCAGGAGGTGTTGCAACTGCCCAAGTTGACCCTGATGCCGCAGCGTCATCCATTTGTCTGTGGCGTGGTCAACCTGCGGGGCCAGACGTTGCCGGTGATCGATCTGTCCCAGGCTATCGGCATGCGTCCATTGGTGCCGGGGGCCAATAGCACCATTATCGTGACTGAATACAATCGCTCGGTTCAGGCGTTCTTGGTGGGTGGTGTGGACCGCATCGTCAACATGAACTGGGAAGCGATCATGCCACCCCCGGGCAGTGCTGGCCGTGAACACTACCTGACCGCCATCAGCAAGGTGGACGATCAGTTGGTTGAAATCATCGACGTGGAAAAAGTCCTTGCCGAAATCGTGCCTTACAACGCCAAGGTTTCCCGGGACAAACTCGAGGATCCGGTGCTGGAACGTGCCCGTGGGCGCGAAGTGCTGCTGGTGGACGACTCTAAAGTCGCGCTCTCGCAACTGCGCGACACCCTCGGGCAGTTGGGCATAAAGATGCACGTTGCCGGTGACGGCTTGAAGGCCCTGAACATGCTCAAGGCCTGGGCCGACAGTGGTGAGGTGATGACCGACAAATTGCTGATGATCTTCACCGACGCGGAAATGCCGGAAATGGACGGTTACCGCCTGACCACCGAAATCCGCAACGACCCGCGTTTGCGTGGGCTCTACGTGGTATTGCACACCTCGCTGTCCGGCAGCTTCAACGACTCGATGGTCAAGAAGGTCGGTTGTGACAACTTCCTCTCCAAATTCCAGCCGGACAAACTGGTCGATGTGGTGCGCCAGCGACTGATGCTCGACTGAAACTGATCGTGGTTTGCTTCGATGGCTGGCTCGTATATGGTGGCGTTTTTCCATCGTCCGAGAGCTGACCATGTTGCGTCTGAGCGCGCTGTACCGTTATCCGTTGAAGTCCGGCAAGGGCCAGTCTTTGCAGGAGATTGGCCTGGACAAGCTCGGCTTGGACGGTGACCGGCGCTGGATGCTGGTGGATGAAGCCAGTGGGCGATTCCTGACCCAGCGGGCCGTGGCGAAGATGAGCCAGCTCTCGGCACTGTGGAACGAGGCGGGTGGCCTGACCCTCAGCGCGCCGGGTTACGGCAGCATCGATGTGCCGCTGCCATCTGCCCAAGAAGAGCAACGCCGTGGGGTGATCATCTGGCGCGATACCCTGCGTGTGCCGGATGCCGGTGACGAGGCGGGGGCCTGGGTCAGCGAATTCATCGGCAATGCCACCCGCCTGGTACATGTGCCGGTGGAGCTGGCGCGCACCACGGCAGCCGGTTATGGCAAGGACGACGACAAGGTTGCTTTCGCCGACGGATTCCCGTTGCTACTGATTGGCCAGGCCTCGTTGCAGGATCTGTCGAGTCGGGTCGGTCGTCCGATGGAGATGTTGCGCTTTCGTCCCAACCTGGTGGTCGAAGGCAGCCAGGCGTTTGCCGAGGATGGGTGGAAGCGCATCCGTATCGGCGATGTGGAGTTCCGGGTGGTCAAACCCTGCTCGCGTTGCATCATGACCACGGTGGACCCGCAGACTGGCGAGCGCGATCCGAGCCGCGAGCCTTTCGCCACTTTGCAGCAGTATCGTTCGACACCGGACGGTCCGATGTTCGGTCAGAACCTGGTCAATGACAGCAATGGCCAGCTTGAAGTCGGCATGCCGGTTGAAGTGCTCGAGTAAATCCTGCGCAGCCCTCTGTAGGAGCTGCCGAAGGCTGCGATCTTTTGATTATCGGTCTTTCGCTAAAGACTCAACTGCCAGGGACAGGATCGCAGCCTCGTTGCACTAGACAGCTCCTACGCGCGGTATTCACACAGGTAGGCCGTGTCCACCGCCACCTTGAGCTGGAACTTGCTGTCGGCCGGTATATTGAACCGGCTGCCGGCCGCGAAGGTTTCCCATTCGGTGCTGCCGGGCAGTTTCACGGTCAGGGCGCCGGACACAACGTGCATGATTTCCCGCTGGGCCGTGCCGAATTCGTATTCGCCCGGCGCCATGACGCCGATGGTCGCAGGGCCTTCAGCCGTGCCGAAAGCGATCGACTTGACGGTGCCGTCGAAGTACTCGTTGACTTTGAACATGGGCGATTCCTCGAAAAAAGGGCTGAAAAAGGCCGGCCAGTATGCACAAGGCTTCAACACTCGTCATCTGTGGCGGGACAGATCAGTCCGCCAGCACCAGGGGCAATAACCTTGCCGTGTTGCGCGCATCTTCCAGGGCGCGGTGTTGTTGACCGGAAAACTGCAGGCCGGCCAGTTGCAGCGCCCCGTTAAGCCCCAGCGGCCGTTCGAGTCGACGGGCCTTGGCAAAGCGTTGCTTGAGGTTCATGTGGGGCACGCGGGCGAGAACACTGTGCAACTGTTGCTGCTGCCATTCCTGGAGCAGCTGCTTGCGGTCGTAGTCACCCCAACTGACCCAGCCACCCAGGTTCGCGTGGTAGGGCGCCAGCCAGTGTTCGAATGCAGGCCAGACCTCCGAGATGGGCGCTGCGCTGTCGATATTGGCTTGGGTAATGTGCGTCAGCTCGCGGCAAAAGGGCGTGAGCAGCGGGCGTCTCAGGGGGCGTACGAAACGCTGGAAGTGATCCAGCTCGCGCCCGTCACGGTTCACCAGCGTGGCACCGATCTCGATAATTTCCATTTCGGCTACCGGCCAGCCACCTTCATCGGTGGTGGCCTCCAGATCAATTACCAGCCATTGAGGCATCGCGGGCTTCCCGGTATCGGCGTGCAGATGGCTTTGAGCGTAGTCAAACGCGTTACGTTCGCCTAGGGGGGTTGGACTGATTCGTGCACGTAACTTCTGCCCGAGCGCTTGCTTGGGTGGCCGGCTCAGCTTAAATTGCCGGCGCCACGACGATTGCGGGAGAGAATGGGTGGACGAGCGAAAAGCCCTGACGGTGATGCATGAGCTGGTTGGTCTCGGACAATTGACCGACCCGGACAGTGCTCGCGGCAAACTGCTCCAGACCGCCGCCCACCTGTTCCGCAACAAAGGCTTCGAACGCACCACGGTGCGCGACTTGGCAAGCGCCGTGGGTATTCAATCCGGCAGCATTTTCCACCACTTCAAAAGCAAGGACGAGATCCTGCGGGCGGTGATGGAAGAAACCATCCGCTACAACACCGCCTTGATGCGCGCGGCGCTGGCCGAGGCGGGCGACGTGCGTGAACGGGTGCTCGCGCTGATCCGCTGCGAATTGCAGTCGATCATGGGGGGCACCGGCGAGGCGATGGCGGTATTGGTCTACGAGTGGCGCTCGCTGTCCCAGGAGGGACAACGGCAAGTATTGGCCTTGCGGGATATTTACGAAGACTTGTGGCTCGAGGTATTGGGCCAGGCCAAGGATGCCGGGTATATTCGCGGGGACGTGTTCATTACCCGGCGTTTTCTCACTGGCGCGTTGTCCTGGACCACCACCTGGTTTCGCGCCGAGGGCAGCCTGAGCCTCGACCAGTTGGCCGAGCAAGCGCTGATCCTGGTGCTGGAAGAAAAACAATAATCGTACGGCTTCTTTAAGTGGTCGTGGAGCTGGCTAAGTGGCTGAAACCGCCTAGCTTGAATGTATGGATGGACTTTTGGGGGAGTGGTGGCCTTGATGTTTTCGCCGAAGGGTAAGAGCTTGCGTGTTTTGCTCGCTACACTGGCTGTCTTTCTGATGATGCCGGTCTCGGCGGCGCAACTGGTCAGGATCGGAGCCGCGCATTTCCCGCCTTATACCGTGCGCCCCGAGAACGGCGCCGACACCGGCCTGCTGCCGCAGTTGGTCGAAGCCCTGAATCACTCCCAGACCGATTATCAGTTCGAACTGGTACCCACGTCGATTCCACGCCGTTTCAATGATTTCAAACAAGGCCGGGTCGATATGGCGATCTTCGAGAACCCCGACTGGGGCTGGAAGGATGTACCTCATACCGCAGTGGACATGGGGCTTGAGGATGCGGAAGTCTTCGTCACCCAGCGCCAGCCGGATCGCCAGCAGAGCTATTTCGCCGACCTCAGGGGCAAGCGCCTGGCCCTGTTCAGCGGCTACCACTACGCCTTTGCCGAGTTCAACGCCGACCCCAAGTTCCTGGTTGGGCAGTACAACGCCACGCTGACGTACTCCCACGACAGCAACCTGTTGATGGTATTGCGGGGGCGTGCGGACATCGCCCTGGTGACCCGTTCGTACCTGAACGATTACATATTGCGCAATCCTGAGGTCGGCCCCCAGCTGTTGGTGTCCGAGCGTATCGATCAGGTTTACCACCACTATGCCCTGATTCGGCCGCAGGCGCCGATCACCAGTGAAGTGTTTGGACAGTTGCTGCAGAAGCTTCGGGATAACGGTCAACTGCTGGCGATTTTCAAGCCTTACCAGATCGCGCTGGTGCCATCACACGTTCATTGACCGCAGTCTCAGGGGCTCCTTGCTCACGCCTGGCGATGGCTTCAGGCCGGCGAATCGGCGCGATAAAGCGAGCAGCATTTTTCAGGCTGATTGAAAAAGACATCACCGGGTGCAAACGCGCCGATTTTCTGGAAGGTGTCATTGACCGCATCCATCAAGCCGAACTGTTCCTGTGTCTGCGTGTGGCTACACGCAGCCAGTAGCGCTTAAAAAAAGAGCAGCTTTGCTTTGGCTCTTTGTCCGGACGCCCGGTCTGTGTTGACAGCTTTCGGTCTCAGGAGGTCGATCTGCTCCTGAGCGAAAGCTTCGAGCTCGACTTTTGTCATGGTTGGGTCTCCACCGATTGTTGTGAAACCTCACGCTATCGCCGGCAACCGAGTCGGTCTACTGTCAGACCTTACAGGTGCCTGTCGCAAATCCGATGGCCTCGGCGATTGACGGCTTGGCTTACAGCACGTCAGTCTGGCCAGGTTTTTTCACGTGCAAACAAGGAGGTCATCGATGCCCTTTGCAACTCTTGACGGACAACCTCTTCATTATCTGGACCAGGGCCACGGCCCGGTGGTGATACTGGGCAGCAGCTATTTGTGGGACCACGGCATGTGGGCGCCGCAGATCGAGGCATTGTCGCGGCATTACCGGGTGATCGCCCCGGACCTGTGGGGCCATGGTCAATCCGGACGTTTGCCCGAGGGCATGAGTTCCTTGGACGACCTGGCTCGCCAGGTCCTGGGGTTGATGGATCATCTGGACATCGATCGCTTCAGTCTGGTGGGGCTTTCGGTGGGCGGGATGTGGGGCGCGCGGCTGGCGTTGACGGCGCCGAAACGGCTCCAGGCGCTGGTGTTGATGGACACTTATGTGGGCGTCGAACCGGAGCCAACGCGGCTGTATTACTTCTCGTTGTTCGACAAGATCGAAGCCAGCGGCAGCATTCCCGAACCGTTGCTGGATATTGTCGTGCCGATCTTCTTCCGGCCTGGCATCGATCCGCAGTCGCCGCTGTACCGGCAATTTCGCGCGACACTGGCCGCGCTGCCGGCCGATCGTCTGCGCGACAGCATCGTGCCGTTGGGACGGATCATTTTTGGCCGGGACGATATCCTGCCGCGCCTGGGTGAGCTGGATGCCAGCAGCACCTGGGTGATGTGCGGTGACCAGGACAAGCCGCGGCCACCCTCCGAGTCTCTGGAAATGGCCGAGTTGATCGGTTGTCCCCATGTGCTGATTCCGGAGGCGGGGCACATTTCCAATCTGGAGAATCCGGGGTTCGTTACCGAGGCATTGCTTGAGTTTTTGCGTAGCTGACCCTGCGCAATCGCGAGCAGGCTCGCTCCCACAGAGGTCCGGTTTCAGCAGGCCAATGTGGGAGCGAGCCTGCTCGTGAAAGGGGCGGCTCGATCCACATCACTTCGGTCCGAGAATCTTCACCAGCTTGTCCGGTGATGGGGCGCCTTGCTGCTGTTGCAGCCCGCCTTTGTCATCCAGGTAGAAAATCGCCGGGGTGGCGGACAGCTCCAGTTCGTCCATCAACTGCTGGTTGGCGTCGAGCTTGGCCTGAACGGCGGGCGGTATGTCCTTGAGGGGCTTGAGCGTACTGCCCTTGCCGGATTTCTCATGGTCTTCCAGGGCTTTTTGCGGGTCCTTGGCCGCCAGCAGCGCGGCGGATTTGCCGGGACTGTCTTCGCGGATGATGCCCACCATGATGTGACGCAACTGCACCTTGCCGGCCTTGACCCATGGCCGGGCCTGTTCCCAGAACATGTTGCAGTACGGGCAGTTGGGGTCACTGAACAGGTACACGGTGCGCGGTGCGTCCTTGTTGCCGTCGGCGATCCAGTTGCTCGCCTCCATTTTTGCCCAGATTTCCTTCGCCATCGGTGCATAGACCAGTTTTTGCAGCGGCTCGGCGCTCAGGTCCTTGCCGTCGGCGTCATACAGGTTGCCGAGCAGGACGTGCTGGCCGTCCGGGGTCAGGTACAGCGCCATGCCGCGGTTCTGGTATTGCGCCGCGTAGCCGCGTAGCCCATCCGGTGCCTCGAAGGTGCCGACGATCTTCGCGCCCTTGGCTTCGATTTTCTGGATGGCTGCCGGCAGTTCTTCGGCCTGTAGCAGCGGCGCTTGCAACAGCGCCGTGGCGACGGCCAGGGTCAGCAGGTGGCGGAGGCGAGGCATGGCTGTTTCCTTGTGGCGGGGTGGGATGCCGTGGTTGAACCCGGCGTTTCGAAGTTTTCCAGGGCTCGGGCCAGGCTTGCCTCCGACAGTTCACCCAGATGACTGCCCAGCAGACGGCCGTCGGCGCTATAGAACAGCGTCGTCGGCAGCGCCATGGAACCCACGGCCTGGCCGAGGCGACCGCTGCCGTCGAACAAGATGTTGTCCAGGCTCAGGCCCTGGGTAGCGAGGTAGGTGCTGACGCTCTGCATGCTTTCGGCCTGGTTGACGAACAGGAAGGTCAGGTCCGGACGCTGTTGTTGGGCTTCTTCCAGCACCGGCATTTCACGCCGGCAGGGCGGGCACCAGGTGGCCCAGAGATTGATCACCAGGGGGCCGCCCTGATAATCGGTGAGTTTCACGGTCTGTCCGTTGGCGTCGCGCAGGTCGATGTCCGGCAATCGGGTGCCCTGTTCATAGATCGTCAGCGCCATCGTCGCCACCAGCCAGAACAGCAGGCCGCTGCCGACGCCAAAACCCAATGGCCGGCGCAGGGCCGGTCGACGTCGGGCCCACAGCAATGTCCCGATTACCAATGCCACAACGCCTGGCCAGGCCAGGAAGCCGCCGTCGCGCAAGTCGACGATCTGCCATGGATCGTTCTGGTAATGGCTCCAATAGGCGACGACAAAGCTGATCCGCGCGGCCAGGAGCCCCAGCAGGAACAGCATGAAAAGCACCGACTCGGGGTTCTGGCCACCGCGCTTGGCCACCCGCCAGCCCACGAAGGTCGCCAGCGCCAGGGCACTGATCAGCAACAGGTGGTTAAGGGCGATGGCAAAGGTGCCCAAGGTGAGCGTCAGCATCAGTTCGCGTCCCGGGTGCTGTTCCAGCGCTCCAGGAAGCCCTTGGCATCGATTTCCCCGGTGATGCGCTGGCTGCGGCGCTCTTCACCGTCGGCGCCGATCCACAGCAGGCTGGGCGGCCCGGGTACCTGATAGCGGCTCAGCAGTTCGCGGCTGGCGGCGTTGTCAGCGGTCACGTCGAGGCGCAGCAGGCGGACGTCCGCCAAGGCGTTCAGCACTTCGGCGCGGCCGAACACCTGTTTTTCCATGATTTTGCAGGACACGCACCAGTCGGCGTAATAGTCCACGAGCACCCACTGCCCCTGGGCCTTGGCCGCATCCAGTTCCCGTTGCAGGACGGCAGGCTCGCTGATCGTGATGAAGGCGTCGTGGGCGCTGACGCTCGCGCTGCCCTGGGCGCCGGTGTAGATCTTCAGGGGCTGGAGGAAATCGTCGCTGCCACCGGCAGCACCCACCAGCAGCGCGCTGCCCCACAGGCCAAACAGCAGTGACGCGCTGCCGCAGGCATAGGCCATGCGGCCGAACCCTTCGGTCTGGCGCCAAGCGCTGTAGGCGGCGATCAACAACAGCACACCCCACAGTGCGATCCACAGCGAGCCGTCGATGACTGGACGAATCATCAGCAGCGCGGTGCCCAGGAACAGGAAGCCGAACATACCCTTGACCAGGTCCATCCAGGCGCCGGGTTTGGGCAGGAAGCGGTTGCCCACGGTTACCAGCAACAACAGTGGCAGGCCGATGCCAATGCCCATCGCAAACAGGATAAGGCCGCCGTGCAACGCGTTACCGCTCTGGGCGATGTACAGCAACGCGCCAGCCAGCGGGGCGGTCATGCAGGGACCTACCAGCAGGCCGGACAGTGCGCCGAGAACTCCGGCGCCCACCAGGCTGCCGCCGCGGCGCTGACGCCCGGCATTCTCCAGGCGGTCGCGCAAGGCGGGCGGCAGTTGCAATTCGAAGAAACCGAACATGGGCAGCGCCAGCACCACGAACACCGCGGCGAAGGTGCCCAGCAGCCACGGCTGTTGCAGCAAGGCCTGCAGGTTGGCGCCCAGCAGCGCGGCAAGCACGCCCATGGCGGCGTATACCAGGGCCATGCTGATCACGTAGCTGCCCGCCAAAGCCAGGCCGCGTCGAGGCCCGGCACCGCTGCCGACGACCAGCCCGGCGAGGATCGGCAGCATCGGCAGGGAACACGGCGTGAACGCCAGCAGCAGACCGAGGCCGAAGAACACCAGCAGGCTCCAGCCCAACGCCCGTTGTTGCAGGCCGCTGGCCAGGGCCTGGTCCGGCGCTTCGCCTTTGGCCACCGCAGGGGAACCACCGCCCAGGTCGACCACCTGGGTCTGGGGTGGGTAGCACAGTCCTGCGTCGGCACAGCCTTGGAAACCCACTTTGATCTTGCCGGTGGCGCCCGCCGGAATCTTCAACTCCAGTGCTTGGCGATAGACCTGTTGGTCGCCGAAAAACTCATCGCTGTGGGCTTCTCCCGCCGGGAGCTTCGGTTTCTGCGCGTCGGCAAGGCCATCGAATTTGAGTCGCTTCTGATAGAGATAGTACCCATCGGCGATCTGCCAGAAGAGCTGGGTCTCACCGGAATCCAGGCGTTCGGACGTAAACACGAAGGCCTTTTCCACCGGCAGGAAATCGGGTTTGGTTTCGAAGGGATTGGCGGCCTGGGCCAGGCCCGAAATCAACAGCAGCCACAGCAAAAACAATCGACGCATGGATAAAGCCTTAGAACGAAGCAAGTGGATAGCACGATGGCGGCTGGCGATTAACCGTCGATTAAACGGCGAGGGCCGGTCTGCAGCAATGATCGCCCATGTTTGCCACTCTCGTCGCATAATGTCGGCTTAATCGGCCGGCGGCCTAATGTACCTTTTTCCACGAGGCTTACCATGCGTGTACTGGTTTGCGAAGACGATGAACTGATCGCCAGCGGGATCGTCGCCGGTCTTACGGCCCAGGGCCTGACCGTCGAGCACGTGGGGTCGGCCTCGGCGGCGCGGGCGATGATCGGCGTGGCCGAGTTCGATGTCATGGTGCTGGACCTGGGGCTGCCCGATGAGGATGGTCTTAAACTGCTCAAGCAATTGCGCCAGCAAGGGCTGGAGATTCCGGTGCTGATCCTCACCGCGCGGGATTCGGTGACCGATCGGGTGGACGGTTTGCAAGCCGGCGCCGATGACTATCTGCTCAAGCCTTTCGACCTGCGGGAGCTGGCGGCGCGCCTGCACACGTTGTTGCGCCGCGTGGCGGGTCGTAGCGTCAACCTGATCGAGCACGGTCGCCTGACTTACGATCCCAGCAGCCGCGAAACCCTCCTGGATGGCCAGCCGGTGGATCTATCCAGGCGTGAGCAGTCACTGTTGCAGGCGCTGTTGCACAGCCGTGGCCGGGTGTTGTCCACCGAGCAGCTCAAGGACAGCGTGTACGGCTTCAATGACGAACTGGAAAGCAACGCCCTCAACGTCCACATCCATCACCTGCGGCGCAAGCTCGGCAACGGGATTGTCGAGACGGTACGCGGGCTGGGTTATCGCCTGGGACCGGCCGATGGTGGAGAACCTTCCAAGTGATGAGCTTGCGATTGCGCCTGAGCCTGACCCTGGGCGCGGCCTTCATTCTGATCTGGGCCCTGGCGGCGGCGTGGATGCTCAGCGATCTGCGCAACCAGATGATGTTTTCCCTTGATCAGCGGCTGGTGGCGTCGGCGCGGATGGTCGCAGGACTGTTGGAGCAATTGCCGCCGCTGCCGAGCAAGGGCGAGGGCACGCATTTCAGCGCCGAGCAGTTGAGCATCCCCGGGGGCATGGCCTGCCAGGTCAGCTCCTTGCGGGGCGAAATCCTGGCTCGCAGCCATGGTACGCCGGAGCAGGTCCTGGAAGCCGAGAAAATGGGGTTCCACGACCAGATGATCGACGGCGTGCCCTGGCGCAGCTTCACCCTGGCCCGGGGCGATGTGCGCATTACCACCGCCGACCGCCAGACCGAACGGGAAGCCCTGAACCTGTCGATTCTGTTGGCAGCCTCGGTGCCGGTGGGAGTGGCGTTGCTCGGCTGCCTGTGCCTGCTGTGGCTGGGCATTGGCCAGGGCCTGGCGCCACTTAACCGTATGCGCGACGCGCTGATGCGCCGCAATGCCGACTCCCTGGAACCTCTCCAGATCCATCCATTGCCCAGTGAGCTGCGCCCCCTGCTGGAAACCCAGAATCAGCTGTTCCAGCGTATCGGCAAGACCATCGAGCGCGAGCGCAGGCTGACCGGCGATGCGGCCCATGAACTGCGCAGCCCTTTGACGGCCATCAAGACTCACCTGCAAGTGGCGCGCATGACCGAAGGGGTCGCACGTGACCAGTCCCTGGCTCGGGCCGAGGAGGGCGCTGACCGATTGCATCGCACACTCGAGCAGTTGCTGTTGCTGGCTCGGGTGGAGGGCAGCCTGTCCTTCGACGATGGGGTGCAATGCAACGCCGAACAGGTCGCGCGGCTGGCGATCCATGACGCGGCCAATGGCGATTCCGGGCGAATCAGTCTGCTGGTCTCTCCTGGGGTGTCCGATGCACCGGTGCAGATGCCGGCGGTGCTTTCCATCGCTGCGTTGCGCAACCTGCTGGATAACGCGCTGCGTCATACCCCGGAGGATACCGTGGTGGAACTCAGTCTGGAGATGATTGGGCAGCGGGTCCGTTTCCGGGTTCGCGACCATGGTCCCGGCATTGCCGCCGATGATATCCAGCACCTGACCCAGCGCTTCTGGCGCAACGGCCAGAGCACCGGTTGCGGCCTGGGGCTCGCGATCGTCCAGGCCATCGTCCAGCGTTGTGGGTGCGGCCTGCATTTCGACAGCCGCCCGGATGGGTTGCGGGTGGAGTTGACGATGCCGGTGCAGGTTTCATAGCGACACGCTGCAAGGACGCTACCTTGTAGTTTCCTGCAATCATTCTCATTGGCGCCCCCGGCTTATCCGGGTCTATGTTTTTTTCAGCTCGACTCAAGGACTGAGGAAAACAGCGTCATGGACACGTTCATCGAAATCAGTACCGCCGCGCCCGGCGATGCCGGCATCGTCAGCCGGATCGCCGAGCGCTCCATCCGGGTCGGTTGTGCCGCAGAACACCGTAACGACCCGCGCATCGTGGCCGCCTGGACCCGCAACAATACCCCCGCGTGTATTCGCCCCTGGGTGGTCGATCCGCGATTGCGCCTGACCCTGGCGCGTCTGCATGGTCGACCGGTGGGCGTCGCGATGGCGTCGGTCAGTGGTCGGATCGCGTTCTGCTATGTGCAGCCGGAGTGGTTTCGGCGCGGGGCCGGGCGGGCGCTGGTGCAGGACATCGAGGCGTGGTTGCGTGGCCGCGGGCTCGCCCGGATTCGCCTCAACAGCACAAGCACTAGCTATGGGTTCTATCGCCGCCTGGGGTTTGAGCAAAGCGCCAAGGCGTTTGCCATCTGCGGTGTCGCGGCCATTGCGATGCACAAGTCACTGGGCTAACGGTTGAAGCATTAGGTCAGGGTGCTGGCTGCCCAATGCAGGCTGGTCAAGCCCATCCCCGTGGGAGCAAAGCTTGCTCGCGATAGCGGCGAACCAGCCTAAGCCGTTGTCGACTGACTGGCCTCAATCGCGAGCAAGCTTTGCTCCCACGGGGCTCGCAGGGTGTCCGCGGCTACTTGAACCGCCGCTCTACACCTTTCTCCACGAGGATCTTCGCCGAAATCTCCTCCACGGAAAAATGCGTGGAGTTGATGTGGGGGATGTTTTCCCGTCGGAACAGGTTTTCCACCTCGCGCACTTCGAATTCACACTGGGCGTAGCTCGAATAGCGACTGTTGGGCTTGCGCTCGTTGCGGATCGCGGTGAGGCGGTCCGGGTCGATGGTCAGGCCGAACAGCTTGTGCTGATGGGCGCGCAGGGCGCTGGGCAGTTGCAGGCGTTCCATGTCTTCTTCGGTCAGCGGATAGTTGGCCGCGCGGATGCCGAACTGCATCGCCATGTACAGACACGTCGGTGTCTTACCACAACGCGACACCCCCACTAGGATCAGGTCGGCCTTGTCGTAATAATGCGTGCGGGCGCCGTCATCGTTGTCCAGCGCGAAGTTGACCGCCTCGATCCGCTCCATGTAATTGGAGTTGTGACCGATGGAGTGGGATTTGCCGACCGAGTAGGAAGAATGCTCGCTCAGCTCCTGCTCCAGGGGGGCCAGGAAGGTAGAAAAAATGTCGATCATGAAACCATTGGACGTTGCGAGAATCTCACGGATGTCTTGATTGACGATGGTATCGAAGATGATCGGGCGAAAGCCGTCGGTTTCGGCGGCTTTATTGATTTGCTGTACCATCGCCCGCGCCTTGTCGACGCTGTCGATGTACGGACGTGTCAGCTTGGCGAAGGTAATGTTTTCGAACTGCGCCAGTAGGCTTTGGCCCAGGGTTTCGGCGGTGATGCCGGTACCATCGGAGATAAAGAAAGCAGATCGTTTCATTTGCACCTTGGGCCTTAAGCTAATAGCGTTTCTTGGATATGATAGGCGCGATTTGCCGGCCGCCAATGGCCAGCATTCTCACTTATTTTCCAGGTCCAGGCCATATCGCCGGCCAACGCTCCCCAGGAGTCGCCGGTGCCTTGAGCTTTTCCAACACAGTTAGTGGAGAGATCACCTTGGTAGAGTACGTAGTTTCCCTCGATAAGCTCGGCGTCCATGATGTGGAGCATGTGGGGGGCAAGAACGCATCCCTGGGCGAGATGATCAGTAACCTCGCCGGTGCCGGCGTATCGGTGCCGGGTGGCTTCGCCACGACAGCTCAGGCTTATCGTGATTTCCTGGAACTGAGCGGCCTGAACAAGCAGATCCACGATGCGCTCGATGCCCTGGATGTCGATGACGTCAATGCCCTGGCCAAGACCGGCGCCCAGATCCGCCAATGGATCATGGAAGCCGAATTCCCCGAGCAACTGAACAGCGAAATCCGTACCGCTTTCGCCAAGCTCTCCGAAGGCAACCCCGACATCGCTGTCGCCGTGCGCTCCTCGGCCACCGCCGAAGACCTGCCAGACGCTTCCTTTGCCGGCCAGCAGGAAACCTTCCTGAACATTCGTGGTGTGGAAAACGTCATCCGCGCCGCCAAGGAAGTCTTCGCTTCCCTTTTCAACGACCGTGCCATTTCCTACCGCGTGCACCAGGGCTTTGACCACAAGCTGGTCGCCCTGTCCGCAGGCGTGCAGCGCATGGTCCGTTCCGAAACCGGCACCGCCGGCGTGATGTTCACCCTCGACACCGAGTCGGGCTTCCGTGACGTGGTGTTCATCACCGGCGCCTACGGCCTGGGTGAAACCGTCGTACAGGGCGCGGTCAACCCGGACGAGTTCTATGTCCATAAAGGCACGCTGCAGGCCGGTCGCCCGGCCATCCTGCGCCGTAACCTGGGCAGCAAGGCCATCAAGATGATCTACGGCGACGAAGCCAAGGCCGGTCGTTCGGTGAAAACCGTCGATGTGGACAAGGCCGAGCGCGCCCGTTTCTGCCTGACCGACGCCGAAGTCAGCGAGCTGGCCAAGCAGGCGATGATCATCGAGCAGCACTACAAGTGCCCGATGGACATCGAATGGGCCAAGGACGGTGACGACGGCAAGCTGTACATCGTGCAGGCCCGCCCGGAAACCGTGAAGAGCCGCACCCAGGCCAACGTCATGGAGCGCTACCTGCTCAAGGAAACCGGCACCGTGCTGGTGGAAGGCCGTGCCATCGGCCAGCGCATCGGCGCCGGCAAGGTGCGGATCATCAAGGACGTCTCGGAAATGGACAAGGTCCAGGCCGGCGACGTGCTGGTCTCCGACATGACCGACCCGGACTGGGAGCCGGTGATGAAGCGCGCCAGCGCCATCGTCACCAACCGTGGCGGCCGTACCTGCCACGCGGCGATCATCGCCCGTGAACTGGGTATCCCGGCGGTGGTGGGTTGCGGCAACGCCACCCAGTTGCTCAAGGACGGCCAGGGCGTGACCGTTTCCTGCGCCGAAGGCGATACCGGCTACATCTTCGAAGGTGAGCTGGGCTTCGACATCAAGAAGAACTCCGTGGACGCCATGCCGGAGCTGCCGTTCAAGATCATGATGAACGTCGGCAACCCGGACCGTGCCTTCGACTTCGCGCAGTTGCCGAACGCCGGCGTGGGCCTGGCCCGCCTGGAGTTCATCATCAACCGCATGATCGGCGTGCACCCCAAGGCGTTGCTGAACTACAGCGGCTTGCCGCCAGAGATCAAGGACAGCGTCGACAAGCGCATTGCCGGCTACGACGATCCGGTCGGTTTCTATGTCGAGAAGCTGGTGGAAGGTATCAGCACCCTGGCGGCGGCGTTCTGGCCGAAAAAGGTCATCGTGCGCCTGTCGGACTTCAAGTCCAACGAATACGCCAACCTGATCGGCGGCAAGCTCTACGAGCCGGAAGAAGAAAACCCGATGCTGGGCTTCCGCGGTGCTTCGCGCTATATCAGCGAGACGTTCCGTGACTGCTTCGAACTCGAATGCCGTGCCCTCAAGCGCGTACGCAATGACATGGGCCTGACCAACGTCGAGATCATGGTGCCGTTCGTGCGCACCCTGGGTGAAGCGAGCCAGGTGGTCGACCTGCTGGCGGAAAACGGCCTGGCCCGTGGCGAGAACGGCCTGCGGGTGATCATGATGTGCGAACTGCCCTCCAACGCGATCCTGGCGGAAGAGTTCCTGGAGTTCTTCGACGGTTTCTCCATCGGCTCCAACGACCTGACCCAGTTGACCCTGGGCCTGGACCGCGACTCCGGGATCATTGCGCACCTGTTCGATGAGCGGAACCCGGCGGTCAAGAAGCTGCTGGCCAATGCCATTGCCGCCTGCAACAAGGCAGGCAAGTACATCGGCATCTGCGGCCAGGGCCCTTCGGACCACCCGGACCTGGCCAAGTGGCTGATGGAGCAGGGCATCGAAAGCGTGTCGTTGAATCCGGACTCCGTACTGGAAACCTGGTTCTTCCTGGCCGAGGGCCAGGGCGCGGCCTGAGTGGAGCGG
Organism: Pseudomonas sp. FG13; assembly: GCF_057809755.1. Classification (NCBI taxonomy): domain Bacteria; kingdom Pseudomonadati; phylum Pseudomonadota; class Gammaproteobacteria; order Pseudomonadales; family Pseudomonadaceae; genus Pseudomonas; species Pseudomonas sp. FG13. The sequence goes on from NZ_JBMDKO010000004.1 coordinate 267,368, forward strand.
GGCATCTAACGGCAATGCCGATGAGTTGAGCTGCAAATCTGTGGGAGCGAGCCTGCTCGCGAAAGCGCTGTGTCAGTCGCCATCAATGGGCCTGATCCACTGAATTCGCGAGCAGGCTCGCTCCCACAAGACTTTGTCGCCAAGCCCCTTTGATTTAAGTAGGGCGGGCTCCTGTCGGAAGCCGCCCTTTTTTGTGCAAGAGTATTATGCAAAGCAGCAGCAACCTTTTTCCTGTCGCCCTGATCAGCGCCGAGCGGCGTGGCGATCTGAGCGAAGATGTCTACCGGCTGAAACCCGGCAACAGCCCGGACCCCAGCGTCGAACTGGCTGTCACCCGCCTGGGCATGGCCGACGCCGGACAGGTCCGCGGCGTCCCGGTGATCCTGTTGCACGGCAGCTTCTCCAACCGGCGCTTCTGGTACTCGCCCAAGGGGCTGGGCCTGGGTGTGTATCTGACGCGGTTGGGATTCGATGTGTGGGTTCCCGAGATGCGCGGCCATGGGCTGTCCCAGCGCAACCAGGGTTACCGCAACAATCGCGTGGCCGACTATGCCCGCTATGACTTGCCGGCCATCGGCGCCTTCGTGCGCGAGCAGAGTGGACAAGTGCCGCACTGGCTCGGCCATTCCCTGGGCGGCATCACCCTGGCGGCAGCCTTGGGTGGCCACTATCTGGGCGAACCGGCCGTGGCGTCAGCGGCGTTCTTCGGCACCCAGGTCAGCCGCACCTACTGGCCGCTGAAAATTCCACCCGTGGAGTGGGGCGGACGGTTCATCCTCAAGCGTTTTGCGCAGTTGTCCGGCTCCCGACTCAAGCGCGGCCCGGAGGACGAACCCATCGGCCTGGCCCTGGAGAGCATGCGTTGGTACGGCTTGTTCGGACGGTTCGGCGATGCCGAGAAGGACTGGTGGGCTGGGCTGGCTGAGGTGCAAGTGCCAGTGCTCGCAGTGAGCGCCGCCGGCGATCATCAGGATCCGACCTGGGCTTGCCGCAAGCTCTTCGAACAGATGGGGGCCGAGCGTAAGCAGTTTGTCTGCCTGGGCCGGGAGCATGGCTTCGGTGACGATTTCGGTCATGTGGAGATGCTGGTCAGCAAGGCTGCCCAGGCCGAGGTCTGGCCTTTGGTGGCGCGTTGGCTGGAGGAGCAGAGCATCCCTGTGCCGGCAACCCTGCCGGTTCTGGCCGAGGCGGTTTGAGGCGAAGGGCATTTCGCTCTGGTCGGCTTGCGGATAAGATATGACGCGTTAAACGGTTCCGGTCACAAACGGTTGCTCATCCAGTCTGACGTTCCAGCCTTCCAGGAGTTGTTCGATGAACCATTACCTCACGCCCGACCTGTGCGATGCCTACCCGGACCTGGTGCAGGTGTTGGAACCGATGTTCAGCAATTTCGGCGGCCGCGATTCGTTTGGCGGTGAAATCGTGACCATCAAGTGCTTCGAGGACAACTCCCTGGTCAAGGAGCAGGTCGAACTCAAGGGCGACGGTAAGGTACTGGTCGTCGACGGTGGGGGCTCCCTGCGCCGGGCGCTGTTGGGCGACATGCTGGCCGAGAAAGCGGCGAAAAACGGCTGGGAAGGGCTGGTGATCTACGGCTGCATCCGCGACGTGGATGTCATCGCCCAGACCGATCTCGGTGTCCAGGCCCTCGCCAGCCATCCCATGAAAACCGACAAGCGTGGTATCGGTGATCTTAACGTTGCCGTGACCTTTGCCGGCGTGACGTTTCGTCCGGGTGAATATGTCTATGCGGACAATAACGGCGTGATCGTCTCGCCAAGCCCGTTGAAAATGCCTGAATGAAGCGTCAAAGCCGTAAGGGATGAGGATGTTCGAGGAAGAAAACGCGCAGTGGGGGCTGGTGCATGCCCTGGTGCTGGACGGTAAGGGCGGCGCACGTTCGATTGCCCGGACCGAGCTCGACGATCTGCAGTTGCAGGCGCACGAAAGCCTGTGGCTGCATTGGGATCGCAGCCATCCGCAGACCCATACCTGGCTGCGTAAATCCAGCGGACTGAGCGAGTTCAACTGCGATCTGCTGCTTGAGGAAAATACCCGGCCGCGCCTGTTGTCGTTGCCCGAAGCCGAGCTGCTGCTGTTTCTCAGGGGCATCAACCTCAACCCGGGTGCCGAGCCGGAAGACATGGTTTCGGTGCGGATTTTCGCCTCCGCCCAGCGCGTGATCTCCCTGCGTCTTCGTCCTTTGCGCGCCACCGATGAGCTACTGGCGCACCTGGCCGAAGGCAAGGGACCGAAAACCGCGTCGGAACTCATCCTTTATATGGCGCAGTACCTGACCAACAAGGTCCAGGATCTGGTTTCCCAGCTCTCGGAAATCGTCGATGGCGAAGAAGAAATGCTCGATGCCGACGAACGGTATACCCCCGAGCACGACGCCATTTTGCACATTCGTCGTCGGGCCGCCGGACTGAAACGGTTCCTGGCGCCGCAGCGGGACATTTTCGGCCAGATGTCGCGAATCAAACTGCCGTGGTTCGTCGAGGACGACGGCGATTACTGGAATGAATTGAACAACAGCCTGACCCGCTATCTCGAGGAGCTGGAATTGACCCGAGAGCGCGTGGGGCTTGTGCTGGAGGCTGAAGACCGGCGCCTTTCCGTGCGCATGAACCGGACGATGTATCGCTTCGGCATCGTCACCGGGATCTTCCTGCCGATGAGTTTTCTCACGGGCCTGCTGGGCATCAATGTCGGCGGTATCCCATTTTCCCAAAGCCCCTACGGCTTTCTGGTCGCCTGCCTGCTGATGGCCGGCGTGGCCCTGGGACAGTGGTGGCTGTTCCGTCGTCTGCGCTGGGTGTGACAGGTTTCATGTGACCCGACGAAATTTGATCGCGTCTTTCACAGACATCACGAGAGGTGCGTATGCACGATCCGTTTGAACAGTCTTTGCGCGACATGCTCAAGGCTTCGCCGTCCAGCCGGGATGACGATGCATGCTTGGGGCGTGTGCTGAAAACCGCCAACCGCCAGGTCGGCGCCGGTGATCTGTTCAGCCTGCTGGGCCGTTGGCTGCCCGCGCTGATGATCGCCTTGAACAACGGGTCGGCCCATGTCTCGCCGGTTTCCCGTCGTAAACCTGTCACCCGCACCGCTGATAAGGCTGATTGAATATGGAACTGAATCTCTGGACCCAGAGCCTCGTCGCGGCAATGACTGCGTTGTGGACCAAAGTGGCCAATTTCATCCCGAACCTCTTCGGTGCCCTGGTGGTGGTGCTGTTGGGGTTCGTCGTGGCCAAGCTGCTGGACACGCTGCTTTCCAAGCTGCTCGCCAAACTGGGTCTGGATCGCCTGATGGGCGGCACGGGCTTGACCAAGTTGCTGTCCCGTGGCGGCATCCAGGTACCGATCTCGACCCTGGTGGGCAAGATTGTCTATTGGTTCGTGCTGCTGATTTTTCTCGTCTCCGCGGCTGAGTCCCTGGGACTGCAGCGGGTTTCGGCAACCCTCGACATGCTTGCGCTGTACCTGCCCAAGGTGTTCGGGGCGGCCCTGGTGTTGCTGGTCGGCGTACTGCTGGCTCAATTGGCCAACGGGCTGGTGCGCGGCGCAGCCGAAGGCGTAGGTCTGGATTACGCCTCGGGCCTGGGGCGAATAGCCCAGGGCCTGGTGATCATCATCAGTATTTCTGTCGCGATCAGCCAGTTGGAGGTCAAGACCGACCTGCTCAACCATGTGATCGTGATCGTATTGATTACCGTTGGTCTGGCGATTGCGCTGGCAATGGGATTGGGAAGCCGGGAAATCGCCGGGCAGATTCTCGCGGGGATCTATGTGCGTGAGCTGTATGAAGTTGGGCAACAAGTGCGGATTGGCGAGGTTGAAGGGCAGATCGAGGAGATCGGCACGGTGAAGACCACATTGCTGACCGAGGAGGGCGAACTGGTGTCGCTCTCCAATCGGATCCTGCTGGAGCAGCATGTGAGTAGCCGCTAACCCGGCAAACTCTGCTAATGTATGCCGCCGCAAAACGCCTGCTACCGCAGGCTGCGGCGCACATTGACCTAGACCGTCGGCCCGACTTGTTTTGAACAAACCCCAATCGCTGTCCACGCGCTATGACCCCCGTGATCTCTCTGATGAGGAGTTGGTCGCGCGCGCACATACGGAGCTGTTCCACGTAACACGTGCTTACGAAGAGTTGATGCGCCGTTACCAGCGAACATTATTTAACGTTTGTGCACGTTATCTGGGGAACGATCGCGACGCTGACGATGTCTGTCAGGAGGTGATGTTGAAGGTGCTGTATGGCCTGAAGAACTTCGAGGGGAAATCGAAGTTCAAGACATGGCTATATAGCATCACCTACAACGAATGCATCACACAGTATCGCAAGGAACGGCGAAAGCGTCGCTTGATGGACGCTTTGAGCCTTGACCCTCTCGAGGAAGCGTCTGAAGAAAAGGCGCCCAAGCCCGAGGAAAAGGGTGGACTCGATCGCTGGCTGGTTTATGTGAACCCGATTGACCGTGAAATTCTGGTGCTACGATTTGTCGCAGAACTGGAATTCCAAGAGATCGCAGACATAATGCACATGGGTTTGAGCGCGACAAAAATGCGTTACAAGCGCGCTCTCGATAAGCTGCGTGAGAAATTTGCAGGCATTGCCGAAACTTAGTTCGGCGCAAATATCTCTTACGTGTAGGCAAGTTCTGATAGACTTGCCGCCGAGTTGTCCCCCGGTTTGCGGGACTGCTTCACAATCACCAGATGGGGATTTAACGGATGAAACTGAAAAACACCTTGGGCTTTGCCATTGGTTCTCTTATTGCCGCCACTTCGTTCGGCGCTCTGGCACAAGGCCAAGGCGCAGTTGAAATCGAAGGCTTCGCCAAGAAAGAGCAATTCGACAGCGCTCGTAACTTCAAGAACAACGGCAACCTGTTCGGCGGTTCGGTTGGTTACTTCCTGACCGACGACGTTGAACTGCGTCTGGGCTACGATGAAGTTCACAACGTTCGTTCCGACGACGGTCGTAACATCAAGGGCGCCAACACTGCACTGGACGCTCTGTACCACTTCAACAACCCAGGCGACATGCTGCGTCCGTACGTCTCGGCCGGTTTCTCCGACCAGAGCATCGGTCAGAACGGCTCGAGCGGTCGTAACCGTTCGACCTTCGCCAACGTTGGCGGCGGCGCCAAGCTGTACTTCACCGAGAACTTCTACGCTCGTGCCGGCGTTGAAGCTCAATACAACATCGACCAGGGCGACACCGAGTGGGCTCCAAGCGTCGGTATCGGTGTGAACTTCGGTGGCGGCTCCAAGCCTGCTGCTGCTCCAGTTCCAGCTCCAGCTGAAGTCTGCTCCGACAGCGACAACGATGGCGTGTGCGACAACGTCGACAAGTGCCCTGACACCCCAGCCAACGTAACCGTTGACGCTGATGGCTGCCCAGCGGCTGCTGAAACCGTACGTGTTGAGCTGGACGTGAAATTCGACTTCGACAAGTCGGTCGTCAAGCCAAACAGCTACGGCGACATCAAGAACCTGGCTGACTTCATGAAGCAGTACCCAGAAACCACCACCACTGTTGAAGGTCACACTGACTCCGTCGGTCCTGACGCTTACAACCAGAAACTGTCCGAGCGTCGTGCAAACGCCGTTAAGCAAGTTCTGACCAACCAGTACGGTGTTGAAGCGTCCCGCGTTCAGTCCGTTGGCTACGGCGAAACCCGCCCAGTTGCTGACAACGCCACTGAAGCTGGTCGTGCTGTTAACCGTCGCGTAGAAGCGCAGACTGAAACTAAAGCCAAGTAATTAGCTGATAGTTTGGGAAAAGCCCGGCTTATGCCGGGCTTTTCTTTGCCTGCGATTTACCCAATGCGAAGTACAGAACCTGTGGGAGCGAGCCAGCTCGCGATAGCGGCGGGTCGGCTTGCGTCAATGTCGAATGTACCGCCGCATCGGGTGCTGGGTGGGT
>NZ_JBMDKO010000040.1:0-48340 GCF_057809755.1 Pseudomonas sp. FG13
CTACCGTCGTTGAATCCGATCAAGCCTTCCATCCCGCGTAATTGCGCATTGGAATGCCTCCAATGTTGATAGGCGAAAAGAGCGCGTGGCAGGTGAGAGCCGTTCGTTTTCAGGCGCCGAACGCGGAGCGTCCGTGGAGGCGTTCCCACGCAGAGCGTGGGAACGATCGGTGTGGTGTCGGCGGCCTTCCTGCTGATCGTTCCCACGCTCTGCGTGGGAATGCCGCCAGGGACGCTTCGCGTCCCAGCTCCGCGGCCGTCTGCACGCTACCATCGTTGAATCTCGATCAAGCCTTCCATCCCCGCGTAATTGCGTGCACTGGAATACCGCCAATGTTCCGGTAATTCCACATACCCACGCTTCACCGGGTTGAAGTGGATGTAATCCAGCTTTTGCCGCATGACTGTTTCGCTATGAATCTGCTCCGCATGTGAGCCTTCCTGCCAAAGCTGATACCCCCGGTCTTGCTTATGTGCCCGCTTGCTGAACCTCAAGCGTTGCAACGCTCGTTCTGCGCCTTTGCTCTGCAGGTCATCAATAATCTGGCGTGCCGTAAATGATTTGAACTGGCGCAAGCACTTGTTCAGGTTCGGTGCCTGGGCGACGAAATGCAGATGATTCTCCAGAACGACATAACCCAGCAGTTGCAGGTTCTGGTGGGCTTGCTGATAACGCCAGCAATCGAGCAGGTGATCGACGAGGTAGGGCCGTACAAACAGCGGCAGCCAGTCCATGAGCGTGCAGGTGAGAAAGTGCGGTTTGTCAGGTTCGGTGATGACGTAGCGGCTCCGGCCCATGGATGCATTCCTTTGTAGCGCGTGGAATGGTCATGTTGCAGTTGCCGATTCATGGCGTGATAGGCGAAAAGGGTACGTGGCAGGTGAGAATAGTCTGTTCGTTTGCAGGCGCCGAACGCGGAGCGTCCGTGGAGGCATTCCCACGCAGAGCGTGGGAACGATCGGTGTGATGTCGACAGCCTTCCTGCTGATCGTTCCCACGTTCTGCGTGGGAACGATCAGTAGCCTGGCTTCAGGCGCTCATCACTTCCCGAATATCAGCCGCCAATTCCCTTACCCGCGCCTCTTCGGTATCCCAAGAACACATGAACCGTGCGCCGCCCTTGCCGATGAAGGTGTAGAAGCGCCAGCCGCGGGCGGTGAGGGCAGCGATGGCGGGTTCCGAGAGTTGCAGGAACACGCCGTTGGCCTGGACCGGGAACATCAGTTCCACACCAGGGATATCGCTCACCAGTTGCGCCAGCAGTTGGGCGCAGTGGTTGGCGTGGCGGGCATGCTTGAGCCAGGCGTCGTTTTGCAGGAGGCCGACCCAGGGGGCGGAGAGGAAGCGCATTTTCGATGCCAGTTGCCCGGCCTGTTTGCAGCGATAGTCGAAGTCCACCGCCAGGTCGTGGTTGAAGAACAGGATGGCTTCACCCACCGCCATGCCGTTTTTCGTGCCGCCGAAGCACAACACGTCCACGCCCACTTTCCAGGTCAGGTCTGCCGGTGAGCAGCCGAGGAAGGCGCAGGCATTGGAAAAGCGCGCGCCGTCCATGTGCAGGTTCAGCCCCAGTTCCTTGCAGGTGGTGCTGATGGCGCGGATTTCGTCCGGTGTATAGACGCTACCGACTTCCGTCGCCTGGGTCAGGGTCACGACCCGGGGCTTGGGGTAGTGGATGTCCTGGCGCTTGAGGGCGATTTCGCGGATCGAGTCAGGCGTCAGCTTGCCGTTTTCAGTGCGAGCCACCAGCAGTTTGGAGCCGTTGGAAAAGAACTCCGGTGCGCCGCATTCGTCGGTTTCGACGTGGGCGGTTTCCGAGCAGATCACGCTGTGGTAACTCTGGCATAACGAGGACAGTGCCAGGGAGTTGGCCGCGGTGCCGTTGAACGCGAAGAACACTTCGCAGTCGGTTTCGAACAGGGCGCGGAAATCGTCGGCCGCCCGGTGGGTCCATTCGTCGTCGCCGTAGGCGCGCTGGTGGCCCTGGTTGGCTTCTTCCATGGCCGCCCAGGCTTCGGGGCAAATGCCGGAATAGTTGTCGCTGGCGAACTGTTGACTCTTGTCGGTCATGGCCTTGCTCCTGAAGTAGAGGTCCTGGGTAAAGATCCCTGGCAGAAATTCCCGGGTGGGGAGCTTCATGGTTCGGCGTGTTTGATCAACGGCGCCGTGGTCGATGTTGGTGCGCACTTTACCCAAGATTAGCGAGGGAACACACCGGATGTTTCTGTCAGGAAATCTCAACTTCAGTGGATCGCCCTTTACATGAGTCGGCGCGACGGGGCGTTGGACCTGCTCAAGTGGCTGGCTTTGTTGGCGATGGTGCTCGATCATCTGCGATATGTCGGTTTTTCCGCCGATTGGCTCTACGTGCCGGGACGCCTGGCGTTTCCCGGGTTCTGCCTGGCGATGGCGGCGAACCTGGCGCGGAACGGGGCCGGTTTCATGCCGTGGCGTTATCTGGGCTGGCTGTTACTGTTCAGCGCGATCAGTGAAATACCTTATCGATTGTTCATCCCCGACCCCTCTACATTGAATGTATTGCCGACACTGATCCTGGGGCTGTTGGTGGCGCGTGGTTGGCAGGCATCGCAATGGGAGGCCCGGTGCCTGGCGTTGGGGGCATTGCTGCTGGCGGCACTGTGCGCTTCACACCTGATGTTCGGTTTCTTCGGCGTGCTGCTGCCCTTGGCGATGTTGGTGGTGTTTCGTCGGCCCTGGTACTTCGCATGGTTACCAGGGCTGGTGTGCCTGGCGGCCAATCAGTGGCGGGTGCTTTATGGCGCCGCATGGCTGGGGAGTGGGGTGGCGGTGTGGGGCATGCTGGCTTGCCTGTTTGCGCCAGGACTCGGGTTCTTGTTTTTGCGACGGGCGGATCGTTTTCATCCGCCGGCGATGCGGCGTTGGGCGTATGCCTTGTATCCCGGACACTTCCTGGTATTGCTCGCGGTTCGCCAGGTCATCCAGTAACGCCCATGGAACAGTTGTGGGAGCAAGGCTTGCCCGCGACCAGGCGCCTGGTTAGCCGAGCGACCGCGTTGTTTTCATCGCGGGCAAGCCTTGCTCCCACAGCTTTGTTCTATCCACACCTTCAACTCTGCAAGTGCATGTCGTAAACGCGCCTTTGCGTGGCGTCCATAGGCATTTGACCTGCCTGCGCCAGCCATACCATCGCATCCAAAGGGCACTGTCGAACGGGCGGTGCCTCACCAAGACAAAAAGGCGTACCGACGCCGCTGGGAGAGACGCGATGTTCAGCAAGCAAGACCAGATCCAAGGTTACGATGATGCACTGCTGGCGGCGATGAACGCCGAAGAGCAACGCCAGGAAGATCACATCGAACTGATCGCGTCAGAGAACTACACCAGCAAGCGTGTCATGCAGGCCCAGGGCAGCGGCCTGACCAACAAATACGCCGAAGGCTATCCAGGCAAGCGCTACTACGGTGGCTGCGAGCACGTCGACAAGGTCGAAGCCCTGGCCATCGAACGCGCCAAGCAACTGTTCGGCGCCGATTACGCCAACGTCCAGCCGCACTCCGGTTCCTCGGCCAACAGCGCCGTGTACCTGGCCCTGCTGCAAGCCGGCGACACCATCCTGGGCATGAGCCTGGCCCACGGCGGTCACCTGACCCATGGCGCCAAAGTGTCGTCCTCGGGCAAGCTCTACAACGCCGTGCAGTACGGCATCGACACCACCACCGGCTTGATCGACTACGACGAAGTCGAGCGCCTGGCGGTCGAGCACAAGCCGAAAATGATCGTTGCCGGTTTCTCGGCCTATTCCAAGACCCTGGACTTCCCACGCTTCCGCCAGATCGCCGACAAGGTCGGTGCTCTGCTGTTCGTCGACATGGCTCACGTCGCTGGCCTGGTTGCCGCCGGTCTGTACCCGAACCCACTGCCTTACGCCGACGTGGTCACCACCACCACCCACAAGACCCTGCGTGGTCCGCGTGGCGGCCTGATCCTGGCCAAGTCCAACGAAGAGATCGAGAAGAAGCTCAACGCCGCGGTATTCCCGGGCGCCCAGGGCGGCCCGCTGATGCACGTGATCGCCGGTAAGGCGGTGTGCTTCAAGGAGGCGCTGGAGCCTGGCTTCAAGGCCTACCAGCAGCAAGTGATCGAAAACGCCCAGGCCATGGCTGGCGTGTTCATCAAGCGCGGCTACGATGTAGTGTCCGGCGGCACCGATAACCACCTGTTCCTGGTCAGCCTGATCCGTCAGGGCTTGACCGGCAAGGACGCCGATGCCGCCCTGGGTCGCGCTCACATCACCGTCAACAAGAACGCCGTGCCGAACGATCCGCAGTCGCCATTCGTGACTTCGGGCCTGCGCATCGGTACCCCGGCGGTGACCACGCGCGGCTTCAAGGTTTCCCAGTGCGTGACGCTGGCCGGCTGGATCTGCGACATCCTCGACAACCTCGGCGACGCCGATGTCGAGGCCAATGTCGCCCAGCAAGTGGCAGCCCTGTGCGCGGACTTCCCGGTTTATCGCTGAGTCGGTTTTGGAGTAATGACTATGCAACGCTATTCGGGCTTCGGCCTCTTCAAGCACTCTCTCAGCCATCACGAAAACTGGCAGCGGATGTGGCGTACGCCGACGCCGAAAAAGGTCTACGACGTGGTTATCGTCGGCGGTGGCGGGCATGGTCTGGCGACCGCCTACTACCTGGCCAAGGAGCACGGCATCACCAACGTGGCCGTGGTCGAGAAAGGCTGGCTGGGCGGTGGTAACACCGCGCGCAACACCACCATCGTGCGCTCCAACTACCTGTGGGACGAATCGGCCCACCTGTACGAACACGCGATGAAACTCTGGGAAGGTCTGTCCCAGGACTTGAACTACAACGTGATGTTCTCCCAGCGCGGTGTGTACAACCTGTGCCACACCCTGCAGGACATCCGTGACTCCGAGCGTCGGGTCAACGCCAACCGCCTCAACGGTGTGGATGGCGAGCTGCTCAACGCCAAGCAAGTGGCCGACGAGATTCCGTACCTGGACTGCTCGAAGAACACCCGCTACCCGGTATTGGGCGCTACCGTTCAGCGTCGCGGCGGCGTGGCCCGTCACGATGCCGTGGCCTGGGGCTTTGCCCGTGCCGCGGACGCCCTCGGCGTGGACCTGATCCAGCAGACCGAAGTGATCGGTTTCCGCAAGGAAAACGGCGTGTGCATCGGTGTGGAAACCAACAAGGGCTTCATCGGCGCCAAGCGCGTCGGCGTGGTGACCGCCGGTAACTCGGGGCACATGGCCAAGCTGGCCGGCTTCCGCCTGCCGGTCGAATCCCACCCGTTGCAAGCGTTGGTGTCCGAGCCGATCAAGCCGATCATCGACAGCGTGATCATGTCCAACGCAGTGCACGGCTACATCAGCCAGTCCGACAAGGGCGACCTGGTGATCGGTGCCGGTATCGACGGCTGGGTCGGCTACGGCCAGCGCGGTTCGTACCCGGTGATCGAGCACACCATCCAGGCCATCGTCGAGATGTTCCCGGTGCTCTCGCGGGTGCGCATGAACCGTCAGTGGGGCGGCATCGTCGACACCACGCCGGACGCCTGCCCGATCATCTCCAAGACGCCGGTGCCGAACATGTTCTTCAACTGCGGTTGGGGTACCGGTGGCTTCAAGGCCACTCCGGGCTCGGGCAACGTGTTTGCCGCCAGCCTGGCCAAGGGTGAAATGCACCCACTGGCCGCACCGTTTTCCATCGACCGTTTCCACAACGGTGCATTGATCGACGAACACGGCGCTGCTGCCGTCGCCCACTAACAGGAGAAATTCCCTATGTTGCACATCTTCTGTCCTCACTGCGGCGAACTGCGCTCCGAAGAGGAATTCCATTCGTCCGGCCAGGCGCACATCCCGCGTCCACTGGACCCGAACAGCTGCACCGACGAGGAGTGGGGCGACTACATGTTCTTCCGCGACAACCCTCGCGGTTTGCACCATGAGTTGTGGATCCACGCTGCCGGTTGCCGCCAGTACTTCAACGCGACCCGCGACACCGTGACCTACGAAATCCTGGAAACCTACAAGATCGGCCAAAAGCCGCAATTCACCGACAAGGCTGACAGTCCGAAAGCGGCCGCACAGGCTCTGGGAGAGAAGGTATGAGCCAGATCAATCGCCTGTCCAACGGCGGACGGATCGACCGCAACAAAGTGCTGAGCTTCACTTTCAACGGCCAGACTTACAAGGGCTTCGAAGGCGACTCCCTGGCCGCTGCATTGCTGGCCAACGGCGTCGACATCATCGGCCGCAGCTTCAAGTATTCCCGTCCACGGGGCATCTTCGCCGCCGGTGCGGAAGAGCCGAACGCGGTGCTGCAGATCGGCGCCACCGAAGCCACGCAGATTCCTAACGTGCGTGCCACGCAACAGGCGCTGTACCAGGGCCTGGTCGCCACCAGCACCAACGGTTGGCCGAGCGTGAACAACGACATGATGGGCATTCTCGGCAAGGTCGGCGGCAAGCTGATGCCGCCGGGCTTCTACTACAAAACCTTCATGTACCCGCAATCGTTCTGGATGACTTACGAAAAGTACATCCGCAAGGCCGCCGGCCTGGGTCGCTCGCCGACCGAGAACGATCCGGATACCTACGACTACATGAACCGTCACTGCGACGTGCTGATCGTCGGTGCCGGCCCTGCCGGCCTGGCCGCGGCCTTGGCCGCCGGTCGCAGCGGTGCGCGGGTGATCGTGGCTGACGAGCAGGAAGAGTTCGGTGGCAGCCTGCTCGATTCCCGCGAAAGCCTGGACGGCAAGCCGGCGACCGAGTGGGTCGCGGCGGTGGTGGCTGAGCTGCGCTCGATGCCGGAAGTGTTGCTGTTGCCTCGCGCCACGGTGAACGGTTATCACGACCACAACTTCCTGACCATCCACGAACGCCTCACCGATCACCTCGGTGACCGCGCGCCGATCGGCCAGGTGCGTCAGCGTATCAACCGCGTCCGCGCCAAGCGCGTGGTGCTGGCCACCGGTGCTTGCGAGCGTCCGCTGGTCTACGGCAACAACGACGTGCCGGGCAACATGCTGGCCGGTGCAGTCTCTACCTATGTGCGTCGCTACGGCGTGGCACCGGGCAAGAAGCTGGTGCTGTCCACCAACAACGACCACGCCTATCGCGTTGCGCTGGACTGGTTCGACGCCGGCCTGCAAGTCGTCGCCGTCGCCGATGCCCGCAGCAACCCACGTGGTGCGCTGGTGGAAGAAGCACGCGCCAAAGGCATCCGCATCCTCACCGGCAGCGCCGTGATCGAGGCCCGTGGCAGCAAGCGCGTGACTGCTGCTCGCGTCGCCGCGATCGACGTTCGCGGACAAAAAGTCACCAGCCCCGGCGAATGGCTGGACTGCGACCTGGTCGCCAGCTCCGGCGGCTACAGCCCGGTGGTCCACCTGGCTTCGCACCTGGGCGGCAAGCCGATCTGGCGTGAAGACATCCTCGGTTTCGTACCGGGCGAAGCACCGCAGAAACGTGTATGCGTCGGCGGCGTGAATGGCGTCTACAGCCTCGGCGATACCCTGGCCGATGGTTTCGAGGGCGGCGCGCGCGCGGCCAGCGAAGCCGGCTTCAAGACCGTGGAAGGCGTTTTGCCTAAAGCCCTGAGCCGCCACGAAGAGCCTACCCTGGCGCTGTTCCAGGTGCCGCACGAAAAAGGGACCGCACGGGCGCCAAAGCAGTTCGTCGACCTGCAGAACGACGTCACCGCCGCCGCCATCGAGCTCGCCACCCGCGAAGGCTTCGAGTCGGTGGAGCACGTCAAGCGCTACACCGCACTGGGCTTCGGTACCGACCAGGGCAAGCTGGGCAACGTCAACGGCCTGGCCATCGCGGCCCGTTCGCTGAACGTGAGCATCCCACAGATGGGCACCACCATGTTCCGTCCGAACTACACGCCGGTGACATTCGGCGCGGTGGCCGGCCGGCACTGCGGGCACATCTTCGAACCGGTTCGCTTCACTGCGCTGCATGCCTGGCATGTGAAGAACGGCGCTGAATTCGAAGACGTCGGCCAGTGGAAGCGCCCTTGGTACTTCCCAAGGAACGGCGAAGATATGCATGCCGCGGTCAAGCGCGAATGCAAGGCTGTGCGCGACAGCGTCGGCCTGCTGGACGCCTCGACCCTGGGCAAGATCGACATCCAGGGTCCGGATGCCCGTGAGTTCCTCAACCGCATCTACACCAACGCCTGGACCAAGCTCGACGTGGGCAAGGCTCGCTACGGCCTGATGTGCAAGGAAGACGGCATGGTGTTCGACGACGGCGTGACCGCCTGCGTCGCTGACAACCATTTCATCATGACCACCACCACTGGCGGTGCGGCTCGTGTGCTGCAATGGCTGGAGATCTACCAGCAGACCGAATGGCCGGACCTGAAGGTGTACTTCACCTCGGTCACCGACCACTGGGCAACCATGACCCTGTCGGGGCCCAACAGCCGCAAGCTGTTGAGCGAAGTCACCGACATCGACCTGGATCGTGACGGCTTCCCGTTCATGACCTGGAAAGAAGGCCTGGTGGGTGGCGTGCCGGCGCGGGTGTTCCGGATCTCGTTCACCGGCGAGCTGTCGTACGAAGTCAACGTGCAGGCCGACTACGCCATGGGTGTGCTCGAGAAGATCGTCGAGGCCGGCAAGAAGTACAACCTGACCCCGTACGGCACTGAAACCATGCACGTACTGCGGGCCGAGAAGGGCTTCATCATCGTCGGCCAGGACACCGACGGCTCGATGACCCCGGACGACCTGAACATGGGCTGGTGCGTAGGCCGTACCAAGCCGTTCTCGTGGATCGGCTGGCGTGGCATGAACCGTGAAGATTGCGTGCGTGAGAACCGCAAGCAACTGGTGGGCCTCAAGCCGATCGACCCGAATGTCTGGCTGCCGGAAGGCGCACAGTTGGTCTTCAACCCCAAGCAGTCGATCCCGATGACCATGGTGGGTCACGTGACCTCCAGCTATGCGCACAACTCCCTGGGCTATTCGTTCGCCATGGGTGTGGTCAAGGGGGGCTTGAAGCGTATCGGTGAGCGGGTCTTCTCGCCGCAGGCTGATGGCAGCGTGATCGAGGCAGAGATCGTTTCTTCGGTGTTCTTCGATCCGAAGGGCGATCGGCAGAATATTTGATACCTGATCGTTCCCACGCTCCGCGTGGGAATGCATCCCGGGGCGCTCCGCGCCCCAAAGCGGACGCAGCGCGTCCATGGCGGCATTCCCACGCAGAGCGTGGGAACGATCAATTCAAGAGACAGGTGCTATATGACAGCAGCCAATGTTTACCAACAACGCCCAACCACCGGGGCCAAAGCCGAGTCGTCGCTGCATCATGCCGACCTCGCCAGCCTGGTGGGCAAGGGTCGCAAGAACGCCGGCGTGACCGTGCGCGAGAAAAAACTCCTGGGTCACCTGACCATCCGTGGCGATGGTCACGATGCGGCATTCGCCGCGGGCGTGCACAAGGCTCTCGGCATCGAATTGCCGGGCGCGTTGAGCGTTATCGTCAAGGGCGAGACCAGCCTGCAATGGATGGGGCCGGATGAATGGTTGCTGGTCGTGCCGACCGGTGAGGAGTTCGCCGCCGAGCAGAAACTGCGTGAAGCCCTGGGCGACCTGCACATCCAGATCGTCAACGTCAGCGGCGGCCAGCAGATTCTCGAACTGTCCGGCCCGAACGTGCGCGACGTGCTGATGAAGTCCACCAGCTACGATGTACACCCAAGCAACTTCCCGGTGGGCAAGGCCGTGGGCACGGTGTTCGCCAAGTCGCAACTGGTGATCCGCCACACCGCCGAAGACACCTGGGAACTTCTGATCCGCCGCAGCTTCTCCGATTACTGGTGGCTGTGGCTGCAGGATGCGTCGGCTGAGTATGGTTTGAGCGTGCAGGCCTGATTTTTGGCCTTGGCGGTCAATCTGTGGGAGCAAAGCTTGCTCGCGATCGGGCTACCTCGGTTTCAACGAGACTGCGTTGCTTTATCGCGAGCAAGCTTTGCTCCCACAGAGGCCTCCCTGCCATAGCAGCAGTTGTTCACAATCAACAGGAGTCACCGCAATGAGCCGCGCCCCAGACACATGGATTTTGACTGCCGACTGCCCCAGCGTGCTCGGCACGGTGGACGCGGTGACCCGCTTTCTGTTCGAGCAGGGCTGCTACGTCACCGAGCACCACTCCTTCGATGACCGGCTTTCGGGGCGTTTCTTCATTCGTGTGGAGTTTCGCCAACCCGATGGTTTCGACGAGCAGGATTTCCGTGCCGGCCTGGCCGAGCGCGCCGAAGCCTTTGGCATGGTGTTCGAACTGACGCCGCCCAACTACCGGCCGAAAGTGGTGATCATGGTGTCCAAGGCCGATCACTGCCTCAACGACTTGCTCTACCGCCAGCGCATCGGCCAGTTGTCCATGGACGTGATCGCGGTGGTGTCCAATCACCCTGATCTCAAGCCGCTGGCCGACTGGCACCAGATTCCCTACTACCATTTCCCCCTGGACCCGAACGACAAGCCGGCCCAGGAACGGCAGGTTTGGCAGGTGATTGAAGACACCGGTGCCGAACTGGTGATCCTCGCCCGCTACATGCAGGTGCTGTCGCCGGAGCTGTGTCGCAAGCTCGACGGCAAGGCGATCAATATCCACCACTCCCTGCTGCCGGGTTTCAAGGGCGCCAAACCGTATCACCAGGCCTACAACAAGGGCGTGAAACTGGTCGGCGCCACGGCGCACTACATCAACAACGACCTGGACGAGGGCCCGATCATCGCCCAAGGCGTGGAGGTCGTGGACCACAGTCATTATCCCGAGGACCTGATCGCCAAGGGGCGGGATATCGAAGGGCTCACATTGGCCCGGGCCGTGGGGTATCACATTGAAAGACGAGTTTTCCTGAACGCCAATCGTACGGTGGTGCTCTGACGGGCGCCATCGCGAGCAGGCTCGCTCCCACGGGAGATTGTGTATCCATTGTGGTAGCGAGCCTGCTCGCGATGAGGCGCTCCCATACAGCGCAGAAACAAAGACACAAGCACTAACCCGAGCAATCAACGCGCTGCCTGCCTGGGCAGCGCGGTTTCATAAAAACAACAGCGAGGTGAAAGCATGTCCGGTAATCGTGGTGTCGTGTATCTCGGCAACGGCAAGGTCGAAGTCCAGAAAATCGACTATCCAAAAATGCAGGACCCGCGTGGCAGGAAGATCGAACACGGCGTCATCCTGCGCGTGGTCTCCACCAACATCTGCGGCTCCGACCAACACATGGTGCGCGGCCGTACCACCGCCCAGACCGGCCTGGTCCTGGGTCACGAGATCACCGGTGAAGTGATCGAGAAAGGCAGCGACGTCGAGAACCTGAAGATCGGTGATCTGGTGTCGGTACCGTTCAACGTTGCGTGCGGTCGTTGCCGTTCCTGCAAGGAACAGCACACCGGCGTCTGCCTGACCGTCAACCCGGCCCGTGCCGGCGGTGCCTACGGTTACGTGGACATGGGTGATTGGACCGGCGGCCAGGCCGAATACGTGCTGGTGCCGTATGCCGACTTCAACCTGCTGAAACTGCCGGACCGTGACAAGGCCATGGAGAAAATCCGTGACCTGACCTGCCTGTCCGACATCCTGCCTACCGGTTACCACGGCGCAGTGACTGCCGGCGTTGGTCCTGGCAGCACCGTGTATATCGCGGGTGCCGGTCCGGTCGGCCTGGCGGCTGCAGCTTCTGCTCGTCTGCTCGGTGCAGCGGTGGTGATCGTCGGCGACGTCAACTCCATCCGCCTGGCTCACGCCAAGGCGCAGGGCTTTGAAGTTGTCGACCTGTCCACCGACACGCCATTGCACGAGCAAATCGCCGCGTTGTTGGGCGAACCTGAAGTCGATTGCGCCGTTGACTGCGTAGGCTTCGAAGCCCGTGGTCATGGTCATGACGGCGTCAAGCACGAAGCCCCGGCCACCGTGCTCAACTCGTTGATGCAAGTGACCCGTGTCGCCGGCAAGATCGGTATTCCTGGCCTGTACGTCACCGAAGATCCGGGCGCGGTCGATGCCGCCGCCAAGATCGGTGCCCTGAGCATCCGTTTCGGCCTCGGCTGGGCCAAGTCCCACAGCTTCCACACTGGCCAGACCCCAGTGATGAAGTACAACCGTGCGCTGATGCAGGCGATCATGTGGGACCGCATCAACATCGCGGAAATCGTCGGCGTACAGGTCATCAGCCTGGACGACGCGCCGAAAGGCTACGGCGAGTTCGACGCTGGCGTGCCGAAGAAATTCGTGATCGACCCGCACAAGCTGTTCAGCGCGGCGTAAGGCTGTAGGCAAGACGGAAAAAGGGCGACAGTGATGTCGCCCTTTTTATTGGGTCCCAGGGGCTCATTTTTTGTCTTTGGTCAGGGTCAGCGCTCGGGGATAGATCACATTGCCCTGATTATCTTCCTGGGGATTTCCCTCGTATTGGCAGGTGTCTCCCGTAGCGGAAATGGAGACTGCTCTGAGATTGTGGCTCAGGAAGTCGTCTGAGTTGGATTGAAATTGTTCCCCCGACCAAGAGCCTCCGTTTGCATCGGTTGCGGTGTATTTGAAGCCTTCATTATGTGGAGGTGGAAAAGATGAGGAAGCATGAAAAGACTTTATGGTGCCCGGCTGAGGGCATGACGCGATATTCGCAGCGTGGATAAGGCCAGGCAAAGCCACGAGCGAAAACATCCCGGCGAGCATTATTTTGCACATTCGATGTACTCCGTGACTTGATGACAGTCTGGATGTTCATCGATAGGCAGGCCCTCGACTACTGTCAGAGCTGACAGCATTCAAGGCTGATAAGAGATAGGCCCGCTCGTTTATATACCCATAAGTTGTTCGTTTCATTCCCCGTCAGCATGGATAACCCAACTCAGGGCTGGGTTACAGTGGCCGTTTTGACTCGCTCGCAGAAGTCAGGGTAGAAACCCCAGACATTCGTATCCCGACATTCATGCTGGGCCTGGGCAAGCGCATCCCTGTCGAATGTGAGGCTGCGGGGCAGGCTGGCGAAGGTGGTGTAGCCGTCCCTTTGGGTCTTGATCGCGTCGAACCCCCGCATGTCGTAGACCAGTTCAACGTCGTCGTCGGCAAGGAGCCGGGCCTTGACCGTTACCTGAGGGTACTGCTTCCCTCCTGGGGCGTTATTGAGCGCGGCGAGGCCATGGCCGACAACGCGTAGCAGGCGCGGCACCCAACCCTCGTCGGTCCCGTCGGCGTCCGGGCGATAGGTCACGGTAAGCGTTTGCTGGTCGCGGGTGACCGCGGTCAGAGACGGGTCGGAGCGCTTGATGCGGTGCTCGATGGTCAGCCAGGTCTTCTGCTCTTCGCTGACGCCATCGGCAACTTCCGGATTCAGCGGTCCTCGCTGGCATTCGTTGACACCCAGCGCAATCAGCATGCCCGCCAGGATGACCGCGAGGGTGGCGCCACCAATTTTTACGTCCATGGGCAAACTCTTCAGGGGGAGGCGCACTGTACGGTATCTATTGACTCCGGGTCATCTGCCAGCGGCGGGTGAACGATAAATCAATCAGAAACTCAGGTTGAAGTCGTCAGCATTGATGAGATTGCACACCTGAAGGGCAAGATTTTCGCAGCGCCGGTTCGTCCACTCTGAAAAAGGCGGCTGTACTTGAAGATACTGGAGGGCCAGATTTACGGACGCATATGCGCAAGTGAGGGTTGCTCTTCCCGGTGTTTGTGGAACGTCAATGTCGTGGAGAGCAAACTCGGCACCGTTGAGTTTCATGGATGCGGGATCGACCATTTTAATAGCGCTCTGATCTGCCCACTCCCGATCATCCTGTACTTCTATGGACTTAACATCCGAGAGTTTCAGGTGTTCACGAACCTCCGCAATGGCAGGACAGGTTATTTCACCGGCCTTAACATGGTTGATAAACAATAGAAGTAACCACGTGCATCCCGTCAGAGTATTTTTCATGTCCAGGCTCCATTGGTTCACATTGAACATGGTCCCCATTGGAGCCGATCGAGCTACTGTCAATCCTGACAGTTTTTTATGCCTATGTAGAATTAGCTCGCAGCCTTCATAGCACTTTCGGTGATAGTCGTCCTCTATGCGGGGGACATCGAGGGACGTTTCTAGCTTGGTCCGAAGACGGTCGGAATGTGGCCGGGGAACAATCCCTGCTGCCCTCAGTCCAACCCACGATTTTGTGCCGCCCTCATCTCGGGCGGTTTTTTTTGGCTCAAGAGGACGTTCGCAATGAAGGTTTCACGCGGTTTTGCACTGTCTTGCCTGCTCTCGCTGGCGGCCAGTCCAGCCTTCGCGCAGTTCAGCCTCAGTGATGCGGCCAATGCGGTGGCGGCCATGCAGGGCGGTCAGGGTGAGCAGGGGAAGGGCGCCGTGGCCGCCGCACCCGAGGCCGCCGGGCTGCTCAACACGTTGGGTTCGGAATTGAAGATCACACCGGAACAGGCCGTCGGCGGTGCCGGTGCGATGTTGGGGCTGGCGAAGAATCGTCTCAGCGAACCGCAGTTTTCCGAGTTGAGCCAAAGTGTGCCGGGCCTGGACCAGATCGCCGGCAACAGCGCCATCGGCGGGCTCAATGGCCTGGGCGGCCTGCTCGGTGGCGGTTCGCAGAAGAATGCCCTGCTCGATGGCCTGCTGGGCAACGTCAAGGACACCAATGACTTGAACAACGCCTTCAGTGCGTTGGGCATGGACAGCGGCATGATCGGCCAGTTTGCCCCGGTGATCCTCCAGTACCTCGGCCAGCAGGGCGTGGCCAGCTCCTTGCTGCAGAACCTCGGCGGCATCTGGGGCTCCGGCGCCGGTCTCTGATCAGCGGCGTTCGTCAAGCAAGGCGACGATGCGCCGGTCCTTTTCGGTCCAGAGCTGGTTGACCCAGTTCTGGACGTACTGGCGAAACACCGGATCGTTTTCGTAATCGCCTTGCCACAGTGCAGGATCCAGCGGACGAGTCTGGATGTCGATGATGACCCTCGGCACGGAACCGTTGATCAAATCCCAGAACCCCGGAATCCGCTCCTGCGGGTACACCACGGTGACATCCAGTATCGCGTCCAGTTGTTCGCCCATGGCCGCCAGCACGAACGCCACGCCACCGGCCTTGGGCTTGAGCAAGTGGGTAAAGGGGGATTGCTGCTGCTGGCTTTTTGCGGCGGTAAAGCGTGTCCCTTCGAGGTAGTTCACCACGGTGACGGGCTGGCGCTTGAACAGCTCGCAGGCCGCCCGAGTGATTTCCAGGTCCTTGCCGGCCAGTTCCGGGTTCTTTGCCAGGAAAGCCTTGGTGTAGCGCTTCATGAACGGATAATCCAGCGCCCACCAGGCCAATCCCAGGAACGGCACCCAGATCAGCTCCTTCTTGAGGAAAAACTTGAAGAACGGCGTGCGCCGGTTGAGGGTCTGGACGAGGGCGGGAATATCCACCCAGGATTGGTGATTGCTGATGACCAGGTAAGACGTATCGCCACGCAAGCCTTCGCCGCCGCGAATGTCCCAACGGGTGGGGATGCACAGGGCGAAGATCAGTTTGTCGATCTCGGCCCAGGTTTCGGCGATCCACATCACCCCCCACGAGGCATAGTCGCGAAGGCGTCCGGGCAGGATCAGCTTGAGCAGCGCGAACACCATCAACGGCCCGAACAGCACCAGGGTATTGAGCAACAGCAGCAGGGTGACGAAACAGCCGGTGAGCAGGCGGCGCATAAATGACTCTTGCAAGCGGGTGGGCGGGCCATGATAAGCAGCTTCGGGCGGCAGGCCAAATTGTGGTGGACGAATGTTTCACCTTTTGAGCGATATGCTGGTTGCCCTTCTGGAGCAACCGAACGAATCCGCCGCTCACGGTCTAAAAAGCCACTCACACGGAGCCCTATTGCATGAAATCCATTTTCGCCCTGCTTTCCCTGGCGGCCCTTCCCGTGCTGGCCGCCGAGCCGACCCTCTATGGACGTTACGAATACATCGCGCTGCCGGAAATCGGCGGTGAGGTGCTCAAGGCCAAGATGGACACCGGGGCCCTGACCGCCTCGTTGTCGGCCAAGGACATTGAAACGTTTACCCGCGACGGTGATGAGTGGGTGCGCTTCCGCCTGGCGACCAAGGACGCGAGCAACAAGGTCTACGAGCACAAGATCGCACGCATCAGCAAGATCAAGACCCGTTCCGAGGAGGATGAGGACGACGATGAAAAGATCGCCCCCACCAAACGTCCGGTCGTGGACCTGGAGCTGTGCCTGGGTAACGTCAAGCGTACCGTCGAGGTCAACCTGACCGACCGCAGCAGTTTCAATTACCCGCTATTGATCGGCGCCAAGGCCCTGCGCGAATTCGGTGCGGCGGTGAACCCGGCCCGACGTTTCACGGCGGACAAGCCCGACTGCTGATTTCCCCGATTGACGTGCCCCAAGGCTTGGGGCACCGTTCCGGCAACTTTACTGTCGGGCTCGCAAGACATGCCTCATATTCTGATTGTCGAAGACGAAGCCGCCATCGCCGATACGCTGGTGTTCGCCCTGCAAGGGGAGGGCTTCGAGACCACTTGGCTGAGCCTTGGGGCCGCCGCGCTCGAACACCAGAAAAGCACCCCCGCGGACCTGATCATCCTCGACGTGGGGCTGCCGGATATCAGTGGTTTCGAGACTTGCAAAAATCTCAGACGTTTCAGCGACGTTCCGGTCATTTTTCTGACAGCCCGGGATGGTGAGATCGACCGGATCGTGGGTCTGGAGATCGGTGCCGATGATTACGTGGTCAAACCCTTCAGCCCTCGCGAAGTGGCCGCCAGGGTCCGGGCGATCCTCAAGCGGGTAGCGCCAGTGCCACGACCGGCCGGGGAACTGGGCGCGGCGTTGTTCCAGGTGGACAGCGATCGCGTGCAAATCAATTATCGCGGTAAACCGCTGAACCTCACTCGCCACGAATTCCGCCTGCTGAACTGTCTGCTGGAGCAGCCCGAACGGGTATTCAGTCGCGAACAGCTGCTCGACGCCCTGGGCGTGGCCAGCGATGCCGGCTACGAGCGCAGCATCGACAGCCACATCAAGAGCGTGCGCGCCAAGTTGCGCCTGGTCAGGGCCGAGGCCGAACCGATCCAGACCCATCGTGGCCTCGGCTATAGCTACAGCCCGGGGCATAGCTGATGCCGTTGGGAATCCGCATCTTTCTGGTCTATGTGCTGTTCATCGGCTTGACCGGGTATTTCGTGCTCGGCACGGTGATCGAGCAGATCCGTCCCGGCGTTCGTCAGTCCACCGAGGAAACCCTGGTGGACACGGCCAACCTGATGGCCGAGATCCTGCGGGATGATTTCAAGGCTGGGACGCTCAACCAGAATCGTTGGCCGCAGCTGCTCAAGGCCTACGGTGAGCGTCAACCGGCGGCGACGATCTGGGGCTTGCCGAAGAACCAGGTCAGCCATCGCATCTACGTCACGGATGCCAAGGGCATCGTGGTACTCGACTCCAGCGGCGTGGCGGTGGGCCAGGACTACTCGAACTGGAACGATGTCTACCTGACCCTGCGTGGCCAGTACGGTGCCCGCTCGAGCCGCAGCGTCGCGGATGACCCGAGCTCTTCGGTGATGCACGTCGGTGCGCCGATCCGCGATAACGGCCGGATCATCGGCGTGGTCACGGTGGCCAAGCCCAACAGCTCGCTACAGCCCTATATCGACCGCACGGAACGGCGACTGCTGCTCTATGGTATCGGCTTGATCGGCCTCGGCCTGGTGCTGGGGGCGTTGCTGTCGTGGTGGCTCAGCTCGGCGCTACGCCGCTTGACCGCCTATGCCCAAGCCGTCAGCCAAGGGCAGCGAGTGGAAGTGCCGCATTATCGCGGCGGCGAGTTCGAGCAACTGGCGCACGCCCTGGAGCACATGCGTACGCAGCTCGAAGGCAAGGCCTACGTCGAGCGCTACGTGCACACCCTGACGCACGAACTCAAGAGCCCGCTGGCGGCGATTCGCGGCGCCGCCGAGCTGTTGCAGAGCGACATGCCCGCCGCGCAGCACCAGCGCTTTGTCAGCAACATCGACAGTGAAAGCGTGCGCATGCAACAGCTAATCGAACGGTTGCTCAACCTGGCCCAGGTCGAGCAGCGCCAGGGCCTGGAAGAACAGGTCGCGGTGCCGCTGGCGGCGCTGCTGGATGAACTGCTGGAGGCCCGTAGCGGTTGGATCGAACGCCGGCAACTGCGGGTCGAGCGGAACATCGCCGCCGACCTGACGCTGACCGGCGAAGCGTTTCTGTTGCGCCAGGCCTTGGGCAACCTGCTGGACAATGCCTTGGATTTCACCCCCGCCGAAGGCGTGTTGCGCGTCAGTGCCGGGCGTAGTGGCAATCGTGTCGAGATCCGCCTGTTCAACCAGGCCGAGCCGATTCCCGACTACGCCCTGCCGCGCCTGAGCGAGCGCTTCTATTCCCTGCCGCGCCCGGACACCGGCCGCAAGAGCACCGGCCTGGGGCTCAATTTCGTGGAGGAAGTGGTGCAGCTGCATGGAGGCGAATTCGCTATCGGCAATGTCGAGGGCGGGGTGGAAGTGGTGCTGCGGTTGCCCTGAGATTCGGCGCATAGCCTTTGTGGGAGCGAGCCTGCTCGCGAATGCGGTGAACCCGTCGACATCATCCTCAATGACACACCGCTTTCGCGAGCAGGCTCGCTCCCACAGGTTCTCTAGTCTCCACACAATCTCCACATTGCCTACATAAACAGCCCACACAGCGCCGCCAGACTCTCCCCATTCGAACAGGGAGAGCCCCACATGAACCGCAGTCTCGCCATAAAACTGGGCATGATCGCCCTATTGATTCTCTTGCTGATGATTCCGCTGTTGATGATCAACGGCCTCATCGACGAACGCCAGTCCCTGCGCGACGGTGTGTTGCAGGAGATCGCCAGCAGCTCCAGCCACAGCCAGCAGCTCATCGGGCCGATGATCGTGGTGCCGTTTCGCAAGGACGTGCGGGTCTGGAATACCAACGAAAAAACCGGTGTCCGCTTCTTGGAAACCGTTGAGCAGAGCGGTGAGTTGTATTTCCTGCCGGAGCAGTTCGAAGTCGACGGCCAGGTCCGGACCGAAACCCGTGCCCGGGGGATCTACGAGGCGCGGTTGTTCCACGCCGACAACCGGATCGATGGACGCTTCAAGGTGCCTGAGCGCTATGGCCTGGCCGCCAAGGATATGGCCGATTACCGCTTCGGCGAACCGTACCTGACCGTGGGCATCAGCGACATCCGGGGTATCGAGAATGCGCTGACTCTGAAACTCAACCAGCAGACGGTGGACTTCCTCCCCGGCTCGCGGGTCGGCTGGGTGGGGCAGGGGGTGCATGTGCCGCTGCCGATGGTCAACGCCCAGAACAGCGCCGAACTGACTTTCGGTTTCGACCTGAGCCTGCAAGGCACCGGCGAGTTGCAGATCCTGCCGGTGGGCAAGACCAGCAAAGTGCACTTGACCGCCGACTGGCCGCACCCGAGCTTCATCGGCAACTACTTGCCCGTCAGCCGCGACATCAACGAGAAGGGCTTCAGCGCCGACTGGCAGACCTCGTTCTTCTCGACCAACCTTGAAGAAGCGTTGCAGAACTGCGTGTCGGGCGAGAGCTGTGAGACGTTCCGCAGCCGTGCCTTCGGCGTGAGCTTCATCGACCCGGTGGACCAGTACCTCAAGAGCGATCGTGCGATCAAATATGCGTTGCTGTTCATCGCCCTGACCTTCGCCGGCTTCTTCCTTTTCGAAGTGCTCAAGAGCCTGGCGGTGCACCCGGTCCAATATGCCCTGGTGGGCGTGGCGCTGGCATTCTTCTACCTGCTGCTGTTGTCTCTGTCGGAACACATCGGCTTTGCCCCGGCGTACCTGGTGTCGGCCAGTGCCTGTGTACTGTTGATCGGGTTCTACGTCTGCCATGTGCTGCGCAGCGTGAACCATGGCCTGGGCTTCTCGGCGGGGTTGGCGGCGCTGTATGCCTTG
This sequence comes from Pseudomonas sp. FG13, assembly GCF_057809755.1. Taxonomy (NCBI): domain Bacteria; kingdom Pseudomonadati; phylum Pseudomonadota; class Gammaproteobacteria; order Pseudomonadales; family Pseudomonadaceae; genus Pseudomonas; species Pseudomonas sp. FG13. The sequence goes on from NZ_JBMDKO010000040.1 coordinate 19,972, forward strand.
CTCTACGGCTTGTTGAGTGCCGAAGACTACGCACTGTTGATGGGCTCGCTGTTGCTGTTCGGGCTGTTGGGTGTGTTCATGGTGCTGACCCGTAAACTGGATTGGTACGGGGTCGGATCGAAACCGGCGCCTGCCATGACCTTCGATCTGGGAGAGGTGAAATGAGCCGGTCGCTGGGGTTGCGCGAAGATCGGCGGGTGAGGGAAGTGCTCGTGGCGCTTGTATCTGAGTTGTTTCCGTTGGATCCGGTGGGCCTCTATCGCGAGCAGGCTCGCTCCCACAGGTCCGGGGCTGTCCTTTGTGGGAGCGAGCCTGCTCGCGATGAGGTCGTCACATTTGGAGAAAGATCTAGATCCTGGGCACGGTAGCGACCATTGAAGGCCGCAAGCTCACCTCGGCAAACCACGCCGCCAGCTGCGGATGGGTCTTGCGCCATTCCAGGTCGGGATGGCGCAGGTCCAGGTAACCCAAGGCGCAGGCGACGCTGATGGACGCCACGTCAAAATGGCTGGCCAGTTCGGCAATCGCTTCGGCTTCGAGCATGCCCAAGGCGCGGCGAATCTTGTCCCGTTGGGCGTCGAGCCATTCGTCCCAGTGCTTTTCCGCCGGCCGCAGGGCGGTTTCATAGCGGACCATCACCGCCGCATCCATGATCCCGTCAGCCAGGGAGGCCAGGGTCAGGCGCCGCCAGCGGGCCGCGCCGTCACGGGGGATCAGTGGATTGCCGACGTGCTGGTGATCGAGGTAATCGAGGATGACGCGGCTGTCGTGGATCACACTGCCGTTGGCCAGGCGCAGGGCCGGGATCTTGCTCAACGGGTTGTCATCGATGAGTTTCTGGTCCGGTTTGACGGGCGTGAGCTGGCTGAGCTGTAACGCCACGCGGTCCTGCTGGCCGGTTTCGTGCAGCAGCACCAGGACCTTGCGAACGAAGGGCGAGGCGGGGTTGTGGAACAGCGTCATGCTGGGAACGGACATGGCAGCGTCTCGATCAGGGAAGGATGTCGCGCAGCATAGCGCGATCATCAATGCGCAAGGCAAGGGTGACCGAGCCCTGCGGCCCGGTCTGTGCCTCGGATCACACGGCCGGTTGAAGGGCCTGCGGCTCCAACGGGGCTGGCGTTGCCGGTTGTTGCTTGAGTTCCCGGGCGACGGTCCAGACGATGAACGCAGCAATCACGTCAAAAATCGCCAGCAGCACGAACAGCGGGCTATAGCCGATTTTTGTCACCATCACGCCAAACAACAGCGTGAAGGCCGCGGCGCCCAGGTAACCGAACATGCCGCCCATGCCGGTGGCGGTGGCGACTTCATTCTTGCCGAACGAGTCGGACGTGATGGCATACAACGCACCCGACAGGGTCTGGTGGGCAAAGCCACCAATGCACAGCAGGGCGATTGCGGTGTACGGACTGTCCACCAGGCCGATGCAGGCCGGGCCAACCATGCAGGACGCGCCGAACAGCAAGACCATCTTGCGGGAGGTGAACAGTGACACTTTGCAGTATTTGTGAAAGAACGGGCTCAGGTAACCGCCCAGCACGCAACCCAGGTCGGCGGCCAGGAACGGCAGCCAGGCGAACATCGCGATCTCCTTGATGTTCATGTGCCGCTCGGTCATCAGATACAGCGGGATCCAGGCGTTGAAGGTCTGCCAGGCCGGCTCGGAGAGGATCCGGGCGCTGGCGATGGCGTAGAAGTTGCGGCTGGCGATGATCTTTTTCCAGTTGCCTTTCTTCGGATTCTGCTCCTGGAAGTGGGCTTCCTGGCCGCTGATGATGTAATCGCGCTCGGTGTCGCTCAGGCGCTTCTGGTCACGGGGGTGCTTATAGAGGACCAGCCAGAGAAACGTCCAGACGATGCCCAGGCCACCGACGATCAGGAATGCCAGTTCCCACCCACTGTTCAGGATTGCCCAGACCACCAGCGGCGGCGCGAGGACAGCACCGATCGACGAGCCGATGTTGAACCAGCCGATGGCGACCGAGCGCTCCTTGGCGGGGAACCATTCGGTCGATGCCTTGACGGCGGCGGGCAGCCCGGCGGCTTCTGTCAGGCCAAGCAAGCCACGGAAAAATGCCAGGCCTTGCCAGCCCGAGGCCATTGCTGCGGCGGCGCAGGCGATAGACCAGGCGAAGGCGAAAATGGCGAAGCCCATCTTGGTGCCAATGGCATCGATGATGTAACCGGCCACCGGCTGCATCAGCGCATAGCAGATTTGCCAGGCGACGACGATATGGGAGTACTGCTCGGTGGAGATATTCATCTCGCTCATCAGGGTCGGAGCGGCCACCGAGAGGGTATTGCGCGCCAGGTAGTTGACCATCAGGCCGGCCGTGACCAGGCCGACCATCCACCAGCGGATGCCTTTGATCTTCATCACTTCACCATCGATTATTTTTGGAGTTGGTGTCGCTGTTGTAGGTTGTCGTACAACATTTGCCTTTATAGGAGCGCAAGGAATAATTTGTCAACAAATATGTCAGATATTGGGCGAGTTTCAGGGCGCCCGAGGATGGCGTCATCGTATGACTGGTCTGTGGAGGGGGCTCAATCGGTTAGAGCGCCCTGGTGACTCAGCGGCGCGGGACCAGTCCCCACACCGCCACGACAGAAGGGATACCCAGCCCCAGCCAGCTCACCGCATCCCACAGACCATCGCCGAGCAAGGCGCTGAATAGCCCAGCTGCGCAAAGGGCGCCAATGGCTGCGGGCATGCCGAACACTTTCCAGACACTTGACTGCCGGGGCTTCACGAGACGGCCTCCCTATCGGCAGCCACGCGCAGGTTCGTTCTACGCCGCACCACCCAGAGGTAAACGCCGCTGCCGAGGACGATGATCGTTAGCACGTCCAGGGCCGCCCAGAAGATCTGCATCGGCCTGCCGCCGTAGTCGCCGAAGTGCAGCGGCAGGGACAGGCTCATCAGGTCCATGTACCACGGTCGTTCGGCCACGGCGGTGACGTCCAGAGTGCTGGCGTCGATGAGTACCGGTGTCAGCAGATGGGCGGTCAGGTGGGTACTGCCCTTCATGAACACGCCATAGTGGTGTGCGCTGGAAAACAAGGTGCCGGGGAAAGCAATGAAGCTCGGCTCCATGCCGGGTGCGACGTTCCTGGCGATGTCCAGCAGGCGGGTGGCCGGCGCCAGTTGCTCCAGTGGCGCCGCGTTGCGGTAGGGCTCGACCATGGCACTGAGACTGTCGTTGCGCCACGCCGCGATGATCAGGTCGGCGCAGGCGGCGATTACGCCGGTGACTCCAACCGTCAATGCCCAGACCAGCGTGACCACGCCGATCAGGTTATGCAGGTCGAGCCAGCGCAGACGCGGGGACTTGTCCTGGCGCACCGTGGCGAACTTCAGGCGCCGCATGAACGGCAAGTACAGGACCACGCCGGAAACGATGGCGACCACGAACAGCAGTCCCATCGATGCCAGCAATAATTTGCCAGGCAGTCCGGCATACATGTCCACGTGCAGGCGCCGCATGACCATCATGAAGCCGCCATTGGCCGCAGGTGTCTCCAGGGCCTCGCCGGTACGGGCGTCGAGCATGAAAGTATGGGAGGCATTGGGTTCGGTACCCGGTGTCGGGGCCATGATGGTGACGACGCCGTTGGGCTCGTCCTCGTCCCAGCCAAAATACTGCACCACTTCACCCGGGCGATGGGCCTTGGCCTTTTCCACCAGTTGCTGGAGGTCAAGCCGCGGCGTATCGGCGGGCATGTCCCGAAACTCCGGAGCATCGCCCAGCAGGTGTTCGATCTCGTGATGGAAAATCAGCGGCAACCCGGTGACTGCCAGCATCAGCAGGAACACTGTGCAGATCAGGCTGGACCACGTATGGACGAAGGACCAGCGGCGGATGGTTTTACTTTTCATGAGGGGGTCCGATTGCGAAAGCGCTTCACTCAAGAGCTGTGTGATTCATCGTGGCGAGGGAGCAAGCTTCCTCGCCACGGACTCTTCAAATGAAGGCGGCCAGTTACCACTTGTAATTCACACTGGCGACCACGTTGCGTTGATCGCCGTAGTAGCAATAGAAGCCGTCGCAGGTGGAGAGGTAGTCCTTGTTGAAGATGTTCTTTGCGTCCACCGCCACCGATACGCCTTTGAGGGAGCTGCTCACACGCCCCAGATCGTAATGGGCCGATGCGTCGTAGACGGTGTAGGAGCCGACATGACCCCAATCGGTGTTGGTGGTGTTGCCGTAGGTGTCGCCGACGTAACGCACACCGGCACCGACACCGAAGCCGTCGAGCAGGCCGTTGTGCCAGGTGTAGTCGGCCCACGCGGTGGCCTGGTTGCGTGGCACCTGGGCCATGCGCTTGCCCTTTTCAGCTGCGGTGCCCTTGGTGATTTCGCTGTCGTTGTAGGTGTAGGAACCGATCAGTTTCAGATTGTCGGTGACGTCACCGGAGGCTTCCAGCTCCAGGCCGCGTACCTGCACCTCGCCGACTTGGCGGGTGATGTTGTTTTCGGTCACGGAGTTGTTCTTCTGGGTCAGGTCGAACACTGCGGCTGTCAGCAGGGTCTTGGTGCCTGGGGGCTGGTACTTGATGCCAGCCTCGTACTGTTCGCCCTCGGTCGGTTTGAACGCGTCGGTGCTGTTGACGGTCGAGCCGGCCGCCGCCTGGAACGACTGGGCGAAAGAAATATAAGGCGTCACGCCGTTATCAAAGACGTAGCTCAGTGCGGCGTTACCGCTGAATTTCTTATCGCGCTGAGTGTTCGTGGCGTTGTTCAGGTTGTGGAACTCGGTGCCGGTGTGAATCCAGTCCTCACGACCGCCTAGGGTCAGGCGCCAGTTGTCCAGGGCCATCTGGTCCTGGATATACAGACCGGTCTGCTGGGTCTTCTGGTTGTAGTCGTACATATCGAAGTACTGGACGTTGGAAAAATCCTGCCCATAGATCGGGTTGTTGATATTGGTGGTCGGGACGCCGGTGGATCCCCATTTCCAGCGCGAATTGCTGTTGGAACGCTGATGGTCCAGGCCAAGCAATAGCGTATGGCTCAGGGCACCGGTCTGGAAGTCGGCCTGGAAATTGTTATCGACGGCGAACTGACTGATGTCTTCGTTAACGATACCGGCGCTGCGTTTGACCGTGCCGTCGGCGCTCACGGCTTGATCGGGGCCCGCCGGGAAGAACGACCCGCCGGCGGTGAGGCCCTGGAATTCCAGGTCGCTCTTGGTGTAGCGCAGGTTCTGGCGGAACTGCCAGGTGTCATTGAAGCGATGTTCGAAGGCATAGCCGAGGGCGTAGTAGGTGCGGTCGTAGAATTCCCAGTCCGGATCGCCCAGGTTCTTGTGGTGGGAAATCTTGCCGGCCGGCGAGGACAGCTTGGTGCCTTGCAAGGGCAGGAATTGCCCGGTGATGCCAGTGTCGTCGCGGGTGTACTGGGACAGGAAGGTCAGGCGAGTGTCGTCGTTGATGTTCCAGGTCAGGCTCGGGGCAATGTTGTAGCGCTTGTCCGGGATGTGATCGACCTGGGCATTGCTGTCGCGCACGGTGCCGCTGAGCCGATAGAGGAATTGGCCTTCGTCATCGATCTGGCCGGTGCTGTCGAAGTTGATCTGCTTGTGTTCATAGCTGCCGGCCTGCAACTCGACTTCGTGGCTGCTCTCGGCTTGTGGGCGACGGCTGACCATATCGAGCATGCCGCCGGGTGGTGTCTGGCCGTAGACCGACGATGCCGGACCACGCAGCACGGCGATGCGCTCCAGGTTCCAGGGCTCGATTTTCGGCGTGATGTAGTTGCCCTTGGGCAGCGGCAGGCCATCGAGAAACTGAGTCGGTATGAAACCGCGCACCAGCAGCCAGTCGTTGCGCGAATCCGAGCCGTAGCCGCTGCTCTGCACACCGGCGGTGTAGCGCAGGGCATCGTTGAGGTTGAGGACCGAGCGATCCTCCATCTGCTGGCGTGTCACCACCGAGACCGAGCGCGGCAGCTCGACGATCGGCGTATCGGTCTTGGTGCCGGCGGCGGTGCGAGTGGCTGCATAGCTCTCGCTCGGGCCCCAGGCGCTTTCGCTCAGGCCGGCGCCGATCACGCTGGTTTCCGGCAGGGCCATGACGCCTTCGGGCACGGCCACCAGGCTGTAGGTGCCGGTGCTGCTCTGTTGCAGTTGCAAGCCGGTGCCGCGCAAGGCTTCACGCAATGCGCCCGCGGCATCGAACTGGCCCTGGACCGGGGCCGAGGTTTTGCCTGCGGCCAATGTCGGGCTCAGGCTCAGAGCGAGACCGGCCTGACTGGCGATCTGGTTCAGGGTGCTGGCCAGTGACGCGGCGGGCAGGTTGTAAGTGCGCACGCTGGACGGCTGTTCGGCCGCCAGGAGTGGGCCGCTGGCCAACGGGACGGCAAGGACGATGGCAACGGCCAACAGGCTGGGGCGCAACAGGGTGTCTAGCGGGCGGGACATACGGCGGCTCCTGAATGGAAATATTTCTCAATTGCCTGGATGCCGAATGAAAATGCAAAAGTGATAGGGGTAGATGAAAATAATTTAGATTCAGGATTTAAATGGTGGGACCAGACCTGTTTTGTGCAGGGCTGACGGCCCCTTCGCGAGCAGGCTCGCTCCCACAGGGATGGATGCGCGCCAATGCATTGTGGAAGCGAGCCTGCTTGCGAAGGCGATCCCATGGATCACCTTTTATCGGGCCTTGGCCCCGGTGCTGGGTTGCACCACCACCCACCACCGCGTGTGATGCTCGATCTGCACCGGCAAGGTCGGCAGCAACGCGCTCAGGGCCAGGTCGGTGTCATGCAGCGGAAAGCTGCCGGTGATGCGCAAATCCGCCACTTTTGGCTCGACCCCCAGGTAGCCGCGTCGATAGCGCCCCAACTCATGCACCAGATCTTCAAGGCGAGCGTTCTCTACCACCAGCATGCCCCGGGTCCAGGCATCGGCGCCGGGGCTCAGGGCCAGGGTGGGGCCAAGGCCGTCACGGCGCATCAGCACCTGCTGGCCTTCGCGCAGAATCTGTTCTTGCCCCGAGGCCTGTGGGTGGGCGGCCACGGCGGATTGCAATACGCTCAGGCGAGTGCCGTCGTCCTCGCGCTTGACCAGGAACCGCGTGCCCAGGGCGCGCAGGCTGCCTTCGCGGGTTTCGACGATAAACGGACGTGGGTCGTTGTGGCCGGTCTCCACCAGGATCTCGCCCTCCTGGAGAACAATGCGCCGTTGTTTAGCGTCAAAGCGCACGTCCAGCGCGCTGTGGGTGTTGAGGTTGATCAGCGTGCCGTCGGCCAGGCGCAGGGTACGTTGCTCGCCGGTTGCGGTGCGTTGGTCGGCCAGCCAGTAGTCCAGCGGCAGATAACGTTCACCGGCAAACAATGTCAGGCCGATGACCGCGACAATGCTGGCCAGGCTGCTGCCCACTTTGCGTATCCGGCGACGGATACTCACCCGCGATTGCAGTAGCGCGGCCCGCGCCGGTCCGTTGGCAACGCTGAAGCGCTGGTCGAGCATGCCCAACTGCCGCCAGGCCCGGGCATGTTCTTCATCGGCGGCGTGCCAGCGGGCGAACGCTTCGCGCTCCTGAGCGCTGCCGCTGCCTGAATCCAGCGATAACTGCCAGGCAATGGCGGCATCCAATACGCTGGCCGAGACCGGTTTGGAATGGGCCGGGCTCATGTCGGCTCCCCATAGAGTGCGACGTAGCACTGTCGGATGCCCTGCGCCAGATACTGGCGTACCCGCGGCACCGAAACCCCCAGGCGCTTGGCGATTTCGGCATGGCCGAGGCCGTCCAGCCGGTTATACAGGAACGCGGCGCGAGCCTTGCTCGACAGCTTGCCGAGCAGGCGATCGATCTGCCTGAGGTCTTCGAGGATCAATTGCTGTTCTTCCAGCGACGGCTGTTCGCCTTCGGGAATCAGCATCAGTTCGGTGAGGTAAGCCTGCTCCAGGGCGGCCCGACGGAAATGATCGAACAGCAGGCCTTTGGCGATTGCCACCAGGAATGCCCGGGGCTCGCGGGGGGCCGTCAGCTCATTACGGCCGAGCAGGCGCACGAAGGTGTCCTGGCTCAAGTCCTCGGCCCGTTGCGGACAGGCCACGTTGCGCCGCAACCACGCCAGCAGCCAACCGCGATGATCACGGTACAACGCACCAACCAGATCGTTGCGGGGGCTAGGGACTGACGACACGGAGCATCACCGATGTTTTAAGTAACGAGAATTGTTCGCGATTGTGGCAGAGGCGGGGGCGGGAATGCAATTGGAGCTGATCGGGATACTGTCTGTGGATTTAGCTGACTCTGTGGGAGCAAGGCTTGCCCGCGATAGCATCATCCGGGATTAACAGCCTGACCGAGTTGTTTGCATCGCGGGCAAGCCATGCTCCTACAGGTCAGCCATGCTGGGTCAGTGTTACATGGAAGGCGCCTGCTGCCGGCGCTTCCACTGGCCCAGGCACTGTTGCAGGTTGAGCGGGCTGTGGATCTGTTGCTGGCGGGCGCGACTGAACAGGATCAGTGCCAGTTTCGCCGTGGCCAGGGCGTCGGCGCTGGCATTGTGACGATCAACCACTTGCAGCTTGAAAGCCTCGATCCAGTCGTCCAGGCCGCTCTTGCGCAGCGCTGCCTGGGGGCAGAGCATCGGCGCCAGGTCGGCTACGTCGAGGAACACGTGCTGCAAGCGGTAGCCCAGGTGGTCTTTCAGGGCGCGGCCGAGCATGTGGGCATCGAAGGGCGCGTGGAAGGCCAGCAGCGGACTGTCGCCGACGAACTCCATGAACGCCAGCAATGCTTCGGCCGGGTCGCTGCCCGCGGCGATTGCGCTGGGTGCCAGGCCATGGATCAACACACTCGGCCCGAGCTTCTGCTTCTCGCATTGCAAGGTGCGCTCGAACTGCTGGCTGAAATCGATGGCACCGTCTTCGATCACCACCGCCCCGATGGACAACACCTGATCCTTGTTCAAGTTCAGGCCGGTGGTTTCCAGGTCCACCACCACCCAGCGCTGTTCCCGCAGGCTGCGCTCATCCAGGGGCGAGGGCGGCGACAGGTTTTCCAGGCGCCGCTGCAACGCGTCCGGCAACGTCGGCGAGGCCGGGCGCAACCAGGAAAACAGGTTCACAGTTGATACCTCAAGGTCAGGCTGCTTTGCAGGCGTTGAGCCTGGCGCAGGGATTCACGCAGGATCCGCCGATCCAGGTGATTGAGGCTGTCGGGGTCGACACGGTTGGAGTAGGGCAGGTTCTCGCGGGTCTGCAGTTGGTGTTGCTGCATACGGGTTTGCTGGATGAAGTGGTAGGCCTCTTCATAGGCCGCACCATCCAGGGGATCGATCACCTCCCGGGCGACCAGTTGCCGCAAACGCTCCAGGGTGTTGTTGGCCTCGATGACATTGGCCAACGCCAGCAGGCGGGCGCCGTCGACGAAGGGCGTCAGGCCTTGCACTTTCAGGTCCAGGGTGGCTTTCTCACCGTTTTTACGGCTCAGCACGAAATCCCTGAAACGCCCGACCGGAGGGCGATGACGCAAGGCGTTCTCGGCCATCATGCGCTGGAATAGACGGTTATCGCCCACCTGATCGAGGATCTGCCGGCGCAACTGATTGCAGCCTTGCTCGTCGCCCCAGACCACCCGCAGGTCGAAATAAATGCTGGAGCCCAGCAGGTTTTCCGGCGTCGCTTCGCGAATGAAGGCGGCAAAGCGTCGGGACCATTCGGCGCGGGACAGGCACAGTTCCGGGTTGCCGGCCATGATATTGCCCTTGCACAGCGTGAAGCCGCACAGCGCCAGGCTCTGGTTGATCTGTTGGGCGATGGGCAGCAGCAGGCCGCGGATCTGCGCCGCATGGGCCGCGTCCCGGGCCTCGAACAGGATGCCGTTGTCTTGGTCGGTGTGCAGGGTTTGCTCGCGCCGGCCTTCACTGCCAAAGCACAACCAACTGAACGGCACTCCCGGATCGCCTTTTTCGGCCAGGGTCAGCTCGATGACGCGGCTCACGGTGTGATCGTTGAGCAAGGTGATGATATGGGTGATCTGGGTCGACGACGCGCCGTGGGCCAGCATGCGTTCCACCAGTTGGCCGATCTCGCCCCGCAGGGCCACCAGGTTTTCCACCCGAGGGGCGCTGCGAATGGTCCGGGCCAGGTGCACCAGGTCGACTCGCTGCAGGGAAAACAGATCCCGTTCCGATACCACGCCACACAGGCGCTGTTCCTTGACCAGGCAGACATGGGCAATGTGGCGTTCGGTCATGGCGATGGCCGCGTCGAAGGCGCTGTGATCCGGCGAGAGAAAAAACGGTGCCTGGGTCATGTGCGCCGCGATGGCCTGGGAAAAGTCCCCGGAACCGTCGGCCACGACCTGTCGCAGGTCACGCAGGGTGAAAATCCCCACCGGCGCCTTGTGTTCGTCCACCACCACGATGCTACCGACCTGTTGCTCGTGCATCAGCTTCACGGCTTCGCGCAACGGCGTGTCAGGGCTGCAGCTCACCGGATGACGCATCGCCAGCTCACCCAGGCGGGTATTCAGGGAGTATTGGGTGCCCAGGGTCTGCGCGGATTTTTGCTGGACCTGCTGGTTGACCTGGTCGAGCAGGCTGCTGACCCCGCGCAGGGCGAAATCGCGAAACGGGCCGGACAAGGCGAATAATTTGATGAAAGCCTGCTTGTTCAATTGCAGACAGAACGTGTCTTCGCCGGCCCGGTGCTCGGTGCGCGTGGCCCTTTCCCCGAGCAGTGCGGCAAGGGGAAAGCATTCGCCGGTGGTGATTTCGAAAGTGGTCTCGGTGCCACCCTTGGCCGAATGCGGACGCTCCCCTACCACCCGGCCCTGCTTGACGATGTAAAAGTGCTCCACCGGACCGTCGGCCGGCTTGATGATGGTTTCACCTGGCGCGTAGAAGCGCAGCAGGCATTGTTCCACCAGGTACGCCAGGTGAGCATTTTCCATCTGGTTGAACGGGGGGAAGCGTTGGAGGAACTGCAACGTGCCCTGGATGTTCTGCAACACCGCGGTTTTCCCCGCCTGGATGAAGGCGTCCGCTTTTTTCATAACCATTGCGCAATCTTTTTTGAATTGTTGTGGTCGGATCTGTTCCCCATGGTCGACCTCTGAGGGGGGGAGTGCCCATTGGACGTAAGTCTAGGTTCCTGCAAAGGGGGACGACCTACAGAAAAAGTCCTGCACGAGCCCTGGAAAAATCTTCATTGAATGTTCTTGGAAAAAAATCCGACGAAGTGCACATTGAAGCGCTGCCGAACGATGTCTGACCACTGTGCCAGGGGATCGATTCAAGGAATGTAGAGAGCATCATGTCCGATCACGATATTTTGAGTGACGCCGAGCGCGAAGCGTTGAGTGCCGTCATGCTGGAGCCTGACCTGCCGCCGCAGCGAGTCTTGATCGTCGATGACGACAAGGACGCTCGCGAGCTTCTGTCGGAAATCCTGGCGCTGGATGGCATCCATTGCATGACCGCCGCCAGCGGCGAAACCGCACTCAGGATGCTGGAAACCAAGCCGTCGATCGGCCTGCTGATCACCGATCTGCGTATGGGCAATGTCGATGGCCTGGAACTGGTGCGCCTGATCCGCGAGTCGGAGCGGGCCGCGCTGCCGATCATCATCGTGTCCGGCGATGCCGACGTGAAGGACGCCATCGAGGCGATGCACCTGAGCGTGGTGGATTTTCTGCTCAAGCCCATAGATACGGAGAAGTTGCTGGAGTTGGTCAAGCGGGAGCTGGGGATGGATCTCTAGCCTGTGGCGATCAGCAAAGGCGGTTATGCAAACAAAAAAGGCCCTGATCGCAAGATCAGGGCCTTCCTCATTTATCGCTACCGCTCAATCACAGACCATTGGCCGCCTTGAACTCGCGGCGACGACGGTGCAGCACCGGCTCGGTGTAGCCGTTAGGCTGCCGGGTGCCTTCGATCACCAGCTCGACCGCTGCCTGGAAAGCGATGTTGCTGTCGAAGTCCGGTGCCAACGGACGGTACAGCGGATCGCTGGCGTTCTGGCGGTCCACCACTGGCGCCATGCGCTTGAGGCTTTCCATCACCTGGTCCTGCGTGACGATGCCATGGCGCAGCCAGTTGGCGATGTGCTGGCTGGAAATGCGCAGCGTCGCCCGGTCCTCCATCAGGCCGATATCGTTGATGTCCGGCACCTTGGAGCAGCCGACGCCCTGGTCGATCCAGCGCACCACGTAGCCGAGGATGCCCTGGGCATTGTTGTCCAACTCGTTTTTGATCTGCTCCGGCGTCCAGCTCGGGTTGACCGCCAGCGGGATGGTCAGGATATCGTCTACCGAAGCGCGGGTCCGCTTGGCCAGTTCGGCCTGACGGGCGAACACGTCGACCTTGTGGTAATGCAGCGCATGCAACGCGGCGGCGGTCGGTGATGGAACCCAAGCGGTGTTGGCACCGGCCATCGGATGGGCGATTTTCTGTTCGAGCATCGCCGCCATCAGGTCCGGCATGGCCCACATGCCCTTGCCGATCTGCGCACGACCTTGCAGGCCGGTGCTCAGGCCGATGTCGACGTTCCAGTTTTCGTAGGCGCCGATCCACTTCTCGGCTTTCATGTCGGCCTTGCGCACCATCGGGCCGGCTTCCATCGAGGTGTGGATTTCGTCGCCGGTGCGATCCAGGAAACCGGTGTTGATGAACACCACGCGCTCGCTGGCAGCCTTGATGCAGGCCTTGAGGTTGACCGTGGTGCGGCGCTCCTCATCCATGATCCCGACCTTGAGGGTGTTGCGCGGCAGGTTCAGCACGTCTTCGATGCGACCGAACAGCTCGTTGGTGAACGCGGCCTCTTCCGGACCATGCATCTTCGGCTTGACGATGTACACCGAGCCGGTGCGGCTGTTGCGGCGCGACGTATTGCCGTTGAGGCTGTGGATCGCCGCCAGGCTTGTCACCAGACCGTCGAGAATGCCTTCCGGCACTTCGTTGCCATCTTTGTCGAGGATCGCGTCGATGGTCATCAGGTGACCGACATTGCGCACGAACAACAGCGAGCGACCGTGCAGCGTCAGGCTCGAACCGTCGACGGCGGTGTACGCGCGGTCCGGGTTCATGGTGCGGGTAAATGTCTGACCGCCCTTGGCGACCTGTTCCGACAGATCGCCTTTCATCAGGCCGAGCCAGTTACGGTAGATCACTACCTTGTCATCGGCATCGACGGCGGCGACCGAATCTTCGCAGTCCATGATGGTGGTCAGCGCGGCTTCCATCAGGATGTCTTTGACGCCGGCGGCGTCGGTCTGGCCGACCGGGGTGCTGGCATCGACCTGGATTTCGAAGTGCAGGCCGTTGTGCTTGAGCAGTACCGCGGTGGGAGCCGAGGCGTCGCCCTGGAAACCGATCAGTTGGGCATCGTCACGCAGGCCACTGTTGCTGCCACCCTTGAGGGCGACCACCAGTTTGCCGTCGACGATCTTGTAGGCGGTGGAGTCGACGTGGGAGCCGGCCGCCAGGGGGGCTGCTTCGTCGAGAAAGGCACGGGCGAAAGCGATGACCTTGTCGCCGCGAACCTTGTTGTAGCCTTTGCCTTTTTCCGCGCCATCGGCTTCGCTGATGGCGTCGGTGCCGTACAGCGCGTCGTACAACGAACCCCAGCGGGCGTTCGAAGCGTTGAGGGCGAAACGGGCATTCATCACCGGCACCACCAGCTGCGGGCCGGCCATGCGGGCGATTTCGTCATCGACGTTTTGGGTCGTAGCCTGGAAATCCGCCACTTCTGGCAGCAGGTATCCAATGTCTTGCAGGAAGGCTTTGTAAGCCACGGCATCAAAGGCCTGGCCGGCTTTCGACTGGTGCCAGGCATCGATCCGAGCCTGGAAATCATCGCGTTTGGCGAGTAGGGCTTTGTTCTTCGGTGCCAGGTCGTGGATGACCTTGTCGACACCGGCCCAGAACTGGTCGGCGGTCAGACCGGTACCGGGGATGGCTTCGTTGTTCACGAAGTCGAACAGGACTCTGGCGACCCGAAGGCCACCGACTTGAACGTGTTCAGTCATTGCTTGCCTCTCACTCTGCTCAGCTATTTCGCTTTTCAGCTCTTCGATTTTGACAATGAAGCCTCGGGACATTTAAACCACAAACCCCGGAACCAGTACATGCCATCGCTGGCGGCTGGGTGGGACCTATCATGGGCGTTAAGCCTTGCTGATGGGGCTTTCAGGGATGCGACTGCGCCTTGGCAGACATCGGTCCAACATTATGTAGTGCTCGCTGCGGAATACTACATGAACAGTTGCGGTTGTGAAAATTAGACTAATTGCGTCGTTCCGCGACCGACTAAAGCAGTACAGTCACGACGAGACGTCTGATGTTCTCAAAAAACTGATGAATTGTTCCATATAAATCTTATGACTTGTACACGATTGTAAGTGGACCTCAGAATGATAAATGCGGCCGCCGAGTGTAGGAGCCTGCGATCTTTGCTTTTTGATCTTTCGCTCCCGAATCAATTGGTATGGGAAAGATCGCAGCCTCGTTGCACTCGACAGCTCCTACACAGCTCATGCTGCCTATACTCTTTCTTCCCATAACAAGAGGGCTGCGCCATGGACCATCTCGTCATCACCGTTTTCGCCCCGGACAAACCCGGGCAGGTCGAGCGCATCGCCCAATGCATTGCCGAGCACGGCGGTAACTGGCTGGAAAGCCGCATGTCGCATCTGGCGGGGCAATTTGCCGGAATACTGCGTCTCAGTGCTCCGGCCGAATCCCATGAGGAACTGATCGAAGCCTTGCAGGGGTTGGCGAGCCATGGCATTCGCGTGCTCATCGCGCAGAGCACGATCGAGGAGTCCTGCAGTTGGAAACCCATTGCCATGGAGCTGGTGGGTAACGACCGCCCCGGTATCGTGCGGGACATCACCCGGTTGCTGAGCGAGCAGGGGGTCAATGTCGAGCGGCTGGTGACCCATGTCGGGCCGGCACCGATGAGCAGCGAACTGCTGTTTCACGCCGAAGCGATCCTGGGCGTGCCGCTGACGCTGTCGTTGGACACCTTGCAGGAACGCTTGGAGACCTTGGCCGACGAATTGATGGTGGAACTCAAACTGAGCGATGAGGCGTGAGGCCGGTTATCCAAGGAAAAGCTGCACCTGCCTGTGGATAACCTGTAGAAACCCGGCGCCAGCCCAGGCCCGGCGGGCCTTTGCCGGCGATGATCAAAAAATCGCCAGTTTTCAAGGGCTTGTGCACAAACGGCGGGGATGACGCTGTGGATAACCTTGGGGTGGATCAACGCAGGCCACGTCAAGCGTGGCCTGCAGAGGGATGTACGATTTTTGATCAGTTGCGTCGGCGCATACTGATCACGGCGTCGATGCTGTATACCGCAAGTCCGGCCCAGATAAACAGAAACGCCACCAAGGTGCTGGACGACAGATGCTCGCCAAACAGCAGCACTGCCAGCAGCAGCACCAGTGTCGGTGCGATGTACTGGAGAAAGCCCAGCGTGGTGTAGGGCAGATGCCGGGCGGCGGCGTTGAAGCACACCAGCGGAACCAGTGTCACCGGGCCGGCCGCCACCAGCCACCAGGCTTCGGAGGTAGTCCAGAACGCTGCCTGGGCACTGGTGGCGGTCGGGTTGAACAGCAACCAGGCTATGGCGATCGGTACCAGCATCCAGGTTTCCACCACCAGCCCTGGCAAGGCTTTGACCGGGGCTTGCTTGCGAATCAGACCATAGAAGCCGAAGGTCAACGCCAACGCCAGGGACACCCACGGCAAACTGCCGACCTGCCAGACCTGCTGCGCCACGCCAACCGCTGCCAACCCCACCGCCAGCCATTGCATGCGCCGCAGCCGTTCGCCGAGGATCAGCATCCCCAGCAGCACATTCACCAGCGGGTTGATGTAGTAACCCAGGCTGGCTTCGAGCATGCGACCATTGTTCACCGCCCAGACGTAGATCAGCCAGTTGGCCGCGATCAATGTGCCACTTAAGGCCAGGATCGCGAAGCGACGCGGGTTGTCCCGCAGCTCGCGCCACCAGCCTGGGTGTTTCCAGACCATCAGCAGCGCCGCGCCGAACAGCGCCGACCACAGCGCCCTGTGGATGATGATCTCCACGGCCGGCACGCTGGCTATCGCTTTGAAATAGATGGGGAACAATCCCCAGATGACGTAGGCACTCAGGCCCAGGATGTACCCGCGACGCGGGTTGGCGGCTTGCATGCAGAATCCTTGCTTAGGCAGCTAACAAAGGAGTGATTGTAAGTAGATTTGTCAGGTTTTGGGCGAACCTTTGAGCAACAACGCAAATACCTCCTGTGGGAGCGAGCCTGCTCGCGATCGCGGTGTATCAGCTTACGAATATGTTGTCTGACACACCGCGATCGCGGGCGGGCTCGCTCCCACAGGGGATTGTGGTGATGGTTGAAGTGCGCTCTTCAGAACAACTTCAACGGCTCTTCATTGAGCGCCGCCAGTTGCTCGCGCAATGCCAGCACCTGGTCGCCCCAATAGCGCTCGCTGCCGAACCACGGGAAGCTGCGGGGGAATGCCGGGTCGTCCCAGCGACGGGCCAGCCAGGCGCTGTAGTGCATCAGGCGCAGGGCGCGCAAAGGTTCGATCAACGCCAGTTCCCGTGAGTCGAAGTCATGGAACTCCTGGTAGCCGTCCATCAATTCCGATAACTGGCCCAGGCATGCCTGACGATCGCCGGCCAGCATCATCCACAGATCCTGTACCGCCGGGCCCATGCGACAGTCGTCCAGATCGACGATGTGGAAAACCTCGTCGCGACACATCATGTTGCCCGGGTGACAGTCACCGTGCATGCGGATGTTCTGATGGGGCGTGGCGGCGTAGGTTTCTTCGACACGCTTGAGCAGATCCCTTGCCACCGACTCGTAGGCCGGAAGCAGGCTGCGGGGCACGAAACCGCTTTCCAATACGGTCGCCAGTGAGTCATGGCCGAAGTTCTTCACGCCCAGGGCCTCGCGGTGTTCGAACGGGCGGCTGGCGCCTACCGCATGCAGACGTCCGAGCAATTGGCCAAGGCGATAGAGTTGGTCGAGATTGCCCGGCTCCGGCGCACGGCCGCCGCGGCGAGGGAACAGGGTGAAACGAAACCCGGCGTGTTCGTGCAGGCTGGCGCCGTTGTGAACCAGCGGCGCCACTACCGGCACTTCGCAATCGGCCAGCTCGAAGGTGAAGCGGTGTTCTTCCAGGATCGCCTCGTTGGTCCAGCGCTGGGGGCGATAGAACTTGGCGATCAGCGGCTCGGCGTCTTCGATGCCGACTTGGTAGACGCGGTTCTCGTAGCTGTTGAGAGCCAGCACACGGGCGTCGCTGAGGAAGCCGATACTTTCTACGGCATCGAGCACCAGGTCGGGCGTGAGGGTTTCGAACGGATGGGACATGCTGACTCCTGCGCAGCGGCAGGGCTGCCGCGTCCGGCCCAGCATGGTAGCGCAGACGGAGGCAGATAGGTGGTGGCTGTGCTGAAGCCATCGCCAGCAGGCTCGCTCCCACATCGGATCTTCAAGGTTGCTGATCCTTGTGGGAGCGAGCCTGCTCGCGATGGGGCCTTATCAGGCGCCGATGATGCCGCCGTCCTCGCGGGTAATCACCATCACCGACGAGCGCGGCTTGCCGTTGGGCAGGTGCTCGGGGAAGGTCGAACCGCCGTTTTCGCCAGGGTGCTGGATCCCGACGAACAAGGCCTTCTGGTCCGGCGCGAAGCTGATGCCGGTCACTTCGCAGCCCACCGGCCCGACCATGAATCGACGGATTTCGCCGCTGTTGGGGTCGGCACAGAGCATCTGGTTGTTGCCCATGCCGGCGAAATCCCCGGTGTTGCTGACGTCACCATCGGTGAGGATCCACAGCCGGCCGGCCTTGTCGAAGCCCAGGCCATCGGGGCTGTTGAACATGTTCTGCGGGTTGATATTGGACGAACCGGCTTTCGGTGTACCGGCATGTACGGTCGGGTTTCCGGCCACTACGAACAGGTCCCAGCTGAAGGTCATGGACACGTGGTCGTCGCGGTCGGTGCGCCAGCGCAGGATCTGCCCATAGACGTTCTTGGCCCGAGGGTTGGGCCCGCCCACCGGTTGGCCGTCTTCGCCGCGCTTGGCATTGTTGGTCAGGGTGCAATAGACCTGGCCGTCGTTCGGGCTGACTACGATCCACTCCGGGCGGTCCATTCGTGTGGCGCCCACGGCACTGGCGGCCAGGCGCGCGTGGATCAGCACTTCGGCCTGGTCGGCGAAGCCGCTGCTGGCGTCGAGGCCGTTCTTGCCATGGGTCAGTTCGATCCACTGGCCCTTGCCTTTCGGGTGGTCCGGATTGCTGTCACCGGCGTCGAAGCGCGCCACATACAAGGTGCCATGGTCCAACAGGTTGCGGTTGGCCTTGGGGTTCTTGTGATTGATGCGCTCGCGGCTGACGAATTTGTAGATGAATTCACCACGCTCGTCGTCGCCCATGTAGACCACGGCGCGACCATCCCCGGTTTGTGCCAGGGCAGCGTTTTCGTGTTTGAAGCGGCCCAGGGCGGTGCGTTTCACGGGGGTGGACGCTGGATCGAATGGGTCGATTTCCACTACCCAACCATGGCGATTGAGCTCGTTGGGATTCTTCGCCAGATCGAAGCGTGGATCGTACAAGTGCCAGTTGATCTCGCGGCTGGTGACGGTGGCGCCGTAGCGCTTTTGCGCTTCATCGAACTGCAAATCGGACTTGCTGCTGCCAAAGCAGTCGGTGAAGTTTTCTTCGCAGGTCAGGTAGGTGCCCCACGGCGTCATGCCATTGGCGCAGTTCTGGAAAGTACCGAGGACTTTCTTACCGCTCTTGTCGCTGCCGGTTTTCAGCAGTTCATGTCCGGCGGCCGGCCCGCTCAGTTCGATCGGGGTGTTGCCATGGATCCTGCGGTTGTAGCGCGATGCCTGGACGAATTGCCACTGGCCGCCCTGGCGCTTCACTTCGATCACCGATACGCCTTCGCTGGCCTGGGCCTTGTGCACGTCTTCGGCCGACTGCGGCTGGCCGCCATGGGCGAAGAGGTAGCGGTAGTTGGTGTATTCGTTGTTGATTGCCATCAGCGCTCGGTTCTCGTCGCCCGGGAACGGGAACAGGCTCATGCCGTCGTTGTTGTCGCCAAATTGCATTTCCTGGTCACGCGCGGTGCCATTGCCACTCGGGTCGAATGCGGGGGCGTTCTTCTGCAACGGCTGACCCCAACTGATCAACACCGAGGACTTGTAGCCGGGTGGCAGGGTGAGGGTGTCGGTCGTGGCGGCAGCGATGCTGTCGAAGCCCAGCAACTTGCTGTTGCCTTCGCTGACGGCGGCGGCAAGGGCGCTGCGGCTCAACAGGTTGCCACCCAGGAACATGGCCGCGCCACACAAGGCGCCGGCGCCGATAAAGCTACGGCGGCTCAGGCCGACGATCTTTTCCAGGTCGGTGGATTGGTTTTCTTCTAATAGGCTCATCTCAGGCTCCCTGCTGGTTTGGCAGTCACCTTAAAGCGGGTCGATGAAGCTTTTGTTTCAGTACCTTTATAACGGTGTCCCGAGCAACACATTCGTTGCCGAAAACACCACTTGCACCGGTGAGCCGGTGTCCAGGTTGCGCGCTTGCAGTTGTAGCGGATCGGCCAGGGCGCACAGGGTCTGGCCGTTGGGCAAGCTGATACGCACCTCGCTGGGACCGTCGGTGGCCAGGGCGATATGTTCGATGACGCCTTGTAGGGCATTTAAGCCTGATTTCTCCAGGGGCCCGTTGGGGAACAATTCCAGCCAGCCGGCCTTGATCAGCGCAACCACCTCGGTGCCGATAGCCAGCTCCAGGCGCACCGTACTGTCGTGGGTGATCTGTGCCTCGATGACCAGGCCACGGGCCAGTTCCAGGCGCACCCGGTCGTTATGGCCCTGGGCGTCGATGCCAAGGACTTTGCCGTGCAACTGATTGCGAGCGCTGGTGCGCAGCATCAGGCGACTCAGCAGGCCGAGGTCCCCGGCGTCTTCGCTCGCCTCCAGCAACTGCGCCTGCAAGGCTTGCAGGCGCAGGTACAGGCGCAGCACCCGTTGCCCTTCTTCCGACAGCCTGGCACCGCCACCGCCCTTGCCACCGACGCTGCGTTCCACCAGCGGCTGGTCCGCCAGGTTGTTCAACTCATCGATGGCATCCCATGCCGCCTTGTAGCTCAGGCCCGCGCTCTTGGCGGCACGGGTGATGGAGCCTTGCTCGGCAATATGTTGCAACAGGGCGATGCGTTGCGGACGCCGGACAATGTGTTGGGTCAGAAGCGTAGGTAAGGACATGGCGGAAACTGCGCGCGAGGGTGAATGAATGGACGTTGGCGCCTCGGCCGCCGCGCGTCAAGCCGGCTCACCGGGTTTGGGCGTGCGCGCCAGGCAATACACATCGACCCGGGCCGCACCGCCATCGAGCAGCAATTGGGCCAGCGTCTGGGCGGTTGCGCCGGTGGTGAGCACATCGTCTACCAGGGCCAGGTGGCGGTTGCGCAACGGGGCATCGGGCGCGAGGGCAAAGGCCTGGCGCAGATTCCGGCGCCGGTCCCTGGCATCGAGTGCCTGTTGCGCCGGGGTGTCGTGGATGCGCAGCAGCAGATGTTCTTCGCAGGGAATCTGTAACTCAGCACCGAGCCAGCGCGCCAGCAGGGTCGCCTGGTTGAACCCGCGCTGGCGCAAGCGTCGACCCGCCAGCGGTACCGGCACCAGCGCGTCGGGCCGCTCCAGGCCTTCGTCGAAATGATGTTGCAGCGACTGCGCCAACAGTTCGCCCATGAGGCGCCCGAGAGGCCATTTTGCCTGGTGCTTGAAACGGGTGATCAGACTGTCCACAGGGAAATCATAAGCCCAGGGCGCCAGGACGCGCTTGAAAGCTGGTGGTTGCGTGGCGCATTGCCCGCAACGGAGCCCGGCCATGGGCAGCGGCAGGGCGCAAATGACGCATTGATCGCCGAGCCAGGGCAATTCGCTTTCGCAGGGTGTGCAGATTGGCTGCTGCGTATCGGTAGCGTCGCCACACAGGAGGCAGGATTGCTTGTTTTTTAACCAGATGTAAACCGGTCCTTCGTATGGTGGTTGACAGCGCATGACTCTTCCTTAAATATGCCGAACATCCGTGTCGCACCTGTGGGTATTGCGTGTCCCCAGTCGCCAGCCAAGCATAATCAAGGAAATACCCATGAGCGCCAGCATCACTGCCAACCTGCGTCATGACTGGTCTTTGGCCGAAGTCAAAGCACTCTTTGTCCAGCCGTTCAATGACCTGTTGTTCCAGGCGCAGACCGTGCATCGTGCGCATTTCGACGCCAACCGCGTTCAGGTTTCC
This sequence comes from Pseudomonas sp. FG13, assembly GCF_057809755.1. Lineage (NCBI taxonomy): Bacteria > Pseudomonadati > Pseudomonadota > Gammaproteobacteria > Pseudomonadales > Pseudomonadaceae > Pseudomonas > Pseudomonas sp. FG13. Next base: position 41,267 of record NZ_JBMDKO010000040.1, read on the forward strand.
ACGCTGCTCTCGATCAAGACCGGCGCCTGCCCGGAAGATTGCAAATATTGTCCGCAATCCGGCCACTACAACACCGGGCTGGACAAGGAAAAGCTGCTGGAAGTGCAGAAGGTCCTCGAAGAGGCCGCGCGTGCCAAGGCCATCGGTTCGACCCGTTTCTGCATGGGCGCGGCGTGGAAGCATCCGTCGGCCAAGGACATGCCCTACGTGTTGGAAATGGTCAAAGGCGTGAAGGCCATGGGCCTGGAAACCTGCATGACCCTGGGGCGTCTCGACCAGGAGCAGACCGAGGCACTGGCCCAGGCCGGCCTGGATTACTACAACCACAACCTCGATACCTCGCCGGAATTCTACGGCAGCATCATCACCACCCGTACCTACAGCGAGCGCCTGCAAACCCTGGCCTACGTGCGTGATTCGGGGATGAAGATCTGCTCCGGCGGCATCCTCGGCATGGGCGAGTCCCTCGATGACCGCGCCAACCTGCTGATCCAGTTGGCGAACCTGCCAGAACATCCGGAGTCGGTGCCGATCAACATGCTGGTCAAGGTCGCCGGCACGCCGTTGGAAAATGCCGAGGATGTCGACCCGTTCGATTTCATCCGCATGCTCGCCGTGGCGCGGATCCTGATGCCCAAATCCCATGTTCGCCTGTCCGCCGGTCGCGAAGCGATGAACGAACAGATGCAGGCCCTGGCCTTCCTGGCCGGCGCCAACTCGATTTTCTACGGCGACAAGCTGCTGACCACCGCCAACCCGCAGGCCGACAAGGACATGCAACTGTTCGCTCGCCTGGGCATCCAGCCCGAAGTCCGCGAAGAACATGCCGACGAAGTGCACCAGGCCGCGATTGAACAGGCGCTGGTGGAGCAGAAGAGCAGCGAGCAGTTCTATAACGCGGCTGTGTGATCAACCCCGATTTTTCTGTTTGGAATGGGGGACCTGTGGGAGCGAGCCTGCTCGCGATAGCAATAGAGCATTCAACATTTACGTCGAATGACACACCGCCATCGCGAGCAGGCTCGCTCCCACAGGGGAACCCTTCAATCTTTGAATAGTGGTCACCCCGAGGCCAGCATGCCCTTCGATCTCGCCGCACGCCTGGCTGCCCGTCGTGCCGAAAACCTCTATCGCCAACGTCCGCTGCTCGAAAGCCCCCAGGGCCCGGAGGTGGTGGTGGATGGGCAACCGTTGCTGGCGTTCTGCAATAACGACTACCTGGGCCTGGCCAATCACCCGCAGGTGATCGAAGCCTGGCGTGCCGGGGCGACCCGTTGGGGGGTGGGTGGCGGTGCTTCCCATCTGGTGATCGGCCATAGCGGTCCCCATCACGCCCTGGAGGAGGCCCTTGCCGATCTCACCGGTCGTCCGCGGGCGCTGCTGTTCACCACCGGCTACATGGCCAACCTCGGCGCCGTGACCGCACTGGTCGGGCAGGGCGATACGGTGCTGGAGGACCGGCTCAATCACGCGTCGTTGCTCGACGCCGGGATACTGTCCGGCGCGCGTTTCAGCCGTTATCTGCACAACGACGCCCGGAGCCTGGCCAGCCGTCTGGAGAAAGCCACCGGCAATACGCTGGTGGTCACCGACGGGGTCTTCAGCATGGACGGCGACATTGCCGATCTGCCGGCCCTGGCCCGTGAAGCCAAGGCCAGGGGCGCCTGGCTGATGGTCGACGATGCTCACGGTTTCGGTCCGTTGGGCGCGAGCGGAGGCGGTATCGTCGAGCACTTCGGCCTCAGCCAGGACGACGTGCCGGTGCTGGTCGGCACCCTGGGCAAGGCCTTCGGCACCGCTGGCGCTTTTGTGGCAGGCAGTGAAGAGCTGATCGAGAGCCTGATCCAGTTTGCCCGCCCCTATATCTACACCACCAGCCAACCGCCGGCCCTGGCCTGCGCCACGCTCAAAAGTCTTGAGTTGTTGCGCAGCGAGCATTGGCGGCGCGAGCATTTGCAAGTGTTGATCCGTCAGTTTCGCCATGGCGCGGAGCAGATTGGCCTGCAACTGATGGACAGCTTCACGCCGATCCAGCCGATTCTGATCGGCGATGCCGGGCGAGCGATGCGCCTGTCGCAAATGCTGCGCGAACGGGGTCTGATGGTCACCGCGATACGGCCACCCACCGTACCGGCCGGCAGCGCCCGTTTGCGTGTGACCCTGACGGCCGCCCACAGCGAGGCCCAGGTGCAACTATTGTTGAATGCACTGGCCGAGTGTTTTGCTCTGCTGGGGCCGGAGGCAAGCCATGCGTGATCGATTGATATTGCTGCCTGGTTGGGGGTTGGGCGTTTCCCCGCTGGAACCGCTGGCCGCTGCGTTGCACGGGCTCGACGAACATCTGCGGGTGGAAATCGAGCCATTGCCGGCCCTGGTAACGAGTAATCCCGAGGAATGGCTCGACGAGTTGGACGCCAGCGTGCCCCAGGATGCCTGGTTGGGCGGCTGGTCCCTGGGCGGCATGCTGGCCTCCGAGTTGGCCGCGCGCCGGGGCGAGCATTGCTGCGGGCTGTTGACCCTGGCGAGCAATGCTTCGTTTGTGGCTCATGAGCAATGGCCGAGCGCGATGGCCAGTGACACCTTCGACGGTTTCCTCGACGGGTGTGCCGCCGATCCACGCCTGACCCTCAAGCGTTTCAGTTTGTTATGCGCCCAGGGCTGCAGCGACCCCCGTGGGTTGGCGAGGCTGCTGCTGGCCGGCGCACCGAACACCGCGCCGGAGGTGTCGATGGCCGGTCTGCAAGTGCTGGCGCAGCTGGATACCCGTGCCGCTTTGCAACGCTTCCGTGGCCCGCAATTGCATCTGTTTGCCGGGCTCGACGCCCTGGTGCCGGCCGAAGCCGCGAGTGAATTGCTGGCATTGTTGCCGGACGTCGAGATCGGCCTGATCGAACAGGCCGGTCATGGATTTCTTCTGGAAGACCCGCACGGTGTCGCGGGGGCGATCCAGGCCTTTTTTCATGAGGCCGGTGATGACTGACCTATCCCTTCCCAAATTGCCCGGGGCCTTGCCTGACAAGCGCCAGGTGGCAGCCTCTTTCTCCCGGGCGGCGGCCAGCTACGACAGCGTGGCGGAATTGCAGCGCGACGTGGGTCAACAGTTGCTGGAGCAGTTACCTGCCTCGCTCGTGCCGGGACGCTGGATGGACGTGGGGTGCGGCACCGGTCACTTCACCCGTGCGCTGGGCGCGCGCTTCGGCGTGGCCAGCGGCGTTGCGCTGGATATCGCCGAAGGCATGCTCAACCATGCCCGTCCCCAGGGTGGGGCTGCGCATTTCGTGGCCGGGGACGCGGAGCGCCTGCCCCTGCAAGCGTCGAGCTGCGACCTGGTGTTCTCCAGCCTTGCGGTGCAGTGGTGTGCGGACTTTGCCTCGGTGTTGAATGAGGCCCATCGTGTACTGAAGCCGGGCGGGGTCTTTGCCTTCACCAGCCTCTGTGCCGGTACGTTGTATGAGTTGCGCGAAAGCTGGCGCCAGGTGGACGGCCTGGTGCACGTCAACCGTTTCCGGGAGTTCGAAACCTATCGACAACTGTGCATGGAAAGCGGGTTGAAGGTCATCAGCCTCGAGAACCGCCCCCATGTGTTGCATTACCCGGACGTACGCAGCCTGACCCATGAATTGAAATCCCTCGGTGCCCATAATCTGAATCCCGGCCGCCCGGGAGGGTTGACCGGCAGAGCGAGGATCCTGGGGATGATTGAAGCCTACGAGCAATTTCGTCGGGTAGAAGGGTTGCCCGCGACCTATCAGGTGGTCTACGCGGTGCTGGAGAAACCTCTATGAGCCAGGCTTACTTCATCACCGGCACCGATACCGACGTGGGCAAGACCACTGTTGCGGCCGGCCTGCTGCACGCAGCACGACAGGCCGGCATGAGCACCGCCGCCGGAAAGCCCGTGGCCTCCGGTTGCGAAGTCACGCCCAAGGGCCTGCGCAATGCCGACGCCCTGGCCCTGCTCGCGGAATGCTCGGTGCCGCTGACGTATGCCCAAGTCAACCCGGTGGCGTTCGAGCCGGCCATTGCGCCGCATCTGGCGGCCCGGGAAGCCGGCGTGGCGTTGACGGTGCAGTCGTTGTTGGGGCCGATGCGTGACGTGCTGGCCCTGCAAGCCGATTTCACCTTGATTGAGGGCGCGGGCGGTTGGCGCGTTCCGTTGGCTGATCAGGACAATCTCTCGGACCTGGCAATGGCCCTGGGGCTGCCGGTAATTCTGGTAGTGGGGGTACGGTTGGGCTGTATCAGTCACGCGTTGCTCACCGCCGAAGCCATCGCCCGGGATGGCCTGCAATTGGCTGGTTGGGTGGCGAATATCGTCGACCCCAAGACGTCGCGCCTGGAGGAAAATCTGGCCACGCTCGCCGAACGCCTTCCGGCACCGTGCCTGGGCCGGGTGCCACGAATCAAGGGCGTAACGGCGGAAGCCGTGGCCGGGTACCTGCATCTGGACCTGCTGGATTAGGGTTTGCCTATAACAAGGCACTGTGCCATTAGTGTTTTTGTCGGGCCTTTTCCCAGTGCTTCTGATTCAATGGCCTTGTCGACCCTTCAAGATACGAGCCTTGCCATGGAAATCTCAGGAAGTACCGCATTCTATGCTGGTCTGAGTACTATTCAGACAGGGCAGAACCGTGTCGATCAGGCTTCATCTCAAATCGCCAACAACACCATCGAGCGGGCGGTTACCAGTCAGTCGTCCGAAGTCCAGGTCGATCGCCTGCGGTCGGTGGATCGCAGCCAGCAGTCGGACCTGGCCAGCAACATGGTTGAAATGGCCCAGGGCAAGTTCCAGGTGCAAGCGGGCGTGAGCGTGGCTAAAGCGTCCGACGAAATGCTGGGTACGTTGATCGATACCTTCGCCTGATCTTGAGTTCCCCGATTTGCGAAAGCGCCGCGATTATTCGCGGCGTTTTCGTCTCTAACTCCCTCACGCTCAACTAATCTTTTCCTTCACTCGCTGTGGGTGTAAACCGCACGGGATGGACGTACCTGAGTTTTTTTGAGGGGGCGATGACGAACGGCAAAAGATCGGCGCTTGACAAGATTTAGGCGTAAACGTATGTTTCAAACAACTGTTTGACCGCCATAACAAATCCACGCGGTCGTTCATCCCCGGTTACATCAGCAGAGGTTATCGCTATGCCTGACTACAAGGCCCCCTTGCGTGATATTCGCTTCGTTCGTGATGAACTGCTTGGCTATGAAGCGCATTATCAGAGCCTTCCGGCTTGCCAGGACGCAACTCCGGACATGGTTGACGCCATTCTCGAAGAAGGCGCCAAGTTTTGTGAGCAGGTGCTGGCTCCGCTGAACCGTGTGGGTGACACCGAAGGCTGCACCTGGAGCGAGTCCGGCGTGAAAACCCCGACCGGTTTCAAGGAAGCCTACAAGCAATTCGTTGAAGGCGGCTGGCCAAGCCTGGCCCATGACGTCGAGCATGGTGGTCAGGGCCTGCCGGAGTCGCTGGGCCTGGCCGTCAGCGAAATGGTCGGCGAAGCCAACTGGTCGTGGGGCATGTACCCGGGCCTGTCCCACGGCGCGATGAACACGATTTCCGAGCACGGTACGCCCGAGCAGCAAGAGGCTTACCTGACCAAGCTGGTGTCCGGTGAATGGACTGGCACCATGTGCCTGACCGAACCCCACTGTGGCACCGACCTGGGCATGCTGCGCACCAAGGCCGAGCCACAGGCCGATGGCTCCTACAAGGTAACCGGTACCAAGATCTTCATTTCGGCCGGCGAACACGACATGGCCGACAACATCGTCCACATCGTTCTGGCGCGTCTGCCGGACGCTCCGGCCGGTACCAAGGGCATTTCGCTGTTCATCGTGCCCAAGTTCCTGCCTAACGCCGACGGCACCATCGGCCAGCGCAACGCGGTGAGCTGTGGTTCGATCGAACACAAGATGGGCATCCACGGCAACGCTACCTGCGTGATGAACTTCGACGCGGCCACCGGTTTCCTGATCGGCCCGGCGAACAAAGGCCTGAACTGCATGTTCACCTTCATGAACACCGCACGCCTGGGCACCGCTTTGCAAGGCTTGGCCCACGCTGAAATCGGCTTTCAGGGCGGCTTGAAATACGCCCGTGACCGCTTGCAAATGCGCTCCCTGACGGGCCCGAAAGCGCCGGACAAGCCCGCTGACCCGATCATCGTGCACCCTGACGTGCGTCGCATGCTGCTGACCATGAAGGCCTTTGCCGAAGGTAACCGGGCGATGGTCTACTTCACCGCCAAGCAGGTCGACATCGTCAAGTACGGCGTCGATGAGGAAGAGAAGAAAAAGGCCGATGCGCTATTGGCGTTCATGACGCCGATCGCCAAGGCGTTCATGACCGAAGTCGGCTTCGAATCGGCCAACCACGGCGTGCAGATCTACGGCGGCCACGGCTTCATCGCCGAGTGGGGCATGGAGCAGAACGTTCGCGACAGTCGCATTTCGATGCTGTACGAAGGCACCACCGGCATCCAGGCCCTCGACCTGCTGGGCCGTAAAGTGCTGATGACCCAGGGCGAAGCGCTCAAGGGCTTCACCAAGATCGTCCACAAGTTCTGCCAGGGCAACGAAGGCAACGAAGCGGTCAAGGAGTTCGTCGGACCGTTGGCCGCGCTGAACAAGGAGTGGGGCGAGCTGACCATGAAGGTTGGCATGGCGGCCATGAAGGACCGCGAAGAAGTCGGCGCGGCCTCGGTGGACTACCTGATGTACTCCGGTTACGCCTGCCTGGCCTACTTCTGGGCCGACATGGCGCGTCTGGCGGCGGAAAAACTGGCTGCCGGCACCACCGAAGAGGCTTTCTACACCGCCAAGCTGCAGACGGCGCGCTTCTACTTCCAGCGCATCCTGCCGCGTACCCGTACCCACGTGGCTGCCATGTTGTCGGGCGCCAATAACTTGATGGACATGAAAGAAGAAGACTTCGCACTGGGTTACTAAGCCTCAGGCGGTATCTTCTGAAAGCCGCTGCCTCCTTCGGGACGCAGCGGCTTTTTCATGCCCGCAGGAAAAAACTGTGGGAGCGAGCCTGCTCGCGATGCGGTGTGTCAGTCGACAGAAATGCTGACT
>NZ_JBMDKO010000041.1:0-45677 GCF_057809755.1 Pseudomonas sp. FG13
CAGCTCCAGTGTGGGAGCGAGCCTGCTCGCGATAGCGGTGGATCAGTCTGCCCCCTGTTGAATGCGCCGTCGCCATCGCGGGCAAGCCCGGCTCCCACAGGTACGGCGATGCTGCGGCCATCCGCAGCTCCAGTGTGGGAGCGGGCTTGCTCGCGAAGACGACGGCTCAGTCAACATTGATGTCAGATGTCAGTCCGCCATCGCGAGCAGGCTCGCTCCCGCAGGGGATGGCGGCGGGGGTCAGAAGTCCAGGGTCTGCTTGAGTTTTTGGGCCGCCGGCGTGTCACTGGGAATCACCACCGCATAGTTGTACCCCGGCCCGGACCAGTATTCGGCCTGCAACTCGCCGTCGCGCCGGCTGCCACGGGGCAGCAGGAAATTCCTCGGCCCTGGTGGGCGCACGTAGAAGCTGATCTTCTGACCACTTTCGTCCTGGTAGACGATCATCGCCGCCGCGCCTTGCTCGGTGCTGAGCAAGCGGCCGCTGACCGGCTTGAAGCCCGCGCCGGAAAGATCCGGCAGGCGATTGGCGTCGCTGAAGTAACGGTCGAGCCAGTCTTGCATGCTGCTTTCGTCGCCGGTCTGGTAATCGGCCGGGAGGATGCCTTGCTGGGCGAACAGCCGATAGGCCTGCAAGGCGTCAGCCATGGGTTGGGCGGCGCTGAGTAGGGTCATTTGACGAGCCTGCCAGCCACCGAAGCCACCCACGCTGACGGCCAGCAACAGTATCGCGGCGCTGGCCAGGTGTCGGCGTGAGCGATGTCTGAGCCGTTGGCGAATCGACGTCGGGTCGAGGGCCGGATTGGCCGGTTGTTGCAAGGCTCCACTCAAGGCAGTGCGCAAGCGTAGCGCGTCCTGTTGCCAGGCCCGGACCCGAGCGGCGACGTCGGGGTGGCTGCCGAGGTAGGTGTCCATCAGGCGCTGGTCGGCCTCGCTCAATTGGCGATCGACGTAGGCGTGCAGGTCGCTGTCGCTGGGGGGCATGCTGATCATTTGAGTATCCGCAGGGTGGGGCGGGTGATTTCGCCTTCGCTGAGTTGGCGCAAGGCTTGGCGGGCGCGGGACAGGCGCGACATCACGGTGCCGGTCGGCACGCCGAGGATGTCGGCGACTTGCTGGTAGCTCAAGCCTTCCACCGACACCCACAGCAACAGCGCCCGCTGCTCGGTGGTGAGTTGGTCGAAGGCCTGGAGCGACGACTGGGCGATCACGCTGCGCTCGGCCGAGGGATGCGTATCGTCGCGGCCGGTGAAAAACTCCAGCATGCGGGCGTAGCGTCGGGAACGGCGGTGGGCATCGAGAAACTGCCGATACAGGATGGAAAACAGCCAGGCTCGCAGATCGCCGTCTGGACGCTTGTCGTTCCATTTTGACAAAGCCCGCTCCAGGCACGTCTGCACCAGGTCGTCGGCATTGCTGGGGTTGCGCGTCAGCGACACGGCAAACCGCCGTAGTCGGGGGATGAGCATGCGCAACTGGTCATCGATTTCGTTCATGGGCGTTTGGCGTCCGGTGAGCCGTCGCTGGGTGAGACTGGAAAGACGATCCCCAAACGAGATTATTCCAGCGTAGGAAAAATAAATACGCGGTATGGGAATAAAACCATCGGGCCTTCGTCTGACGGGTCCTTTCCTCAAATGGCCTTGAGCCTTGGAGCTTCGTCATGGTTGATCCTTCCTCTTCACCTGACCCCGCATCGGATCGGCCGCCGTTGAGTGCCGCCAGCCTGACCCTGCGCCTGGGTGGCATTGCGGTGATTGTTGCCGCATTGGCCGGGGTGTTTGCCTACGTCAATGGCACCCTTGACCCACAGCGCCTGACACCCAAAGCACTGGTCAACGTGCTGGAAAAGAACAATGGGGTTCATCCGGGCTTCCGGCGCAATCACTCGAAGGGTGTCTGTGTCGCCGGTTATTTCGAAAGCAGCGGCGAGGCGCGAGCCTATTCCAGCGCCCAGGTGTTCATGGACGCCCGGACGCCGGTTGTTGGACGTTTCGCCTTGCCCAGCGGCAACCCTTATGCACCGGACGGCAGCGTACCGATCCGCAGCCTGGCGTTGCGTTTCACCCAGGCCAACGGCCAGCAATGGCGTACCGGCATGAACAGCATGCCGGTGTTCCCGGTGGGCACGCCTGAGGCGTTCTATCAGTTTCAACAGGCCCAGTCACCGGATCCCGCCACGGGGAAACCGAACCCGACGGCAGTGCCGGCGTTCTTTGCCGCTCACCCGGAAGCCGTGCCGTTCCTGCAGTGGATCAAGACTGCCAAGCCGTCGGCCAGCTATGCCACCGAAACCTACAACGGCATCAATGCGTTTTACCTGGTCAATCCGGCCGGGCGACGTCAGGCGGTGCGCTGGGGCGTGGTCCCGCTGACCGCCGACGCGGCGGATGCGCCACCCGCCCAGGGCGCCGACTACCTGGAGCAGGATCTGACCAAGCGTCTCGCCGCCGGACCGTTGCGTTGGCGGTTGGACATCACCCTGGCCAATCCTGGCGATCCGGTGAATGACGCCAGCAAGCCCTGGCCCACGGATCGCAAGGTGCTCAATGCCGGCACGCTGGTGCTGGAGAGTACCCAGGCGCAGGACAACGGCGAGTGCCGTGACATCAACTATGACCCGCTGATCCTGCCCAGCGGTATCGAAGGTTCCGAAGACCCGCTGCTGGCCGCGCGTTCCGCCGCGTATGCCAGTTCCTATCTGCGGCGTACCAGCGAAGTGAGCCAGTTGCCCGCCACCCAGGAGACCCGCCCATGAGCCCCCGTCACTTCGCACCCTTGGCCCGGTTGCTCCACTGGTTGATGGCGTTGATGATCATCGCCATGTTGTTCATTGGCGCGGGCATGGTGGCCTCGGTGTCCGAGCGTCATGAGTGGCTGCTCCGGTTGCACAAGCCTTTGGGCATCGCGATTCTGCTGCTGGTGATCGTGCGCCTGGCGGTGCGCTTTACCACGCGCCCACCGGCATTACCGAGGGATCTGCCGGGCTGGCAGGTGCTGGCGGCGAAGGCCTCCCATGTCCTGTTGTACGCCTTGATGTTGATCTTGCCACTGTTGGGCTGGGGCATGATTTCTGCGGCGGGGGACCCGGTGATGCTCAGCAGCTCGCTGCAACTGCCCTCGATTCTGCCGGCGAATGCCCAGACGTTCGCATGGTTGCGCAAGGCCCACGGGTACTTGGCCTACCTGCTGTTCCTGACTGTGCTGGTACATCTGGCGGCGGCGCTGTTTCACGGCTGGGTGCGGCGGGATGAGGTGTTGGACAGCATGTTGCGCGGTCGAGATAAAGCTTGAGTCTTGCCGGCCCCTGTAGGAGCTGCCGAGTGCAACGAGGCTGCGATCCTTCCCCTGGCAATTGAGTCCAGAGTGAAGATCAAGATCAAAAGATCGCAGGCTTCGCCAGCTCCTACAGCCCCTCACACAGGTTGATATCAGGTCGCTGGTTCAGCGCAACTCATCGACCATATCCGCCACAGTGCTCAACACATCCTTGCCCAGTTGCATCGAGCGCTTGCCGGACCAGCCGGTGTGCGGGTTCGGGTGGTCGTCGTGGTCCTTGAACGGCATTTCCAGGGTCAGGGAGAGGCAGTCGTATTTCTGGCCGACCGCGTTGCAGGCCAAGGTCATGTTCGCCTGGCCCGGTTCGTCGCGGGTGTAGCCATGGGTGGTCTGGAAGTCCTTGGTCTGGTGCTTGAGGTGGCTGCGAAAGCGCTCTTCGAGCTTGGCAATGCGGGGCGTGTAGCCGGGGTTGCCTTCGCTGCCGGCGGTGAAGACGTGGGGGATGGTCTCGTCACCGTGGATGTCGAGGAACAGATCGACGCCATACTTTTCCATTTGCTGCTGTACGAAAAATACCTCGGGGCTGATCTCCGGGCTGGCGTCCTGCCAGGCACGGTTGAGGTCCTGGCCCATGGCGTTGGTACGCAGATGCCCATGGAACGCACCGTCCGGGTTCATGTTCGGCACCAGATAGAGATCGGCCTTGGCCAGCAACCGGTTCAGTTGGGCGTCGTCCTGATCCTGCAGACGTTCGATCACGCCCTCCATGAACCATTCGGCCATGTGCTCGCCGGGGTGCTGCTGGGCGATGATCCAGACCTTGCGTCGGCCTTCGGCACCGCTGCCTTTACGCAGCAACTGGATATCACGTCCCTCGACACTTTTACCGGTGGCCAGCAGATCGGCTCCGGCCTTGTGCTGTGCCTGCTCGATCAGCCAGTCATGACGGCCACGGCTGTAGGGCTCAAAGTAGGCAAACCAGGCGTGGGGCTGTTCGGCTTCCAGGTAAAAACGCAGGGAGTCGCCTTCGAACTGGGTGGGTACACGGAACCAGTTGACGTGATCGTAGGAAGCAACGGCCTGGTAACCCGGCCATCCTTTGCTGTAGGTCGATTGACTGGCGTTGAGCAGGCGGAAGGAATGTTCCTGGCCAACGTGCAGGCCACTGGCCTTGAAGTGGAACCACTGGAAGTGGGCGCTGCGGGTGTCGGGACGGATTTTCAGCAGAGATTGCAACGGGTTGCTAATGTCCACGACCTGGATATTGCCGCTGTCGAAATTGGCACTGATATCAAAAGACGATTTAGCCACGGTCACGATTCCTTTGAGAGGATTTCCATGACCGTTACTTTACACGCAAGGAAGGGTAGATCGGGACGATTTGCGTCATAAAACAGGGGGCGTCCTCCCTGGACGCAGAAGCAGCTTAGAGAGTCCGCACCTGATTCTCAAGTGCTGCCTGTCGATAGTTTTGGCCGGTCTGGCGGGGCTTTGAAAAATGGAAAATCATCACCGTCGTGGAATCAGTAACCCCGGTCAGGGACTTTATTCGCCTGCAGCCATAAGCCGGAAAATCGGCAAAAAAAGACCCGGCAAAGAGCCGGGTCAAAAACCGTGATTAGCCTGATTAGGAGATACTCCAGAAGTCCGACCTAAGGCCTTCTGGACTATCGACCGATCTCGCGATCAGTTGATGCAATAATAATCATTATCATTTGCAAGTCAAATGTTTTTATTGCGCACATTGGAAAATATTTCCTGACGCCGGTATCCGCGGCTCCGTTCTCGCTGACCCCGCTGCTTATCGAGCCGGGTAGCCGTCCAGGGACCGGTCCAGCATGACCTTGGCCAGATCAATCATGTGCACCACCGAAAATGCCAGGTCACGGTTCGAACCTTGTAACCGGTTGGCGGACTCGTGGGCGGTGGCTGCCGCACAGCGCAGCAGATCGCACGCATGGACAAGAGCTTCTTCGCCCTTGATATTACGGTTCACGTCGAAGAAGCGGTGTTCCTGTTCATCCGAAACACCCGGTTTCAAGTAATAGTCCAGGGCCCGTTGGGCGGCCGGGCAATCCTGTAGCGAGGGGAACGGGGTGTGGAAAGGGCTGTTGGGCTCGTCTTTATTGAAGGTATCCATGGTGTCGAGGTTCTCCGTAGTGGGCTGAAATCCTCAATCCAGAATAGTACGCATCGTAATTGTGACGACAATTTAAATACTACAATATGTGTTTTGATGGTCGGAGTCATCCACGTATCGTGCCGCTCATGGATAAATGGATAGAGTTGGTCAAGGCCAAAATGAAGGAGCTGCGCGTCACGCAAGTGGTGCTCGCAGAGCGTCTGGGCATGTCACAAGGCGGTGTCGGCCATTGGCTGACCAAGCGCCGGCAACCCAGTGTCGAAGACATGAACCGGGTCCTGCAGGAATTGGGGATGGAGTTCCTCGAAGTGGCGATGGTGATCCGCGAGCCGGATACGTCTACCGAAGAGGGCATGACCCTGGCGCAGAAGTACAACCCGTACTTCCGCTACCCGGTGAGTGATTGGCACGACGTCGGCGAAGTTCGCGAGGTCGATCCTGAGCACTACAGCCAGGCGCGTTATGAGTTGACGGATTACCACGCCCAAGGCGATGCCTTCTGGCTGGTGGTGATGGGCGATGCGATGACCGCACCGACCGGGTTGAGCATTCCCGAGGGCATGTCGATCCTGGTGGACCCGGCCATCGAGGCGGTGCCCGGCAAGCTGGTGGTTGCCCAGTTGCCGGGCAGCAGCGACGCAACCTTCCGTAAATTGATCGAGGAGAGCGGGCAGCAGTACCTGGTCCCGCTCAACCCGACTTACCCGAAAAGCCTGTACACCGAGCAATGCCGCATCATCGGTGTGGTCGTACAGGCCACCATCAGGTTCTAATCGGATCGGCCCTTGGACGGGGCCGATACCTACTCCTCGAATGCCACCAGTGCGCTGCCCTCGCTGACCATTTCCCCTTCCTGGCAATACAGTGCCTTGATCACTCCGGCCTTGGGTGCACGAATGCTGTGTTCCATTTTCATCGCTTCCAGGACCACCAGTTGCGCGCCAGCCTCTACTGCCTGGCCGGGGCTCACCAGCACCCGCACGATGCTGCCATTCATGGGAGCGGTCAGGCCGCCCTCGTGGCTGTGGCTGGCTTCGGCGGCGGCCAGCGGGTCGTACAGCTCGACGCGACGCAGATCGCCTTGCCATTGCAGATACAGGCTGTGGCCCTGGCGGATGGCCCGGTGGCTTCGACGCAGGCCGTTGTGGCCGACCACCAGATGCTCGCCGCGGAGCTCGGCGATTATGCCCTGGACGTCCAGCGTCATCGCCCGATCCTGATCTTCACAGCTCAAATGCAACGTGGTTTCCCCTGGCAGTCCCAAACGCAGGCCGGTGATATCGGACCAGGGGGAAGCGGCGTCGTCGGGGCGTATCCGTGGTGTCAGACCCAAGGCGAAAGCCTGGGCGGCTGTGGACCAGAAGTCGTCATCCAGTTCACCAGGTGCTGGCAGTAACTGCGCCTGGTAGCGTGGGATAAAACCGGTGTCCAGCTCAGCTGCGGCGAAGGCCGGGTGGGCAATGATGCGACGCAGGAAGCCGATGTTGGTTTTCAAACCGCCGATGGCAAACTCGTCGAGCATGCTCAACAGCCGCAACCGCGCCTGTTCACGGTCCTCGCCCCAGGCAATCAGCTTGCCGAGCATCGGGTCGTAGAAGGGCGAGATCTCATCGCCTTCTTCGACGCCGCTGTCGACCCGTCGCCCCGGTCCTTCGGCCGATTCGCGATACAGCGCCAGGCGCCCGGTGGCCGGCAGGAAGTCGTTGGCCGGGTCTTCGGCATACAGCCGTACTTCGATGGCGTGGCCGGACAGTGGGACCTGTTCCTGGGTGATCGGCAGCGGCTCGCCCTGGGCAACGCGAATCTGCCAGGCCACCAGGTCAAGCCCGGTGATCGCTTCGGTGACCGGGTGCTCGACCTGCAACCGGGTGTTCATTTCCATGAAAAAAAACTCGCCCCGCGAATCCAGCAGGAACTCCACCGTGCCGGCGCCGACATAGCCAATCGCCTGGGCTGCGCGCACGGCAGCCTCGCCCATTGCCCGTCGCAGTTCCGGGGTCAGGCCTGGGGCTGGCGCTTCTTCCACGACTTTCTGATGACGACGCTGAATCGAACAATCGCGCTCGTTGAGGTACAGGCAATGGCCATGCTGGTCGGCGAACACCTGAATCTCAACGTGACGTGGTTTGAGCAGGTATTTTTCCACCAGCATCCGCGAGTCGCCGAACGACGATTGCGCCTCGCGCTGCGCCGAGGCCAGGGCTTCGGCCAGTTGGCTGACGTCCTCGACGACTTTCATGCCCTTGCCGCCACCCCCGGCGGTGGCCTTGAGCAGCACCGGATAACCGATGCGCTCGGCGGCGGCGCGGAACGTCTCCAGATCCTGGGCTTCGCCATGGTAACCGGGCACGAGGGGCACGCCGGCGGTTTCCATCAAGGCCTTGGCCGCGGATTTGCTGCCCATGGCGTCAATGGCCGAGGCGGGCGGGCCGAGGAAAATCAGCCCGGCGTTTTCGATGGCCCGGGCGAACCCGGCATTCTCCGAAAGAAAACCGTAGCCAGGGTGGATAGCCTGGGCGCCACTGGCCTGGGCGGCAGCGATCAACTTGTCGATTTGCAGGTAGCTATCGGCCGCCTTGCTGCCGCCCAGGTCGACCCGGATGTCGGCTTCGCGGCTGTGGCGGGCGTCGCGGTCGGTGGCGCTGTGCACCGCAACCGTGGTCAGGCCCATGGCCTTGGCGGTACGCATCACGCGGCAGGCGATTTCACCGCGATTGGCCACCAGCACGGTGGTGAGGACTGGGGCGCTCATCGACGGGGCTCCTTATGTTTCGATGGGGCAGGTTTCGAAGGGGCAGGGGGCGACTCGGCCTGCCAGTTCGGCGGCCGCTTCTGCAGAAAGGCGCGCAGGCCTTCCTGCCCCTCCGGGCTGACGCGGATGCGGGCGATGGCATTCTCGGTGTAACGTCGCAATGCCGGGGTCAGGGCGCCGTTGCCGACTTCGCGCAGCAGTTCCTTGCTGGCGCGCATGGCCGCCGGGCTGTTGAGCAACAGGTTATCGATCCACTGCGCGACTTGATCATTCAGCGTCTCAGGCGGGTAACTTTCCGACAGCAAACCGATCTCTTTCGCACGTTGTCCGCCGAAACGTTCAGCGGTGAGGGCGTAACGCCGGGCTGCCCGTTCGCCAATGGCCTGCACCACGAACGGACTGATCACTGCCGGCGCCAGGCCGATGCGCACTTCCGACAGGCAGAACTGCGCGTCATCGGCACCAATGGCCATGTCGCAGGCACTGATCAACCCCAGCGCGCCGCCAAAGGCCGCGCCTTGGACGACTGCCAGCGTCGGAATCTTCAACTTGGCGAGGTTGTACATCAGCTCCGCCAGTTCCCGGGCGTCGTCGAGGTTGGTGTGGTAGTCGAGCTCGGCCGACTGTTGCATCCAGGCCAGGTCGGCGCCGGCGCTGAAGTGCTTGCCACGTCCGCGGATCAGCAGGAAGCGCACGCTTTGATCGCTGCTGACCTGGTCCAGCGCGAGGATCAGCTCGCGGATCATTTCGGCGTTGAACGCATTGTTCTTCGACTCGCGGCTCAACCACAGAGTGGCAACGCCGCGGGGATCGGTCAGCAATTCGAGGGTGTTGAAGTGTTCCATGGGCATTCCCCGGTTACATCCGGAACACGCCGAAGCGGCTCGGTTCAATAGGTGCGTTCAGTGACGCGGACAAGGCCAGGCCCACGATGTCGCGGGTCTGGGCCGGGTCGATGACGCCGTCGTCCCACAGTCTCGCGCTGGAATAGTAGGGGTGACCCTGTTCTTCGTACTGATCGAGAATCGGTTGTTTGATCTCGGCTTCCTGGGCGGCGCTGAACGGATGGCCGCTGCGTTCGGCCTGTTCGCGCTTGACCTGCACCAGCACACCGGCGGCCTGTTCGGCGCCCATCACGCCAATCCGCGCATTTGGCCACATCCACAGGAAACGTGGGTCGTAGGCTCGTCCGCACATACCGTAGTTACCTGCGCCGAAGCTGCCGCCAATGATGACCGTGAATTTCGGCACCCGGGCGCAGGCCACCGCGGTGACCAGTTTCGCACCATGCTTGGCGATGCCGCCGGCCTCGTATTTCTGACCGACCATGAAGCCGGTGATGTTCTGCAGGAACAACAACGGGATGCCTCGCTGGCAGGCCAGTTCGATGAAGTGCGCACCCTTTTGCGCAGCTTCGGCGAACAGGATGCCGTTGTTCGCCAGGATCGCGACGGGGTAGCCGTGCAGATGGGCAAAGCCGCACACCAGTGTGGTGCCGAACAATGCCTTGAACTCATCGAACACCGAACCGTCCACCAGCCGCGCAATCACCTCCCGGACATCGAAAGGCTGCTTGGCATCGGCCGGCACCACCCCATACAGCTCGTCGCTCGCATACAGTGGAGCGATCGGGGTGCGTGGCTGCACGTCGCCAAGCTTGCGCCAGTTGAGGTTGGCGACGCTGCGGCGGGCCAGGGCCAGGGCATGTTCGTCGTTGTCGGCGTAGTGGTCGGCCACGCCGGAAATCTTGCAATGCACATCGGCGCCGCCCAGGTCCTCGGCGCTGACCACCTCGCCGGTGGCGGCTTTGACCAACGGTGGGCCGGCCAGGAAGATGGTCGCCTGTTCACGGACCATGATCGCTTCATCGGCCATTGCCGGAACGTACGCCCCGCCGGCCGTGCACGAACCCATGACCACCGCCAGTTGCGGGATGCCCTGGGCGCTCATGTTGGCCTGGTTGAAGAAGATCCGGCCGAAGTGCTCCCGGTCCGGAAACACTTCGTCCTGGCGCGGCAGGTTGGCACCGCCGGAATCCACCAGATAAATGCAAGGCAAGCGATTCTGTTGAGCGATGGTCTGGGCGCGCAGGTGTTTCTTCACGGTCAGCGGATAATAGGAGCCTCCTTTGACCGTCGCGTCGTTGGCGACAATCATGCATTCGACGCCTTCCACGCGACCGATGCCGGCGATCACCCCCGCGGCAGGGACGTCTTCGCCGTAAACCTCGTAGGCCGCCAGCGGGCTGATTTCCAGGAAGGGCGAACCGGGGTCCAGCAACCGGTTGATGCGCTCCCGAGGCAGCAACTTGCCCCGTGAGGTGTGCCGCTCCTGGGCCTTGGGTCCGCCGCCCTGCTGGACTTGCGCGAGCAGGGTGCGCAAGGCGCCGACCTGTTCGAGCATAGCGTCACGGTTGGCGATGAACTCCGGCGAACGTGGGTTGAGCTGGGTGTGCAGCGTGGCCATGGTCAGCTCCGTTAGCGGGTTTCGTTGAACAGTTCGCGACCGATCAGCATCCGACGGATCTCACTGGTGCCGGCACCAATTTCGTACAACTTGGCGTCACGTAGCAGACGCCCGGCCGGAAATTCGTTGATGTAACCATTGCCGCCCAGGATCTGGATGGCATCCAAGGCCATTTGCGTGGCGCGCTCGGCGGTGTAGAGGATCACCCCGGCGGCATCCTTGCGGGCGGTTTCGCCGCGCTCGCAGGCCTGGGCCACCGCATACAGATAGGCGCGGCTGGCGTTGAGCTGGGTGTACATGTCGGCCACCTTGCCCTGGATCAGTTGGAATTCGCCGATGCTCTGGCCGAACTGCTTGCGATCGTGGATGTAGGGCACGATCAGGTCCATGCACGCCTGCATGATCCCGGTGGGACCGCCGGACAACACCACCCGTTCGTAGTCCAGGCCACTCATCAGGACCCTGACGCCGCCGTTGAGCACACCGAGGATGTTCTCTTCCGGCACTTCGACGTCGTCGAAGAACAACTCGCAGGTGTTGGAGCCGCGCATGCCGAGCTTGTCGAACTTGTTGCTGCGGCTGAAGCCTTTCCAGTCACGCTCGACGATGAATGCGGTGATGCCGTGGGGGCCTTTTTCCAGGTCGGTCTTGGCGTAGATCACGTAGGTGTTGGCGTCGGGGCCATTGGTGATCCAGGTCTTGCTGCCGTTGAGCACGTAATGATCGCCGCGCTTGTCGGCCCGCAGTTTCATGGAAACCACGTCGGAGCCGGCGTTCGGCTCGCTCATGGCGAGGGCGCCGATGTGTTCGCCGCTGATCAGCTTCGGCAGGTATTTGGATTTCTGCTCGTGGTTGCCGTTGCGGTTGATCTGGTTGACGCAGAGGTTGGAATGGGCGCCGTAGGAGAGGGCGACCGAGGCCGAACCGCGGCTGATTTCCTCCATCGCCACCACGTGGGCCAGGTAGCCCAGGCCGGCGCCGCCGTATTCTTCCGGTACGGTGATACCCAACAGGCCCATGTCGCCGAACTTGCGCCACATGTCGGCGGGGAACAGGTTGTCGACATCGATCTGCGCCGCCCGAGGCGCCAGCTCGGCCTTGACGAAGGCCTGCACCTGGTCGCGCAACATGTCGATGGTTTCACCGAGGGCAAAATTCAGGGATGGGTAGCTCATGGGACACCTTTGGCTTTTTTATCGGGTGTGGAGAGGGACAAGAGTGCTCTCACCTTTACGTTAACGTAAGCCTGCAATAAATGACTGTCAATCACCTTTACGTTAACGTCAACTTGGTCCAGAGTAGATGCGGCTGACGGCGTGACCCTGTGGGAGACGAGCTTGCTCGCGATGAACGATAACGCCATTTTCCGGCGTTGAACCGAGGCGCCTTCATCGCGAGCAAGCTTGGCTCCCACGGGCTTTGGCTTCACAGGTTCAAGCGTAGCAACCCACTAATAAAGACAAGAGGGGGCGTCATGGATCAACCCGGTTCGCATTCGCAGCTCAGCTACACCCGCGGCTCCCAGGCCAAGGCCTTGTTGACGCAGACCATCGGCCAGGCTTTTGACCAGACCGTGGCCCGTTACCCCGATAACGAGGCGTTGGTGGTTCGCCATCAAGCGCTGCGTTATACCTGGCGGCAACTGGCTGAAGCGGTCGATCTGCACGCCCGGGCCTTGCTGGCGTTGGGCCTGAAAACCGGTGATCGTCTCGGCGTGTGGGCCCCCAATTGCGCCCAGTGGTGCATCAGCCAGTTCGCCAGCGCGAAGATCGGTGTGATCCTGGTCAACATCAACCCGGCCTACCGCAGTTCCGAGCTGGAATACGTGCTCAAGCAGTCCGGGTGCCAGTGGTTGGTGTGCGCCGGGGCGTTCAAGACTTCGGACTATCACGCCATGCTGCAAACCCTCGTGCCGGAGCTGGCGGAACAGTCGATCGGCCAGTTGAACTGCGAACGCTTGCCGGACCTGCGGGGTGTGATCAGTCTCGATCCCCAGCCACCGTCAGGGTTTCTACCCTGGTCGCAACTGGCAGACCTGGGCACGGCGGTTTCGCCTGGAGAGCTGGCCGAGCGCGCGACCAGCCTGCATGTCGAGCAACCGGTGAACATCCAGTACACCTCAGGCACCACCGGATTTCCCAAGGGCGCGACCCTCAGCCACCGCAACATTCTCAACAACGGCTATATGGTGGGCGAAAGCCTGGAGCTCAGCGCCAATGACCGGCTAGTGATCCCGGTGCCGCTCTACCATTGCTTCGGCATGGTCATGGGGAACCTGGGCTGCCTGACCCACGGCAGTACCATGATCTACCCCAACGACGCCTTTGACCCCTTGCTGACCCTGAGCACCGTGGCCGAGGAAAAAGCCACCGCGCTATACGGTGTGCCGACCATGTTCATCGCCATGCTGGATCAACCGCAGCGACGTGGGTTCGACTTGTCCAGCCTGCGCACCGGGATCATGGCCGGCTCGACCTGCCCGATCGAAGTGATGCGGCGGGTGATCAACGACATGCACATGAGCGAGGTGCAGATTGCCTATGGCATGACGGAAACCAGCCCGGTGTCGTTGCAGACCGGTCCTTCAGACGAACTGGAGTTGCGCGTTACCACCGTCGGCCGCACTCAGCCGCAACTGGAAAGCAAAATTATCGACGAGGCCGGCGACATCGTCCCCCGTGGCACCATCGGCGAGCTGTGTACCCGTGGCTACAGCGTGATGCTCGGTTACTGGAACAACCCCAAGGGCACCGCCGAGGCCATCGATGGGGATGGCTGGATGCGCACCGGTGACCTGGCGACCATGGACGAGCAGGGTTACGTCCGCATTGTCGGACGTAACAAGGACATGATCATCCGGGGTGGCGAGAATATTTACCCGCGTGAGTTGGAAGAGTTCTTCTTCACTCATCCTGCGGTGGCCGATGTGCAGGTGATCGGCATCCCTTGTTCGCGCTACGGCGAAGAGATCGTGGCCTGGATCAAGTTCCATCCCGGGCACAGCGTGACCGAACAGGAGTTGCAGGCCTGGTGCAAGACGCGCATCGCCCACTTCAAGACGCCACGTTACTTCAAGTTCGTCGAGGAGTTCCCGATGACGGTGACCGGCAAGATCCAGAAATTCCGCATGCGTGAGATCAGCATCGAAGAACTGCGCGATCGATAAGACTCGCCACAACACCTGTGGGAGCGAGCCTGCTCGCGATAGCGGTCTGTCAGTTGATAGGGATGTCGATTGACACGGCCTCATCGCGAGCAGGCTCGCTACCACAAAAAAAGTCAATCACCAGACAGCACAAAGGGGAGCCGAAGCTCCCCTTTAATTTTGTCGTCGCGTGCTCTTTTTTATTATTGAGGGGCGGCCTGTTGTTGTTTTTGGTAGCCGTGACCCTTTACCGCTGTTTTGGGCGATCCCCATCCGGGATCAAGAGCAAACGTATTTTTTTGAGCGCTGATCTGCTTTTTTCGCCTTGCGATCCAACCGATTCGGGTCCTACCTGAAGGTAGTCTTATTGTTCTCTGCCCGGTTGCGGGTTGCTCCTGAGAGCACCCTGAAAAGCCTATCTTCTCCAAAAAAATCTGTTAGCTGCGTCTCTGCCGTGTTGTTTTTGTTATGTCAGAGTCGTTTCGTCTTGTTTTTATTGGGTTTGTCGCTTTTTTTTATTCTTGTTATGCCAGAGAGATAGCAGGTGTCGTGCCAACTTTTAAAATCCTTTATAGATCAATAGCTTGTGTTTTTTGGCCGAATAAAGTGACTGAATGGATCTGACAAATTGTTTCCGTGTTACTCGTTTCACAGCCGGTGCGGTAACACCTCATTGGGCATAGCGTGCCTTGGCGACGCGGGAACCGGTCGGGCGCCCGAGTACGTCACAGATCTGTCGACCCGCGGCGATCAGCGCGTCCAGGTCGACGCCGGTTTCAATGCCCAGGCCATTGAGCAGGTACAGCACGTCTTCGGTGGCGACGTTACCGCTGGCTCCCTTGGCATAGGGGCAACCGCCGAGGCCGGCGATGGAGCTGTCGAACACGGCGATGCCTTCGAGCAGGCTGGCATACAGGTTCGCCAAGGCCTGGCCGTAGGTGTCATGGAAATGACCGGCGAGTTTGTCCCGGGGAACGTCCGCCGAAACCACTTCGAACAGCTTGCGCGTGGCGCCAGCGGTGCCTGTGCCGATGGTGTCGCCCAGGGACACCTCGTAACAGCCCATTGCATATAGCTCGCGGGCGACCCAGGCCACTTGCTCGGGTTTGACGGCGCCTTCGTAAGGGCAGCCCAGCACGCAGGAAACGTAGCCGCGCACACTGACCCCGTTGCGCTTGGCGGCTTCCATGATCGGCGCGAAGCGCTCCAGGCTTTCCTTGATGGAACAGTTGATGTTGCGCTGGGAGAACGCTTCGGACGCGGCGGCGAATACCGCCACTTCCTTCACGCCGGCCGCCAGCGCGTCCTCAAACCCTCGCAGGTTCGGCGCCAGGGCGCCATAAGTGACGCCGGGTTTGCGCTGGATCTGCGCGAACACCTCGGCGGAACCGGCCATCTGTGGGACCCACTTGGGCGAGACAAAGCTGCCGACTTCGATGTAACCCAGGCCGGCGGCACTCAGTGCATCCACCAGGTGTACCTTGTCGGCGACGCTGATGGGTTGTGCTTCATTCTGCAGACCGTCGCGGGGGCCGACTTCGATCAAGCGTACAAAGGAGGGAAGGGACATGGGGATAGACCTTTAATGGGTTGCCAATATACCGGGGGCGACGGCGATCCAATGTGAGCGAGCCTGCTCGCGATAGCGGTATGTCAAACAACATTGATGTTGGCGGTTAGACCGCTATCGCGAGCAGGCTCGCTCCCACGATGGGTATGACAGCTATACAGCTTCCTGACCCTTGAGCGTCTGCTCCAGTGCCTGGATGCAGCGTTCTTCGGCGGTGTCGAGCTCAAGCTTCATCTGTTCGATGTCCAGCAGTTGCTGTTCGAGTTGCTCCCGGCGCTCGGTGATTTTCGCCAGCATGCTGTGCAGTTGTTTCTGGTTACCACTGGAGGGGTCGTAGAGTTCGATCAGCTCGCGGCACTCGGCCAGGGAAAAACCGATGCGCTTGCCCCGCAGGATCAATTTCAGGCTGACTTTGTCCCGCGGTGAGTAGATGCGCTCCTGACCCCGTCGCTCCGGGCTCAGCAGGCCTTGCTCTTCATAAAAACGGATGGCCCGGGTGGTGATGTCCAGTTCCCGGGCGAGGTCGGAGATGCTGTAGGTCTGACTGCTCATGGACGCGCTCGAAACGATAGGGGCTGGCGCTAAGCTAATGTCAGGTTGACGTTCACGTCAAGCAATGAAACCGGTGGGAGCGAGCCTGCTCGCGATAGCGGTGGATCGGCCAACCTCGTTGTTGATTGATCTGCCGCCATCGCGAGCAGGCTCGCTCCCACCATGGATCCCCTACGCGTTCTCAAGCTTTTTCTCATGGGCCGTCACCTGCTGGCACAACTCGATCATCTGCTCGCGCATCCAGCGGTTGGCCGGGTCCTGGTCGGTGCTTTCGTGCCAATAGAGATGGGTTTCCACCGGCGGTACATCGTTGACCGGCAGTTGGAAGGCATGCAGGTCGTGGCGACGGGCAAACCGTTCGGGAACGGTCATGACCATGTCGGTCTGCTGCAATACCTGGGAGGCCATCAAGTAATGCTGTGAGCGCAGGGCGATCTTGCGCTGGATGCCCATCTTGCCCAGGGCCAGGTCGACATAGCCCAGCCCATTGCGGCGGCTGGAGATATGCACGTGGGTCTGGGCGAGATAGTCATCGAGGCTGATTTTTTCCTTGCCCGCCAAGGGATGGCCCTTGCGCATGGCACATACGTAACGGTCTTCCATCAGTTTGACGTGACGCACCTGCGGGTCGGTATTGAGCGGGGCGTCGACGGCGAAATCGAGCCGGCCGGCAGCCAGTTCCTTGGTGGTTTCGCGGCGCTTGGACAGAAAACTCTCGATGGCCACGGTCGGCGCCAGGCGCCGCAGGCGCTGGAACAGGGGGGGCAGGATCACGCCTTCGGTGAGGTCGGTCATGCTGATGCGGTAGGTCTTGACGGCCTGCAGCGGGTTGAAAATCCGGCTTTCCTGCACCGACACCCGCAGCAGCGACAGCGCATTGCGGACCGGGCCGATGATGTTCTGGGCCATGGGCGTGGGCACCATGCCCTGGGCGGTGCGCACGAACAGCGGGTCGTTGAAGGTTTCCCGCAAGCGCGCCAGGGCGTTGGACACGGCCGGCTGAGTGATACCGACGATCTGCCCGGCGCGGGTCAGGTTGGCTTCGGTGTAGATCGCATCGAAGACGATGAAGAGATTGAGGTCGACCTTGCTCAGATTCATGGCGCTGCACTCTTGTTTTTAGACGGTTTCTCGGGCGTGTCGTGAGGTGTCGGGTGGCGATGGAATCAGTGAACCATATATCGGTGATGAATGTTAATACACGCCGAGAATAGGTTAGGTAAATTTTCGTAGCTGAACTAGCATCGATTTCATGATCTGAAATCAACCTCTGCCCAGAAGGTGCTGCCCATGGATTTTGCCTATTCCCCCAAGGTTCAGGAATTGCGTGAACGCGTCACGGCGTTCATGGATGCCTACGTCTACCCGGCCGAAGCGGTGTTCGAACGGCAAGTGGCCGAAGGTGATCGCTGGCAGCCCACTGCCATCATGGAAGAGCTCAAGGCCAAGGCCAAAGCCGAAGGCCTGTGGAATCTTTTCCTGCCCGAGTCCGAACTGGGGGCTGGCCTGACCAACCTTGAGTACGCACCGCTGGCAGAGATCATGGGCCGTTCGTTGTTGGGGCCGGAGCCGTTCAACTGCTCGGCGCCGGACACTGGCAACATGGAAGTACTGGTGCGTTACGCCAATGAAGAACAGAAGCAACGCTGGTTGGAACCGCTGCTGCGAGGCGAGATCCGCTCGGCCTTCGCCATGACCGAACCGGACGTGGCGTCTTCGGATGCCACCAACATGGCCGCCCGCGCCGAGCGCGAGGGTGACCAATGGGTGATCAACGGTAAGAAGTGGTGGACCTCGGGGGCCTGTGACCCGCGTTGCAAGATCCTGATCTTCATGGGGCTGAGCAATCCCGATGCGCCACGCCATGCCCAGCATTCGATGATCCTGGTGCCGGTGGACACCCCCGGGGTCAAGATCGTGCGGCCGCTGCCGGTATTCGGTTACGACGATGCACCCCACGGTCACGCCGAAGTGTTGTTCGATAACGTGCGGGTGCCGTACGAAAACGTCTTGCTGGGTGAAGGACGCGGCTTTGAAATTGCTCAGGGTCGCCTCGGCCCGGGCCGTATCCATCACTGCATGCGCTCCATCGGCATGGCCGAGCGGGCGCTGGAGTTGATGTGCAAGCGCGCCGTCAGTCGCACCGCGTTCGGTAAACCGCTGGCGCGCCTGGGGGGCAACGTCGACAAGATCGCCGACTCGCGGATGGAAATCGACATGGCTCGTCTGCTGACCTTGAAAGCGGCCTACATGATGGACACTGTCGGCAACAAGGTCGCGAAAAGCGAAATCGCCCAGATCAAGGTGGTTGCGCCGAATGTGGCCCTGAAGGTCATCGACCGGGCGATCCAGATCCACGGCGGTGCCGGGGTGTCCAACGATTTCCCGCTGGCCTACATGTATGCCATGCAGCGCACCCTGCGCCTGGCCGACGGCCCGGACGAAGTGCACCGCGCCGCCATCGGCAAGTTTGAAATCGGCAAGTACGTGCCCAAGGAGATGTTGCGTAGCGAGCGCTGAGGGCTCGGCATTCACCACAAGCCCCTGTGGGAGCCTAGCTTGCTCGCGATGACGGTATCACAGCCACTCTTTCAGTCGGCTGACCCTCCGCCATCGCGAGCAAGCTCGGCTCCCACAGAGGATCTGTGGTGAACACACATTTCGCAGTTATTCCTTGACGCTCATGTACTCCTCGGCCCAACGGATGTATTCCTCGGGCTGGGTGTAGGTGTGGGTCAGCTCGGTGGCGCTGAGGTCAGAGGCCTGGGTGAAGATCTGCCGTTGTTCGCGCAGACTGTCGTAGGTGGCCTTGATCGCGGCGAAGTAGGCGCCGTGACCGTCGATAGTCACCCGCACGCCCAGCTCGGCCAGGCGTTTGTCGTCGCGCAGCAGCGGATTGCCATAGGTGACGAGCATCAACGGCACCGTCAGATTTTCACTGATCTTCTCCAGGTGCTCGAAGTCCTGCACGCCCACCATGCAAATCCCGTCCGCGCCGGCACGTTCGTATTGCTGGGTACGGCTGATGATTTCCTGGACTGGCAGGATCCCGGCGTTGGTGCGGGCGATGATCGCCATTTCCGGATCGACCCGCGCTTCCAGCGCCGCGCGAATCTTGCCGACGCCTTCGGCCACGCCGATCAGGTCGGTGGATTTGCGGCCGAACTGGGCCGGCAGCAGGGTGTCTTCGATGGTGAGAGCCGCTACGCCGGCGCGTTCGAGTTCGATGATGGTGCGCATCACATTCAGGGCGTTGCCATAGCCGTGGTCGGCATCGGCGATCACCGGCAGCTGGGCCACACGGCCGATGCGGGTGGCCTGTTCGGCAAACTCGCTGAGGGTGATCAACGCAAAGTCCGGTGCCCCCAATACTTGCAACGACGCAACCGAGCCCCCGAGGATCCCCACTTCAAAACCCAGGTCGGCGGCAATGCGCGCCGACATCGGGTCAAACACCGATGCGGTGTGATAGCAGGTCTGGGAAGCCAGGAGTTGGCGAAAGTTACGACGCAAATCTTGATGGGAAAGCCTGGACATATGAGTTCCACCAATGGAATGGAAGGGCTTGAGCAAAAATGTCAACGCCGAAAGAACCAAAGGCTATCACGTGGCAAGCGTAAAGATGATGACGAATGCGCATGGGCCATGTTTGCCGCGCATCGAAAAAGGCCGCAGGCCTGGAAGGTCTACGGCCCGCAGGGATCGATCATCCGGAGGCTGATCAGTCCTGGGTCGGCACGCTCCAGATCTGCTTGATTTCATGGATGTTTCCAACGTTGAAGCGCGTTGGGAACCCCGGAATGGTGCATTGGATCTCGCTGGTGAGCTGCATGGCGGTATCGACCACATTGGCTGCGGCGCGCAACATGGGGGTTTCATCCCAATTGTTCATTGGATTATTCACGGTTTCTTCCTTCTTTTGGTTATTGGGCAGCAAACGACTGCCGAGGGGGGAGCAATGACAGCACCTGTGTGAACAGTGCTGTCTCTTGCGCAGCGATACCGGGGTAAAGCGGCGTGTAATGCTCATCAAAACACCAGGCTTCGTCAGCGCGGATCGAGTGTTCTGGATGAATAAGCAGACTCAATGATGCGGACATGGATTGGGGAGCGATCTGTTTATGGATTTCCTTCAAGGCCGGCATATATAAGACTTCGCCGGGCGAAAGTTTCACACTGCGTTGTTTTCCCAGTCGGGGAATCTTGCCTGCTTGCAATGGCAGGTCGTCCAGTATTTCACGGATGATTGTCGTGTAGCCATCGCCACTGTAGCCGACGACATACATTTCAAAGTCATGACTGTGGTTCAGATCATAGATAAAGGTTTCATGTTCATCATGCAGGTTGACCGGCGACCAGAATCCCAGGCGTAGGGTGAATAGATCATTACTGTGCAGTACAAATGCATAGGCATTGTAGAGACTGTTGCGTGTACTGAAACCATCCTGCTGGATCGAAGCATAAAGATGCTCGCTTAATAAAGAACGGTTTGAAGCCAACTGACGCAGGTTGTCAATGATGCAGTCCTTGTCGCGCTGCAAATCATAGGTATTCAAGCGCGCGATAAATGTTTCCAGGTTCATGCCGCCTTCGCCAAGGAAGAAAGCAAATTGTCCAGGCGTGGGTTCTTGAGTTTTTTTAACAGCGGGACATAGTTCAATGCCTTGTGCGGGTCAGCCTGATAAAGCAGCTGGAAGGCTTTCCACGCCACGGCCGGGTGGTAATGATAAAGCAGTTCTTCGGCAACCTTCGCTCCTCCGGGGTCGCGGAGGGTTTCGAGCAATTCCAGGCTCACCAGGAACCGGGCGGCGCTTTCGTCGTGAGGCAACCAGGCTATTTTCTGCAGCGAAAGGCGATCGAATACGCTGATGTCGGAACTTCTGTCCAGCAAGTTGATTCGACCTGTTAACTGGGCAGCTTTCCGTTCTGTTGGCACGTAGTCGAATACTGTGCGACTGCCGTCAATGATGAGCGGGGTCTTCTGGTCAACGATAACGCTGTCTAGTCGTTGCAGTTGATGCTCATGGCGCGCATAAAGTTGCACATCGAACGGCTGCTCCAACGCAAATAGAATGCTTTGGCCGGGCACCGAATAGAGGGGCGAAAGAGCGCTGTTGGGCGTGGGTGTCCTGATACTGATATTGCCGATGTCAGTGCAATGCAACAGCAGGGTTCCGGTATGCGGATTGGAGATGTTCATGAGGGTCGCACGCCGGGACTGTGCCTTGGCAAACGACGGTTGACTATTCAGGTGGCTAATCAGTTGGTTGACTTGCGCGGTCATGTCTAATGTTTTTATTTTTTTCGCTATGTGCTCGGGCGAAAAGTTTTTGGTAATTAGATCTTTAATCATGAGCGTTTTCGCAGCAGTGGGTCGATGCGAGAAAGTATGAGTTTTGTGTGGGGGGAGCGGCAACTAAGGAATTGTCGACAAGTATTACGAGTCAACTAATTCTCTTTGGTCTAGTTACCAGGAGCAGGGTGGCGAACCCTGCCGACCGGCCGTTATTGATCCAGGAGCTGCAGGTGACTCTTGTGTACTTTGCTACGCCGCCGCAGCCTGTCGCCCTTGCGCGAGCAGCGGCACGGCGCGCACCGTATCGCCTGGCTGCACCTGCAGGCGTTTGGCGGTGAGACGGTCGATTACCAGGCTGTGACCGTTCTGATGGGCCCTGGCGCTGGTGACGCGGCAGTTTTCCAGGCGCCGATTGTGGATCAGCCAGACGGGGGCTTGTTCGTCCGGCGAGCCGACGTCCAGGACCAGTGACTGGCTGTCGCGGATGCTGCGGATATTCGAGACCGACGCTTCGATCACCGGGCCGCCATCGAAAATGTCGATGTAACCCTTATGGCTGAAACCTTCAGCGCCGAGAATCTTCAAGGCCGGCTCGGTATTCGGGTGGGCCTTGCCGATCACGGCCTGGGCCTGTTGAGTGAGCAGGCAGGTGTACAGCGGCTGGCGCGGCATCAACTCGGCGATGAACGATTTGTTGCCCATGCCGGATAACTGATCCGCGTAGCTGAAGTCTTTCTGGAAAAAGTGACGTCCCAGGCTGTCCCAGAACGGCGAGCAACCGTGCTCGTCGGCATGGCCGCGTAACTCGGCGATCAGTTTTTCACCGAACAACTGGGAGAACTCTGCAACGAACAACAGGCGTGCCAAGGACAGCAGCCGCCCGTTATGACCCTGGCGCTGGGCGGGATGCAGGAACAACGAGCAGATCTCCGATTGCCCGGTCATCTCGTTGTTGAGGAACAGGGTGGGGATCTGCCGCTGGATGCCCAGCTTCGGCGCCGAGCTGACCGTGACCCCGACCCGATAGTTGTACCACGGCTCACGCAGACCGACCGCGCCGGTCAGGGCGCTGATCCCGACCACTTGCCGGTCATCGTCCTCGAGTACGAACAGGTAGTCGGCGTCGGCCCGCTCGACTTGTCCGGCAAAGGTGCGCTGGGCCCAGCGTATGCGATGGGCCAGGCGTTCTTCATTGGCCGGCAGGCTGGTGAATCCCGGGCCTGCGCAGCGGGCGAGGTCCAGCAATGAAGGCAGGTCGGTGATGGCGACCGGACGGACAATCATCATGCAGCTCCTTCACTGTGTCGGCCTGGGACACGACGTTGCGTGATGTTCATAAGGCAACCACCCGGATTTGTTGCCCGTCGGTGATGTCCAGCGCGGCGAGCATCCCGGGTGTCAGGGCTATGCTGTCCTCGGTGCCGACATCCAGTTCAGCCACGATCGCCCGGTAGTTTCCAAGGTTGTCGTTGCTCACCAGGTAGCGACCCCGGGCATCAATCTGCGGGCTCTGCCGGGCCGAAGCCATACGACTCTCGGCGATGGAGCGGATATTCGCGATGCGGGCGTGCAGCGTCGGTCCACCGTCGAAGAGGTCCACGTAGCTGTTGGTTTCAAAACCCTCGCGCGCCAGGATGTCGAAGGCTTCCTGGCCGTCAGGGTGCACCTGGCCGATACAGGCTTGGGCCGCAGGCGGCAGCATGGGGACATAAATGGGGTACTGGGGCATCAGCTCGGCAAGGAAATTGCGGCTCTGCAGGCCGCACAAGCGTTCAGCTTCGGCGTAAGGCAAGTCGAAAAAATGCTGGCCGATGGCGTCCCAGAACGGCGATTGGCCGTCTTCGCTGCTGAAACCGACGAGTTGCGTGATGACCGAATCAGCGAAGCGTGGCGGGTGAGCGGCGATGAACAGCAGCCGGGCTCGGGACAGCAGCTCGGACTCCGGCGTGCGCACCCGTTCGGCGTCGATGTGGAAACCGCGCAGCAGCGTCTGGCCATTGAGGTCCTGGCACAGCGACAGGGCCGGCACGCCGTGGCGGATGTTCAGCTCCCGGGAGGCGCTGGAGAATGGTCGGTTGCGCAGGCTGTAGAATGGTTCGTTGCACCCGGTGCTGGCGAGAATTTCCGAACAACCCACCAGGCGCCCGGACGCCAGGTCTTGCAGCACGAAAAAATAATTTTCTCCGCCCGGGCTCTGCACGTCGGTGTCGAAGGACGCACACGAATCGAGAATTTTTTCCCGCAGGCACTCGGTATCGTCTGGAAGCGAGGTGACCCCCACCAGGCTGTCACGGGCCAGCTGCTGCAGTTGTTGCAGATCGCTTAACTGAACTGGACGTAAGGCCAGCATGGATTGCACTCCTGTTCCAGGGGCCCGGTGACTGCACCGGGCTTGACGATCACTGTCGATGTCCACGCGTTGTAACGCTTACTACTACAGCCGTGGCTGGCCGATCCCTGCGACCAGCCCCGAATCTCAATGACCTGCCGGGTCGGGCAGGGCGGTGTGGCTGCCGAACTTGTTGAGCACGCACAGGTAGACCAGGCCCGCCGCAATCCAGACCAGGCCCAGCTTCTGTGCATCCACGCCCATGTTGTACATGATGGCCGCGACGATGCCGAAACCCACCAGCGGGCAGATCAGGTGACGGATCAGTTGGCCCGACCGTTGGCGGCGCCAGTAGTGGTTGATCACGGTGATGTGCAACAACATGAAGCCGCTCAAGGCGCCGAAGTTGACCAGGGAGGTCAGGGTGTCAACGGCGTCGATGAACAGGTAGCAGATCAGCAGTGACAGCACGGCCACCAGATAGATGCTCATGTAGGGCGTGTTGTGTTTCGGATGGACCTTGGCCAGTACCTTGGGCAGCTTGCCGTCCCGAGCCATGCCGAACAGCAGGCGCGACACCGCGGCCTGGGAGGTGATCGCCACCGCCACGCCCCACGCCAGCGCCGTGGCGACGGCGGTCAGGGTGGCCAGCCAACTGCCGGCCGCCAGTTCGGCGATTTCATAGAAGGCGGTGTCGGCGGACTTGAAGCCCATGCCCGCCGCCAGGTCCGTGGCGATCCAGGTCTGGACCACGAAAATCGCGCCCATCACCAGCAAGGTCACCAGTGCTGCCTTGCCGATGCTGCGTCCCGGGTCACCCTTGATTTCTTCGGCCAGGGTGGAGATGGCGTCGAACCCGAGGAACGACAATACGGCGATCGACACGGCTTGCATCAGCAGGGCGAAGTTGAAGTGCTCCGGGCTGTACAGCGGCGCCAGGGTCATCTGGCCGTTACCGGCCCCACCGTGCAGGGCATTCCAGGCGTAGAACAGGAAAATCCCCAGCACCACCAATTGGGCCAGCAGGAAAATGATGTTCATCCGCGCTGTGAAGGTGATGCCCCGCAGGTTGACGAAGGTCGCACTCACCAGGAACGCGAGGATGAAACCGACCTTGGGAATGTCCGGATACAGGTGATTCAGCGCCATGGCGGCGTAGACATAGAGCAGCGGCGGGATCAGCAGGTAATCCAGCAGCATCAACCAACCGGCAATGAAGCCGACGTGTGGGTTGAGGCCTCTCTGGGCGTAGGAATAGACGGAACCGGCCACCGGGAAGGCCCGGGCCATGCTGCCGTAGCTCAGTGCGGTGAACAGCATCGCCACCATGCCGATGATGTACGCCAGCGGGACCATCCCCGGCGCCTCGGCGTTCACGTAGCCATACACACCAAACGGTGCGATGGGGATCATGAAGATCATCCCGTAGACCACCAGGTCCGTGAGCGACAGGCTGCGCTTCAATTCCTGTTTGTAGCCAAATGCCTCGATACTCACAAGCCGTTCTCCTTTTCAGCCAATCATTGATTTTGTTTTTTCTATCGTTTGTTGCTGCTCGTTACAGCAGCGGCGCCAGGTAGGCGCTCCAGGTGCGCACCGCCTCGGGACTGCGCAGCAGGTCGTTGCGCACTTCGATCAACACCGAGTCCAGGCCGCGACCATCGCCGTGGACCGGGACCGTCATGTCGCTCAACGGGTTGATCCGGTAGGGCTGGTTGCCTGCCACCCGCAGCGAATGCCGGCTCAGCCCATCGACAATGCGCTGGGCGTAGTCCGCGGCTTCGGCGAACAGCACGCCTGCTTCCAGTGCGCGAGGCTGGCCGTAGAACACGGGGGTGAAACTGTGGATGCCCACCACTCGCGTCGGTCGGTTGTCGGCCAGGCGCTGGTCGATCAGCGACCGCAACCGGTCATGGAACGGGTGGAACAGGCATTGCTGGCGATACTGCCGAGTGGCTTCGTCCAGGGACTGGTTGCCCGGGACCTGGTAGATCTCGCTCTGGGGCGGGACGCTGTCCGGCACGTGGAGCGGGCGATTCAGGTCGATCAGCAGGCGGGAATAGTTGGCCGCCAGCAAGGTTGCGCCGAGCGTCTCGGACAGACGTTCTGCCAGCGCCAGGGCACCGATGTCCCAGGCAATGTGTTCATTGGCCGCCGTCTCGTCCAGGCCCAGGTCATTCAATGCGGCAGGGATGAAGCGGCTGGCGTGTTCGCACACCAATATCAATGGGTGCTCGGCGTTCTCCCGGATCAGCCGGTAGGGCGGCTCGGTGTAAAGCCCCGACTCGGCGCACTCAATAGATTCGCGCATAGTGCTCACATCGCTCGGCAGGTGACAGCGCTTGGGTCAAGGCCAGTTCCTGAGCCTTCAAGGCGAAGTAGGTTTCGACCAGCGGGCCGGGCAGGGCATCCAACAACGCTCCGCTGTGACGCAGGCAATCCAGTGCCTGGGCCAGGGTGGTCGGCAGGGCGATAATGCCACGAGTTCGACGTTCTTCCTCAGTCAAGTCGTCGGGTATTTCATCGGTGACGGCATTGAGCGCCAGCCGTTGCTCGATGCCCAGTCGTCCAGCGATCAGCAAGGCCGCCATCGCCAGGTGTGGTGACGCGGTGGCGTCCATGGCGCGGAATTCCAGGTTGTACTGGTTCGCCAGCGGCTTGCCCCCCAGGCTCACGGTCGGACAGATGCGCAGCGCCGCTTCGCGGTTGCGCTGTCCCAGGCAAGCGTAGGATGCGCTCCAATGATGGGGTTGCAGGCGCTCGTAGGAGACCGGCGTCGGCGCGGTCAGCGCGCACAGCGCCGGCAGATGCTGCAGCACACCGGCGGCCCAGTGTCGACCGAGGCTGGACAAGCCGTTGCTGCTCGCGCTGTCGTGGAGCACGGGATCGCCATCCAGGTCTTGCAGGCTCAGGTGCAGGTGTACGCCGTTGCACACGGCCTCTGCCGAAGTCTTGGCCGCGAAGCTCGCCTCCAGGCCCATCTGCCGGGCGATCTCGCGGGTGATTTCCCGCACGTTCACCGCGCGATCGGCGGCGGCGACGCCCAGGGTCGGGCGACAGGTGATTTCATATTGATGCTTGCCGTATTCGGGCAGGAACATTTCCGGTTCGACGCCCCCGGCCCGCAGGGCACTGAGCAGCCACCCGGCGAACCCGGCCTGCTGGCGCTGGGCCTGGAGGCTGAAGGCCAGACGATCGGGTTGGGGCAGGGGAGATTTGAGATTGAATTCATGCTCGAACGCGGCGAAGACCTGCAAGCCCAACTGGGTGCGATAGCGTTCCACTTCGTCATGCAGCAGCGTGCGTGGGCAAGCGCTCCAGGGCCGGCCATCCGTCTCGCGCACGTCACAGTGGATGAAATCCAGCGCCGGGGCCGCGGCGTCGGGGCCGTTGCCGATGGTGACCCGGCTGGACAGGTCCGGCACCAGCCGCAGGTCGCCATACGCCCCCCAGGGATTGGTCGATGCAATGATGTCCTGGGGCGTCAGCGCGCTGTTGGCCGGTACCCAGCCACAACCGGCAGTGACGTAGTGAGGCAGTTCATCGCTGGGAAACGAGCGCCCTCGGGTCACGCCGATCAGGTCGGTGCTCACCAGCGTGGTGACGGGCAGCGGAGTGAGCGTTGCGGCTTCGAGACGGCTCATGGTTGCATCTCCTGCAAGCGACCGAGCACGGTGTCGGTGTCGCTGATCCAGCAATAACCCTTGATAGCGTTCAGGCAGGCCAGGTGACGCTGTTCGGTGTACGTGGCGCAGGCATCTTCCACCAGGGTGACCAGATAACCGCGGTCGGCGGCGTCGCGCACGGCCATGTCGACGCATTGGTCGGTGACGATGCCAGCGACGATCAGGTGTCGGACCTGCAGGTTGCGCAGCACGTAGTCGATATTGGTGGAGTTGAAGACCCCCGAGGAGGTCTTGGGCAGCACGATCTCGTTTTCCAGGGGCGCCAGCTCGGCGATGATCTGCGCCTGCGGGCTACCCTTGGGCAAGTGCATGTCCGACAGCTTGTGGTCCAGGGAGCGGTCGCGGCCATCGGCGGTGAGGCTTTCGATATGGGTGTGCAACACGTTCTGCCGGGCTGCACGCACTCCGTCGAGCAGCCGTTGCTGGTTGGGAATCACAGTCTGGCGGGCGCGGCGGATAAAATAGCCGGCCTCGGGTGTGTCCAGGTGCGCATCGAACTGCGGTTCCAGCCAGGCGCGTTGCATGTCGACCAGCAGCAATGCCGTGTGGTCGCGGGTGAACGGCAGATCCCGAGGGGAGCGGTGAGGGAGCGAGAACATCCTTATTTTTCCTCCAACAGATGCGTGTTGAACTCGGTGCGCAAGGCATCGATACCGTCCAGGCGCTCGGCCAGGCCAGGGCATTGCAACGTCAGGCAGGCGACCAGCGCTTCGACCTGAGCCAGTGCCGGTACCAGGCTATCGAAGGCTGAGACTGACTCCACCGGCGCGCTGATAATCAGGTCGGCCAGTTCGCGCAATGGCGAGGCATAGATATCGCTGAACAGCACGACTCGGGCATGGCGTTCCTTGGCCGCGCTGGCAACACGAAGGGCCTGGGCCTGGTAGCGACGATAATCGAAAATCAGCACCACATCCTGGCGCTGCACATCGAACAGCCGATCCGGCAGTTGGGCGTTGTCTTCCAGGGCAAAACAGCCGGCCCGCAGCAGGCGCAGGTGATTCAACAGGTAATGGGCGAGGAAGCTGCTGAAGCGTCCGCCGAAGCAATGCACCTGGTGCCGGGTGTCGAGCAGCCACTGCACGAGAATGCGCACGTCTTCGGGCTGGGTCAGGACTTGGGTTTCCAGGATGCTGCGCTGGCTGGCCAGCAGATACTGGCTCCAGGTGTCACCTTGTTGCAACTTGATCCGAGGCTGCAACATCGTGCGGGGAGAGCGCAGTCGGTGGTCCATGTCGACCAGCAACGCATCCTGGAACTCGGCATAGCCGCCGAATCCAAGTTTTTTGACCAGCCGCACGATGGTCGGGTCGCTGACGCCGGCATGTTCGGCCAGGCGCGACATCGGACCGAGGCCGTTGCGCGGGTAATGATCAAGCAGAGCACGTACGACCTTGCGTTCCGACGGCGTCAAGATCAAGCCGGGATCGGTAATAAGGTCCCTGAGAGGCGGCATCCGTGCTCCTTGCTGGATGGGGTGTTGAATATCTTTCATAACTCCTGAAAACAGTATTTATGTAGCGACTACTACATGTCCAGCGGTTTTTACGTTTCGTTTAAAATGCCCAAAAATGGTGCGAAAGTCCTGTAGGGCGGGGTCCAGGCTTGGATGGCGTGGTATGTCAGCCAATGCTTTTTTCCGTGTCAGACATAACGACTTTTTGTCTCGGATATTTGATTTCATATAAGGTGCCTACACGAAAATATCCCAGTATCCACCCCCGTTAGTGTGAGCGTCCCGCGTGCAAGCCACTCGTCTGACCTTGATCAGCCATGCCCGAACCGTCGCTCAGAAACAGGCGCGTTTCGCGCTGGACGAATCACTGGACGCAGACTGGCTCGCCAGGCGCCCGGAGGCTGGTCACGGGTATCGAAACGTCGGGCACGTCCTGTGCGGGCCTGAGCTGCGCACCCGCCAGACCGCGGCATTGTTTGGCGACGAATTCCGGGTGGTCCAGGCCCTGGCCGATTGTGATCTGGGACGGTGGCGCGGGTTATCCATCGAGGCGTTGCTCCAGGCCGAACCGGAACACCTGCAAGCCTGGCTCGATGATCCTCATGCGATTCCCCATGGCGGTGAGTCCATCGACCGGCTGTGCCGCCGTGTCGGGGACTGGTTGGCAAGCCTGGAAAATGAACCGGGGCACTTGCTGGCCATCACTCATCCGTTCGTGATCCGGGCGGCCCTGATGAACGTGTTGCAATGCCCTGCAGCCGCCTTCAACCGGATCGACGTCGAACCGTTGTCTTCCCTTGAGTTGCGTTTCAACGGGGTGTGGCGCTTGCGCACCCAGGAGTTGCGGGCATGAAGAAGCTTTCAGTCATCGGTATCGGCGCCGGTGATCCGGATTACCTGACGATGCAAGCGGTGAAGGCCCTGAATCGGGTGGATGTGGTTTTTCTCATGGACAAGGGCCCCGCCAAGCACACACTGCTGGACCTGCGGCGTGACATCTGCGCGCGCTACATCGTTGATCGTCCCTATCGTTTCGTTGAAGCCAGCAGTCCCGAACGCCACCGCGGCGATCCGGACTACACCGGCAGTGTCGAAGAGCTGAACCGTGCGAAGCAGGCGACCTTCGAAAGATGGATCAATGAAGAACTGTCCGACGGGCAGTGCGGCGGCTTCCTGGTATGGGGCGATCCGTCGTTGTACGACAGCACCGTCCGCATCCTGCAGACCCTTCTTGAGACGGGGCGCTGCATTTTCGAGTTCGAGGTGATTCCGGGTATCACCAGCGTCCAGGCCCTCGCGGCGCAACACAAAGTACCGTTGAGCAGCATTGGCGGCGCGTTGGAGATCACCACCGGGCGGCGGCTGGCGGCGGGCCAGGTGGGGGATGCGGTGAGTGTGGTGGTGATGCTCGATGCCGAGGATGCGTACCGCCAGGTGAGCGATCCCGATACGCATATTTATTGGGGCGCCTACCTGGGGACGCCGGATGAGCTGCTCATCGCCGGTCGGTTGGGGGATGTGGTCGATGACATCGAGCGTACCCGCAAGGCGGCGCGGTTGGCGAATGGGTGGATCATGGACACCTATTTACTGCGCAAGCGTTGATATCCGAATGGCGCCGCTGCATCAATTTTGTGGCGAGGGGATTTATCCCCTCGCCACAGATAAATCTCCTCTTCACAACGGTGCTCGCCAGTTTTGATCGCTGATCATCTGGCTTCACCCCGCCCAAACCGCTCCCGATACACCGACGGCGCCAGCCCCACCACGCTGCGGAACGCCACGCGAAAGCTTTCCACCGAGCGGTAGCCGCACAGCTGCGCGATGTTGTCGGTTTTGTCCTGGGTGCTTTCCAGCAGTTCGCGGGCGCGGGCCAGGCGCTCGTGCTGCAGCCAGGCCTTGGGCGACAGCCCGCAGGCCTGGGTAAAGCGGCGCAGGAACGTCCGTTCGCTCATGGCCGCCTGGCTGGCGAGTTCGCGCACGCCGAGGGGCTCATGCAGGTGTTCACGGGCCCACTGCATGACTCCGGACAGATCGCTACGCGGGGTGCGGCTGACCGGCGACGGAATGAACTGCGCCTGGCCGCCGGTGCGTTGCGTCGGCATCACCAGTCGGCGCGCCACGGTGTTGGCGACCTGGGCGCCGAAGTCTCGCGCCACCAGATGCAGACAGGCATCGATGCCGGCTGCACTGCCGGCCGAGGTGATGACCTGGCCCGAATCCACGTACAGCACGTCCGGATCTACCAGGATGGCCGGAAAGTTTTCGGCCAATTCATCGGTGTAGCGCCAGTGGGTCGTGGCCCCCAGACCGTCCAACAGCCCGGCGGCCGCCAACACGAATGCCCCGGAGCAGATCGACAGCAGGCGCGCACCTCGGGCATGGGCTTTGCGCAGTGTTTCCAGCAAGTCCTCGGACGGTGGCTCGCTGCGACTGCGCCAGCCGGGGATCACGATGGTCCGGGCCGTATCCAGCAGCTCCATGCCACCGTCGGCCAGCACCTGGAAGCCGCCCATGGCGCGCAACGGGCCGTCATCGACGGCGACGATCCTGTGTTCATACCAAGGGAAATCGAATTCGGGTCGGGCCAGTCCGAAAATCTCGACGGCAACGCCGAATTCGAATGTGCACAAGCCGTCATAGACGAGGACGGCGACCAGGCCGGGGGAGGGCTGCATTTGGCGGAAAATTCCCACTGAGTGTCTTGTGCGCCACTTTAGCGGTTAGCATAGGGCGGATAAAGTCTCCTTACGCCCCCATCCCCCTTGGAGTATCCACAATGCCCAGCCCGGTTAGCGAAGTGCCTGCTGCTCCGTCTGACATTGCCTTGCAGCATTTCAGCCGTCGTCTGATGTTCGAAACAGATTGTTCCGACGTTCATGCCAGCCAACAGGCCGGCGAGGTCGATTTTGTGCTGGTGGATGTCCGCGGGGCCCTGGCCTATGAGCGCGGTCATGTGCCAGGCGCGATCAATATCCCGACGCGTTCGCTCACCGCCCAGACGCTGGCCGCTTATCCAACAAACACGCTGTTCGTGGTTTATTGCGCGGGGCCGCACTGCAACGGCGCGAACAAGGCGGCGGTCCGCCTGGCGACCCTGGGCTATCCGGTCAAGGAAATGATCGGCGGTGTCATGGGCTGGCTCGACGAGGGTTTTCGCCTGACCGGCCTGGTGGAGCGGGTGGCGGACACGGCGGTCAGCTGCGACTGCTGAGTTTTTGCAGCGATCTGCTGTGGCAAGGGACTTGCTCCCTCGCCACAGCAGTTGTCCTGTCAGGTTTTTCGCAAACTTCAAGGACATCGGACACACCTGGTTATTTTTATAACTATTTGTCGCCTCAACACAATCTCCCCTCTGAGTGCCCCTCTAGACTCCCGGCCACTTCGGTTTTTGCCAACCGAACGCTGCCTACGATCTGCCAATAAAAAACCTGCGCACTCAGGAGCAAAAATGAAGAAGCTAGCAATGTTCGGTGCCCTGGCACTGTCCGTATTGTCCTTGTCGGCCATGGCCGCTGACGCCCAGCCGTTGCGCCTCGGGATCGAAGCCGGTTACCCACCTTTCTCGATGAAGACCCCTGACGGCAAACTGGCCGGTTTCGATGTCGATATCGGTGATGCGTTGTGTGAGCAGATGAAGGTCAAGTGTGTCTGGGTCGAGCAGGAGTTCGATGGCCTGATCCCGGCGTTGAAGGTGAAGAAAATCGACGCGATCCTGTCGTCCATGACCATCACCGACGACCGCAAGAAAAACGTCGATTTCACCATCAAGTACTACCACACCCCGGCACGCTTCGTGATGAAGGAAGGTTCCGGGATCAAGGACCCATTGACCGAACTCAAGGGCAAGAAGGTCGGTGTGCTGCGGGCCAGTACCCATGATCGTTTCGCCACCGAAGTGCTGGTGCCGGCGGGCATCAACCTGGTGCGCTACGGCTCCCAGCAGGAAGCCAACCTGGACATGGTCGCCGGTCGTCTCGATGCCATGCTGGCCGATTCGGTCAACCTCGACGATGGCTTCCTGAAAACCGATGCGGGCAAAGGCTTCGCATTCGTTGGCCCAACCTACGACGATCCGAAGTACTTCGGCGGCGGTGCCGGCATTGCCGTGCGCAAGGGTGATCAGGCCCTGGCCGAGAAATTCAACGCCGCCATCACCGAAATCCGTGCCAACGGCACGTACAAGAAAGTGCAGGACAAGTACTTCGCCTTCGACATCTACGGGCATTGATCGTTGAAACCAAGGTGGCCCACCGTTGACGCGGTCGGCCACCTTTTTCATGGGCGATTGTTTTACCCTGCGCGATGAGCGCTTTCGTATCTGGAGATTTCATGCAACGCATCGACCATACCCTGCCATGGAGCCACCTCGGCACCGAACGTCGGCTCAGTGTGTTTCGTTATGGCCATGGCCCACGCAAGGTTTACATCCAGGCCAGCCTGCACGCCGATGAGTTGCCCGGCATGCGCACGGCTTGGGAGCTGAAGCAACGGCTCAACGCGCTTGAGGCCCAGGGTTTGCTCAAGGGCGTGATCGAGCTGGTGCCGGTGGCCAACCCCATCGGCCTGGATCAACATCTGCAAAGCGCCCACATGGGGCGTTTCGAGTTGGGCAGCGGCAAGAACTTCAACCGCTCCTTCGTGGAGCTCAGCGCCCCGGTGGCGCAACGTGTCGGCGACCGATTGGGTGACGATCCGGCGGCCAATATCACCTTGATCCGCCAGACCATGCTCCAGGTCCTGGACGATTTGCCGGCAGCCCCTTCGCAGCTCGAAGCCCTGCATCGTCTCCTGCTGCGCCATGCCTGCGATGCCGATATCACCCTCGACCTGCACTGCGATTTCGAGGCAGCCATTCATCTGTACGCCTTGCCGCAACAATGGCCGCAGTGGCGCTCCCTGGCTGCACGGTTGAAAGCCGGCGTGGCGTTGCTGTGCGAGGACTCCGGCGGCAGTTCGTTCGACGAATCCTGCTCCACCCCCTGGTTGCGTCTGGCCAGGGCTTTTCCCGAGGCGGCGATCCCGCCGGCCAACCTGGCGACCACCCTGGAACTGGGGAGCATGGGCGACACGCGGGTGCATCAGGCCCAGGCCAATTGCGAGGCCATCCTCGGGTTTCTCGCCGAGCAGGGTTTTATCGGCGGCGATTGGCCGTCGGTGCCAGCCCAATGCTGTGAAGGATTTCCTTTCGAGGGCACCGAGTACCTGTTCGCGCCGCACCATGGCGTGGTGAGTTTCCTGCGCGAGGCGGGTGAATGGGTGGAGCGGGGCGACCCCTTGTTCGAAGTGGTCGACCCGTTGGATGATCGGGTTACCACGGTACGGGCCGGCACCAGCGGCGTGCTGTTCGCCCTGGACCGTGGGCGTTATACCCAGCCCGGGATCTGGCAGGCGAAAGTGGCGGGACGTGAGCCGATACGCACCGGGAAATTGACCAACGACTGAAAAGTGCTGTCTACCTCACCGTACGGCCCTTGCCATGGGCTATCGAATGATGGAGGAAGATCAATGTTCAAAGCGTTCGCCCTGTTCCTGTTGCTGGTCTCGTCCGGGTTGCAGGCCCAGCCCTCGCTGCACACGGACTTGCCACTCAGTTATCTGGCCCAGGCCGACGAGCAGGCCAGGGACCGGCCGCTGGTGATATTCCTGCATGGTTCCGGCAGCAACGAACAGGATCTGTTCGAGCTCAGGGACGAGCTGCCCCAACACTACAACTACCTCTCGGTGCGGGCGCCGAAGACCATGGAGACCGGTCATTACCAGTGGTTTGCGAAGCGGGGCGAGGGCGCCTATGACGGCGACACCTCGGACTTGAAGGCCAGCGGCCAGATGCTGCTGGATTTCATCGAAAAGGCCCGGGCCAAATACCCGACGGATGCCAGCCAGGTCTATCTGGTGGGCTTTAGCCAGGGCGCGATGATGAGCTACGAAGTCGCCCTGCGACACCCCGAAGCCGTCGGTGGTATCGCGGCGATGGGCGGGCGGGTTCTGTCCGTGCTGCAAGCCGAGCTGACCCCCGACGAATCGCGGCGGTCGCTGGCGGTGTTCATCGGCCACGGCACGGCAGACCCGATCATCCCCTACCACGATGGCACCGAAGCCGACACGTTCCTGAAGACCTTGGCCCTGGAGCCGGAGTTTCATGCCTATCCGGGTGTCGGGCATACCATCAGTGCCTTGGAAGCGCAGGACCTGCGGGCCTGGTTGGAGCGGCTCAATCCCTAGCGGTTTCAGGTTGAATCTCTGTTGCATGGGCTGACGCTATCGCGAGCGGGCTCGCTCCCACATTTGCTCCCGGGCGTTCACACGATTTATGCCCACCGCAAAACCCTGTGGGAGCGAGCCTGCTCGCGATGACGTCGGCACATCCAACATCAAGGCAGGCAGACCCACCGCCTTCGCGAGCAAGCCCGCTCCCACTCCTGGGTTCAGGCCTTCGCAGGATTCATGTCACACCGAAGCCCCCCTGTGGGAACGGGCTCGCTCGCGAATGAAGCAACGCGGTCCCTCAGGCACTCCGCGCCCAGGCCATCACTTGCCGCTGGCGATCTGTTTCACCAACGCTTCATGACCGTTCTTGTCACTGGCCCGGGAGATGATCTGCACCACGGCCATGCGTGTGCCGGAGGCTCCCAGCAATGTGGTGTCGAGGGTCGGCCCGCCGCCCTGGGTGGCGCTGGTGTCGAGTTGACGCAGGCCCAGGCCACTGCCTTTGAGGGCCAGGCTTTTTTCGCTGAGGATCTTGGCATCCGGCAAGGCTTTGCTTCGCTGGGCGGCGAAGCCGGCCATGGTCGTGTCGAGAAACGCAGCATCGTCATCCTTCACCTTCGCACCATTGACGATGGTGTTTTCAGCCGTGATCACCACGGTTCTGCTGGTGGCATTGCTGTACATGGTCCCCGTCGCCCCTGCCGTGCCCTGGGCGGCATCGCCGGCAGGCAGGGCAGTCGCGGTGAAACCCTTGGGCAAGGTAAAGACAAATTTGCCACCCAGCATCGATACTTTCTGAGCCGGCAGATCGCCGGCGGCTTTAGCCGGGGCCGAATAGGCAGGCACGACAACCAGACTGGCAACGGCTGTCAGCAACAGTGCAGCAGTGTGTTTTCTCAGCAATGACATTGAAACTCTCGGCGTGGAGGGCGTGTTTGGAAGCCGATCATCCCACGGGCATCGCGCCGGACTCCAGTGCTGCGAAGGCTTCCAGACGCGTCAGTCAGGCTCGACATCCAGCTGCAGGCTGCCATCGGCCAGGCGCTCGGCGCGCCGGACGATCCCACTGATCCGCCGCCCCTCGGCAGTGAACACCACGATCTGGGCCTTCTCCAGATCCTCCGGCAGCGGTGGCCGGATGTGCAGCGCGAACCATGGCGGCTCACCGTCATCGAGGCGTTTGACATCGAACTGACAGTCGACGCTTTTGGTTTCCCGACCGAACAGCGTGTCGAGGCCGTAATCCAGGTGGGTGCTGTCGGCAGCGGCGGGGGAAAGGGGCATCGGCAGTCTCCTGTTGAGCACGCGGTTGATGTTCAAGTGATTCTCGCGATGAACGAAAATTCCATCGCCAATGCCCCCGATCAGAATTGATAACCTACCCCAGCATAGTACCCCCAGCCATCGGAGCGGGCGCGGAAGTTGCCATCGCCGAAGTTCAGCTCACTGCCGTCTTCCCAGTTGC
Source organism: Pseudomonas sp. FG13 (assembly GCF_057809755.1). NCBI lineage: Bacteria > Pseudomonadati > Pseudomonadota > Gammaproteobacteria > Pseudomonadales > Pseudomonadaceae > Pseudomonas > Pseudomonas sp. FG13. The sequence continues at coordinate 36,350 of NZ_JBMDKO010000041.1, forward strand.
CGCCGTTGTGGAAGTAACGGCCCACCAGGGTGAAGCGCAGGTGGGTGAAGGAGTACAGCAATACGTTGGTGGCAACCGTGGCGTTGGCGGTGCGCGCCGGATTGTCCTTGTGCAGATCCGAACCGAAATCGAAGTTGGTGAAGCCGATGTAAGTCAGGGATGCACCGTTGCTGAACCGGCTGATCGGCACGATGTACTTGAGTTGGGCGCGGTAGCCATCCCAGGAATATTCATTACTGGCACCGTAGTTTTCCCATTGATACCGACCGTAGAAGTTGGCCGACAGGTTGACCCTGGAATGGGTGTCGATGTCGGTGCCCAGTCCGCTGTACAAGGTGTTACCGCGATTGGCGCTGTTGCTGCCGTGGTCGTAGATCCAGTCGAACGCCACATACCATTCCTTGAACGGCCCGATGGCCAGGCTGCGGCCTGCCAGGTAGTCGATGGAAATGCGCGGTTCGTGCTCCATGAACAGCGGCGAGCCGTGGTCCCATGCGCCTTTGTCGTGGCTGTTGCCGATGTCGAAAATTTTCGGAATGTCGACGTAGCCGTACAGTTCGAACGGCCCCTTGCGGCCGAAATATTCATACTCCAGGTAGACATCGTCGACCGGTTGCGGGCCGAAGCTGATGTCCTTGCTACCGATGATCGTCAGGTTCTGATTGTACCAATCCGACAGGTAGGCGCCTTTTTTTGGCGCAGTGGCTTCGGGGCTCAGGGCTTCGCCCTGGGCAGACGCCTCGGCGGGTGCGGCGTGGGTTGCAGTGCTGAGTAATCCGGTAACGGTGGTCAGTAGCAGGGAGGCTGCGAATACGCCGGGCACGGCGCGACGCCGGGAAATGAAATGCATGGAAAGTCCTTGTTCGTGCGGGCCGAAGCCCGTGTTCCTGGATGTAAGGAAAATGGCCCGATCAGAAGGCCTTGATGGGGCTCGCAAACGTTTGCACATCCCGTACCAGTTTTCCCTGGCCATTGCGGCATGAGCACTGGAGCATCGACGTTGCTGCTAGAATCGCTCACCTTGACTGATAGGAGGTATGCCCATGAGCGAGCCCATTCGCCTGACCCAGTACAGCCACGGCGCCGGTTGCGGCTGCAAGATTTCGCCGCAAGTGCTGGAAGTGATCCTGGCCGGCAGCGGTGCGCAGAACCTCGATCCCAAGTTGTGGGTCGGCAACGCCTCCCGGGACGATGCCGCGGTGTATGCCATCGACGAAGAGCGCGGGGTGGTGTCGACCACTGACTTCTTCATGCCAATTGTCGATGATCCTTTCGATTTCGGCCGCATCGCCGCCACCAATGCCATCAGCGACATTTATGCCATGGGCGGTGATCCGCTGATGGCCATTGCGATTCTCGGCTGGCCAGTCAATGTGCTGGCCCCGGAAATCGCACGGGAAGTGATCCGTGGCGGGCGTTCAGTGTGCGACGAGGCTGGTATACCCTTGGCTGGCGGGCATTCGATCGATGCGCCTGAGCCGATTTTCGGCCTGGCTGTCACTGGACTGGTGCAAAAGCGCCACATGAAGCGCAATGACACCGCCACTGCCGGTTGCCGCCTCTACCTGACCAAACCCCTGGGCATTGGCATCCTTACCACGGCGGAGAAGAAGGGCAAATTGCGCGCCGCCGACGTTGGCCTGGCCCGGGATTGGATGTGCACCCTCAACAAGCCCGGCAGCCGCTTCGGCAAGCTCGATGGCGTGACGGCCATGACCGACGTCACCGGTTTCGGTCTGCTCGGGCATCTGGTGGAAATGGCCGATGGCAGTCAGTTGACCGCACGCATCCGCTACGATGCGGTGCCGCGCCTGCCGGGCGTCGAATACTACCTGGACCTGGGTTGCGTACCAGGCGGTACGCTACGTAACTACGACAGTTACGCCAGCAGGGTCGGCCGTGTCCAGGAGCTGCACAAGCGCGTACTGTGCGACCCGCAGACCAGCGGCGGCCTGTTGATCGCCGTGACGGCGCAAGGCGAAGGCGAGTTTCTTCAGGTAGCCGCGGAGCTGGGCTTTGCGCTGGAGCCGATTGGCGAGTTGGTCGAGCGACAGACCAACGCGGTCGAGGTGTCTTGATGAGCAACGACATTACCGATTACCGCGACATTTTCCTCAATGACCGGCCGATGATGGACACTCGCGCGCCTGTCGAGTTTCTCAAGGGGGCCTTTCCCGGCGTGGTCAATCTGCCGCTGATGACGGACATCGAGCGGCAGCGGGTCGGTACTTGCTACAAGCAACAGGGTCAGCAGGCGGCGATCGTCCTGGGGCATCAGCTGGTGTCCGGCGACACCAAGGCGCACCGCATCCAGGCCTGGAGCGACTTCGCCCGGGCCCATCCTGACGGAGTTCTGTATTGCTTTCGAGGCGGCCTGCGTTCGCAGATCGTCCAGCAATGGCTCAAGGACGAAGCCGGCATCGAATACCCCAGGGTTGGCGGCGGCTACAAGGCGATGCGTACGTTCCTGCTGGACACTGTCGAGCAGGCGGTCGCCCAGTGTGATTTCGTCTTGCTGGGCGGCATGACCGGCACCGGCAAGACCGAGATGCTGATCCAGCTGGGCAACGGACTGGACCTGGAAGGTCACGCCAATCACCGTGGTTCCAGCTTCGGCAAGCGGGCCACGGGGCAGCCTTCCAACATCGATTTCGAGAACCGCCTGGCCGTGGATGTGCTGAAGAAGCGCGCCGCCGGTATCGAGCATTTCGTGCTGGAAGATGAAAGCCGCATGGTCGGCAGCTGCGCGTTACCGTTGCCGTTGTACCAGCGCATGCAACAGGTCCCGGTGGTCTGGCTTGAAGACAGTGTGGAACGACGGGTCGAGCGGATTCTCCGTGATTACGTCATCAACCTGAGCGCCGAATTTGTCGCCGTATATGGCGAGGAAGGGTTCTCGCTGTTTTCCGAACGGTTGCTGGCGAGTTTGAACAACATCCACAAGCGCCTGGGGGGCGACCGTCATCGGCGCCTGATGGCAATCATGGAAGCCGCCTTGGCCGAGCAGGCCGATAGCGGGGCTGTCGACTTGCATCGTGGCTGGATCGACGGGTTGCTGCGTGAATATTACGACCCGATGTACGTGTTCCAGCGGGAAAAGAAGGGGAGTCGGATCGAGTTTGCGGGGGAGCAGGCGGCTGTGCTCGAGTATCTGCGTGAGCGCGCCGCCCGGACAGGATGAACCCCGGGTCAGGCGCACCGCAAGCCCTGTGGGAGCGGGCTTGCTCGCGAAGGCGTTGGGCCAGCTTGCATTGATGTTGGCTGTGCCGCCGCCATCGCGGGCAAGCCCGGCTCCCACAAGGTTTCTGGGTTATTTCAGATCAGGCGTCCACTGCCAATCCCCTGTGGGAGCGAGCCTGCTCGCGATAGCGGTGGATCATCCGGCGGTGATGTCAGGCTTGAAACCTTAAAGCAACACCGCTCCGATCAACCCGCAGACGATGCCGACCAACATGGTCAACAGCGCCACGGTCACCAGCACCCGGGCATCGAAATCCTTGCGCAGCATCAGCAGCGACGGCAGGCTGATGCTCGGCAGTGTCATCAGCAACGCCACGGCCGGTCCGGTGCCCATGCCCAGGGTCATCATCGTTTGAACGATAGGGATTTCCGCCGCGGTGGGAATCACGAACAGCGTGCCGACAACAGCCAGCGGTACCAGCCAGACCAGGCTGTCGGCCATGGCGCCATCGACATGGGGAAACAGCCAGACCCGTGCGGCGCCCAGGACCAGCACAGCCAGCACATAGACTGGAATGGTGCTCCAGAACAATTGCCACAAGGTCCGTCCCCAACGCGCCAGGAAAGGCTGCGCATCGACCGCGCTGGCCTCGGTCACGGCTTCGACGGCCGCCTCGGGTAACACGTCGGGCCGGGCGATGCGCTGGGCCACCATCGACACGCCAAACACCAGCACAATGCCCGCCACCAGTCGCAGGGCGGTGAAGCCCCAGCCCAGCACGAAGCCCATGAAGACCAGGGTCGCGGGATTGAGCACCGGATTGCCGATCCAGAAGGCCAGCGCCGCGCCCACCGAGACATTCTGCCGACGCATGCCGGCCGCCACCGGCGCCGCGCAGCATGAGCACATCATGCCGGGCAGGGCGAACAGCCCGCCGCGCAGAGTCGAGGCAAAGCCGGCCTGGCCGAACAGGCGCAACAGCCAGTCACGGGGAATCAGTACCTGCAACAGGGAGCCCAGGATCACCGCCAGCACCGCCGCTTTCCAGATCGCCAGGAAATACACCTTGGCGTAGGTCAGCGCGGCCATCAGCGGCGTGGTCTGTGCATCGTTGAGGATCGAACCGCCGATGCTGTGGTTATCGGCGGCGACAAACGCCTTGAGGTAGTAGGGCGACCATTTGACGTAGTACAGGCCGACGCAAGCCACCAGCAGGAACAGGGCGGGTTTCCACCAGAACGACCAGCCCCGAACGGGAGCGGCAGAAGATAAAGACATGGAGAAGGTCCGGGCAGTAGGGATGTAGACGCATCATACCCTGTGGCGAGGACGCTTGCTGTGGTGAGGGCGCTTGCGCCGGGCTCCGTCCTGTAGAAGCTGTCGAGTGCAACGAGGCTGCGATCTCTCCACTGACAATTGAGCCTCAAGCGAAAGATCAAAATCAGAAGATCGCGGCTTCGCCAGCTCCTACGATGCCTGCCGCTTACGTCGGACAGGTCTCCTGCCTGTTATCCAGGCCCTGCTTGTAGCTCTGGCTGGTGAGGCTGGCCTTGCCGTTGTGCCAGGTCAGGGTCAGTACGTACATCGAATCGAAATCCCCCGATTCCCAGTCTTCGGCAATGGTCTGCTTCTTGCCCACGGCCTCGCCAGCCACCTTGTTGATCAGTTCCGGCAGATAGCCGTGGGACCAGGCCGTGTAGATGGTGGCGTTGTGGTACTTGTCGTGCAGCAATTCGTCGGCCAGGGCGCTGGTGTCGTTGGCCGAGTACTCGATATTGACCGGCAAGCCGAGTTTGATCGCGCTGGGGCTGATGGTCATCAGCGGGCGAATATAGCTATAGGAGTTATCCCGCTCGCCTTCCTCAACGTTGCGGGTCGGGTTGGCCGCGAATACGTAGTCGGCCTTGCCGAACTTTTGCGGCAACAGGGTGGCCAGGTCGATGGCGCGATTGAGACCCTGGCAATTGAGTTGGCCCAGGCCGCCGGCGGGTTTTTCGGCGTGGCGCAGGAACACCAGGGTCTGGATGCCGTCGACTGGCTGGGCGCGACTGACGCTGGACTCCAGCGACAACGCCAGACCGCAGATCACGAGCAGCGTCGGCAGGATCAGCCATGAACGGCGTTGGAGGTGTCGGGTGAACTTCAGTGGGTTGATCATCGGATTATGTTCTTCGGCTGTCTCGAGTCAGGCTTCGAGTCAGGCTGACAAACCCTGGCACCGCGAAGCCTTGGCTTCGGATGTTTTCCTTGTCGTTACGCCGCTTCGATTCCTCGGGGCATTGCTCTGAGTCTCCTGAAGCCCTTTGGTTCGATCCTGCCACGGCTCTCTTCCATGAGATGGCATGAACATTAACGACAGGATGTTGCGAAATTAATAACGGCCTGCGTGAATTCTGTGACCGTCAGGAGGGTGGCATTTCCTGATGCCATCCACCCGATCCTGAATTATGCTCCAGCATTTCCCTTCCGCCATGGAGCTCCCATGCCCAATCTGCCCCAATTTCCCATCACCCAGAAATGGCCCGCCCAATACCCCGAGTGGCTCCAGCTCTACTCCCTGCCAACCCCCAACGGCGTGAAAGTCTCGATCATGCTGGAGGAGATCGGCCTGCCCTACGAACCCCACAAAGTGGACTTTGGCAGCAACGATCAGTTCTCCCCTGAATTCCTCTCACTCAACCCGAACAACAAGATCCCGGCGATTCTCGATCCCCATGGTCCGGGGGACCAGCCGTTGGCGTTGTTCGAGTCCGGGGCGATTCTGATTTACCTGGCGGACAAGAGCGGTCAACTGCTGGCCCAGGAATCGGCGGCGCGCTACGAGACGATTCAGTGGTTGATGTTCCAGATGGGCGGTATCGGGCCGATGTTCGGGCAGCTGGGTTTCTTCAATAAATTCGCTGGCAAGGACTATGAGGACAAGCGTCCTCGCGACCGTTATGTCGAGGAAAGCAGGCGTTTGCTCAAGGTACTCGATGGTCGCCTGGAAGGGCGCGACTGGATCATGGGTGAGCGCTATACCATTGCCGACATTGCCACGTTCCCATGGGTGCGCAACTTGATCGGGTTCTATGAGGCCGGCGATCTGGTGGGGATCCAGAACTTCCCCAACGTGACGCGGGTGCTGGAGCGCTTCCTGGCGCGGCCGGCCGTGGTCCGGGGTTTGAAGATTCCCGAGTGAGCAGAGCGGTGTGCGGCTCAAGGGCACTGACTTGTATCAACGGTTCGCTGAGCGTGTAAGCGGATTATTGCTCTGCCGGTAACACACTGTTTTCCAGGTGTCGTTTGTACCCGGGGTGGCCAAGGCATAAGCTTTGGCCCCCTGTGATTGCCCCCCATTTGCCCAGGAGTCCCATGTCCAGCCAGTTCCCCGAAGCACGTCCACGCCGCCTGCGTCGTAATGCCAGCCTGCGCAGTCTTTTCCAGGAAACCGAGTTCACGTTGAACGACCTGGTCCTGCCGATTTTCGTCGAAGAAGAAATCGATGACTTCGTGCCGATCAAGAGCATGCCGGGCGTGGTGCGCATTCCTGAGTCGAAACTGGCTGGCGAGATCGAGCGATATGCCCGTGCTGGTATCAAGTCGGTGATGACCTTTGGCGTGTCCCATCATCTGGACAGCGACGGCAGCGACACCTGGAACGAGCGTGGCCTGGTGTCGCGCATGGCCGCGATCTGCAAGGACGCTGTGCCGGAAATGATTGTGATGTCCGACACGTGTTTCTGTGAATACACCGATCATGGTCATTGCGGCGTGCTTCATGGGCATGAAGTGGACAACGACCTGACCCTGTTCAACCTGGGCCGGCAAGCCGTGGCAGCGGCCCGCGCCGGTGCCGATGTCATCGCTCCGTCCGCGGCGATGGATGGGCAGGTCCAGGCGATTCGCAAGGCGCTGGATGAAGCTGGCTTCAGCCAGACGGCAATCATGGCCTATTCCACCAAATTCGCCTCGGCGCTTTATGGCCCGTTCCGTGAGGCTGGCGGCAGCGCGTTGAAGGGCGACCGCAAGAGCTACCAGATGAACCCGATGAACCGTCGCGAAGCGTTGCGCGAATCCCTGCTCGATGAACAGGAAGGCGCCGATGCGCTGATGGTCAAGCCGGCCGGCGCCTACCTCGATATCATCCGTGACATTCGCCAGGCGTCGAACCTGCCGTTGTCGGCGTATCAGGTCAGTGGCGAATACGCGATGATCAAATTCGCCGCCCAGGCCGGCGCCATTGACGAAGCCCGAGTGGTGCGAGAAAGCCTTGGCGCGATCAAACGGGCGGGAGCGGATTTGATCTTCACCTACTTTGCGATGGACCTGGCACTGAGCGGCATCTGATCCAACCATTCCCCTGTGGGAGCGAGCCTGCTCGCGATAGCGGTGGGTCAGCGTGCATCGATGTTTTGTGTGCCACCGTCATCGCGAGCAAGCCCGCTCCCACAGTGCTTCAGGGTGTTCACAGACATCGAATCTACCGCAGATCCCTTGTGGGAGCGAGCCTGCTCGCGATAGCGGTGGGTCAGTTTGCATCGATGTTGATTGTGCCGCCGTCATCGCGAGCAGGCTCGCTCCCACAATGTTTAAGGGTGTTCACCGAACTCGAATCCACCCCAGATCCCATGTGGGAGCGAGCCTGCTCGCGATAGCGGTGGGTCAGTTTGCATTGATGTTGTGTGTGCCACCGTCTTCGCGGGCAAGCCGGGCTCCCACATGGGTTTTCCGGTGGTTACCGAGCCGGTTTTATCCGTGTGGCAAACGACGGAATATAGCCTGTCCCAGCTTTTGATCGTATGGTGCTCTGGAGTACAAACCTGATGGAGCCCTATGCCTTTCAATCGATGGTTGTTCATTCTCCCGGCGCTGCTGGTCCTGGCCGGTTGTGGCAGTCGTCAGGTCCAGGAGCCCGAGCGCCAGCCCGCCGAGGTCAAGGCGCAGATCGTGCGGTTGTTGCCGGCCAAGACCGCGGATCGCGAAGGCTGGGCCACGGATATCTATGATGCGTTAACCGCGCAGCAGATCCCGCCTACGACGCAGAATATCTGTTCGGTACTGGCTGTCGCTGAGCAGGAGTCGACATTCCAGGCCGACCCCACGGTGCCGGGACTGGGCAAGATTGCCCGGCAGGAAATCGATCGCCGTGCGGCGAAGTTGCATATTCCCGGGCTATTGGTCAGCGGCGCACTCCAGGTGCGTTCATCCAACGGCAAGAGTTACAGCGACCGGCTCGCCGCGGTGCGCAGCGAAAAGGAGCTGAGCGGCATTTTCGATGATTTCATTGGCATGGTGCCGTTGGGCAAAACGTTGTTCGACGGTTTCAACCCGGTGCACACCGGCGGGCCGATGCAGGTCAGTATCGCCTTCGCCCAGGCCAATGCCCGACATTATCCTTATACGGTGGAGGGGTCGATTCGCCAGGAAGTGTTCAGCCGGCGCGGTGGGATGTACTTCGGCATTGCGCATTTGCTGGGGTATCCGGTGAGCTACACCGAGCCGCTGTATCGCTTCGCCGATTTCAATGCCGGTTGGTACGCCAGCCGCAACGCGGCGTTCCAGCATGCCGTGAGTCGCGCCTCAGGCATTTCTCTCGCCCTCGACGGTGACCTGATCCAGCATGACTCCATCATGCCCGGCAGCACCGAGCTGGCGGTGCGCACGCTTGGGAAATCGTTGGGAATGCGTAACCCGACCATTCGCGATCAGTTGGAGCAGGGCGACAGCCTGGCATTCGAGGACAGTAAACTCTACAAGCGCGTCTTCGAACTGGCTGAAAAGGCCGAGGGTAAGCCGTTACCTCGTGCGGTGTTGCCGGGGATCGTACTCAAGAGCCCGAAAATCACCCGCAAGCTGACCACTGCATGGTTTGCCAAGCGGGTGGACGAGCGCTATCAGCGGTGCATGGCGCGGTCGGCGGGACGCTAGGCTCTGTATGAAAGCCTTGATACTCAAAGCTTTTCACACAGAGCCTGGCGAACGGCGACCATGAAAAAAGCCCGGTGGATAAGACCGGGCTTTTGTCGGGCAGAGCAGGGCGGCAGGTCATGCGCGATTCTGAGTCAGGTGATCCGAACCACCTTCAGCAACGCGATTCTCGATCAAACGATCCGAACCACCTTCAGCAACGCGATTCTCGATCAAGCGATCCGAACCACCTTCAGC